>NZ_MKVG01000014.1:175982-399140 GCF_001899155.1 Flavobacterium sp. 38-13
CTGGACTCGAACCAGTGACCTTCGGGTTATGAGCCCGACGAGCTACCTACTGCTCTATCCCGCGATGTTTCGGGTGCAAATTTACAACGATTATCTTAAATAACAAGCTTTTTTCTGAAAAATGTTTTATTTCCTGTATTGGGGTGATATGACTACCTTTGCAGCATAAATTATTTTTGAGATGTCACATAAAGCAGGTTTTGTAAATATTATTGGAAATCCGAACGTAGGTAAATCTACATTGATGAATGCATTTGTAGGCGAGCGCCTGTCAATCATTACATCAAAAGCGCAAACCACACGTCATAGGATTTTGGGAATTGTGAATGGGGAAGATTTTCAGGTTGTGCTTTCAGATACACCGGGAATCATCAAACCTGCCTATGAACTGCAATCGTCCATGATGGATTTCGTTAAATCGGCTTTTGAAGATGCTGATGTGTTAATCTATATGGTTGAGGTGGGAGAAAAAGAACTGAAAGATGAAGCCTTTTTCAATAAGATTATTCATGCCAAGATTCCCGTATTGCTGCTTTTAAACAAAATAGACAAATCAAACCAGGAACAATTGGAAGAGCAGATGGCACTTTGGAAAGAAAAAGTTCCGAATGCTGAGCTGTATCCGATTTCTGCCCTGGAAAATTTCAACGTAAAAGAAGTATTTGCCAGAATCATAGAACTTTTACCGGAATCACCGCCATTTTATCCTAAAGATGCCTTGACAGACAAACCGGAACGTTTTTTTGTCAATGAGATTATCCGTGAAAAAATTCTGATGAACTACGAAAAAGAAATTCCTTATTCTGTAGAAATCGAAACGGAAGAGTTTTTAGAAGATGAAGACATCATCCGTATCCGTTCTGTTATCATGGTAGAACGCGACACCCAAAAAGGAATCATCATCGGTCACAAAGGATTGGCACTAAAAAAAGTGGGCGTTCAGTCCCGTGAAGACCTGGAGAAATTCTTCGGAAAGCAAATTCATATCGAGCTTTTTGTAAAAGTAAACAAAGATTGGAGAAGCAATGCTTACCAATTAAGAAGATTCGGCTATAACAACAAATAATCAGGCAATAATCCTGTGGGCTAATGAAAAGAGTTCGCGCATTTGGGCGGCTCCTTTCTTTCTGTGGATCCGGGCTACAAAATACAATAGCAGCCAGATAATAGAAAGAACAGACATCATAAAGAGATCAAAACTGTTAGATTGCGAAAGCGTCCATTTGGAATAGGCAATTATTCCGAAAACGATAAACAGTCCGCCTACAATAAAATGCATTGCCAGAAAAATAAACCATAAGATTGGGTCAGGGCCAAAAATTCCTTTCACATAAGTTCTGCCGTCTTCATAAGAATCCAGTTCAATGTGTAGCGAAGGCGACCAGAACTCTCTTCGGAACATTCCAACCCCTAGCCAGATGTGGTTTCCGGCATTTCGAAACTTAAAATCTTCCGATGCAAAAGTTTTAATTTTTTCATACGTAGACTTTATCTCGCCAATTGTCTTAGGCGAAAACTGCTCGAATTTGGGACGAAGTTGTATGTTTTTATCAAGTTCCATAATAATTCCTATAACAGCAAAACGATTATTTTTATTTTGCTGAAAATGCTAAATTGTCGTTAAAGATTTAAGGTTAGAAATGGCACGAAACGATAAGGCCTGAACTTTCCGCTTTTTACTTGAAACAAAAACCGTACCTTTGCAAAATATTTTAAAAACAGTATGAACAATATCGTTGCCATTGTTGGAAGGCCAAATGTAGGAAAGTCAACACTTTTTAATAGGTTGATTCAAAGAAGAGAAGCTATCGTAGATTCAGTTTCGGGTGTGACCCGTGACAGGAATTACGGCAAAAGTGAATGGAATGGAAAGGAATTTTCGGTAATTGATACCGGTGGTTACGTTCGTGGTTCAGATGACGTTTTTGAAGGCGAAATCAGAAAACAGGTAGAACTGGCTATTGATGAAGCTGATGTTATCATCTTTGTCGTTGACGTAGAAGAGGGCATCACGCCAATGGACGAAGCCGTTGCAAAATTATTGCGTAAAGTCACCAAACCGGTTTTATTGGCGGTGAATAAGGTTGACAATGCCATGCGTGAAAAAGACGCGGTCGAGTTCTATAACTTAGGTTTGGGAGATTACTACACATTTGCCAGTATTTCCGGAAGCGGAACAGGGGAGTTATTAGATGCCCTGATTGAAGCTTTCCCTGAAAAGCCGGAACCTACAAAAGAAGAATTGGAATTGCCTCGTTTTGCAGTGGTAGGACGTCCAAATGCGGGTAAATCCAGTTTTATCAATGCACTGATTGGAAAAGAAAGATATATTGTAACCGACATTGCGGGAACTACCCGTGATGCTATTGATACCAAATTCGACCGTTTCGGTTTTGAATTTAACCTTGTCGATACGGCTGGAATCCGTCGTAAGGCAAAAGTAAAAGAAGACCTTGAGTTTTATTCTGTCATGCGTTCGGTTCGTGCTATAGAGCATTCAGACGTATGTATTCTTATAATTGATGCAACCAGAGGCTTTGAAGGTCAGGACCAGAATATTTTCTGGCTGGCAGAAAAAAACAGAAAAGGAATCGTTATTCTGGTTAACAAATGGGATTTGGTTGAAAAAGATACCATGACAACCAAAGAATACGAAGCTAAAATCCGCAAGGAATTAATGCCTTTTACAGATGTGCCAATCATTTTTACTTCGGCCTTAACCAAACAGCGTTTGCTAAAGGCTTTGGAAGAAACGGTAAAAGTATTCGAAAGCAGAAAACAGCGAATTGCTACCTCGAAATTCAACGACCACATGCTCAAGATTATCGAAAACTATCCGCCACCGGCCTTAAAAGGGAAGTATGTAAAAATCAAATTCTGCATGCAGTTGCCAACTCCAACACCGCAGTTTGTGTTTTTTGCCAACCTGCCGCAATATGTAAAAGAACCCTATAAACGTTTTCTCGAAAACAAAATCCGTGAAAACTGGGACTTTTCAGGAGTGCCGATTGATATTTACATCAGAGAAAAATAATAGCAATGATTTAATGTTCACTATGTAGACATATTTGTGTTTGCTCTGACAATTATATTCAAAAGAAACAGGGTTATCCTTTATTTGGATAACCCTGTTTTGGTTATTTGCCTATTCTAACAATTTTTGACATTTGATAAAAACTTAAAAATATTGGAGGTATAATTAATAGCTTGTATTGTAAAAAATAGTTATTTCTTAATAATAAGATTAGCACTGCATAAATGATAAAAGGAAGTATTGAAAAAAATAAAAATACATTGAATTTGTTTTTTTGCTCATAGAATTCCATTGATTGCCTGTTAATGAATATAACTAACAAAAAGAAAACAGAATGAAAAATAATATTGTTTTCAACGTTAAAAATATAAATAAGGGCAATACCTATTGAGCCAGAAAAATATAAGGTAAATAAGATTGACAATTTAATGCTTATATTTTGTTTTTTTAAAAATGAAAACATAGTGCTTGATTTCAGATTAATTGAACCAATCACTCCAAGCATCATATATTGCAATAGCGGTAGCTGCCGCTGCTGATCCTGACCAAGCACCAAGTGCTTTGCCTCCAAGTACACCTGCAACCGTGCCAGCTCCAAGAGTTACTGGGCCAACTGCGACTCCAGCAACACCGCCAACTACTCCGCCAATAACATATCCTGCAATATCAGCACCAACAATTATAGAGCTTCTCGGGTTTTTCTTTCTGTTTGCATAACCAAAATTATTTCTGGAAAATTTTGAGAAATCATAATTCTTCCAAAACTCCGTAGAGTATTTAGCGACTGCCAATGTCCCAAGAGCATAATCTTCGTTAGACTCCCAATTTTCTGCCAAAATTAAATTTTCATGATAAACAATAACTTTTTCTAATTCTTTGTATGCGCTTTGGTCATCACTAGCTTTATTAATGGCGTTATAGACATCATGGAGCAGATTCATTGTATACTCCTTGTCTTTAGAAGTCGCTTTTTCGTTTAGTACTGCCTTAGCTAGCGATAACTCATCTGTCGAATCGTTATCAAACCATTCGTTAATTTTTAAATCGTTGTAGAAAATTTCTTGTTTCGCAGTAGTTGAATTAGACTTTGGAAAAAGTTTAAGAAATGCTTCATTTGATATTTTAGAAAATTGTGTTTTATATTCACTACTTAGAAATTCTATGTCTTTCCATTCGTTATTATTATGGCTTAACTCTAAATGGTTCATGAATTCCTTCATATAGGTATTGTGAGCTACCCCTATATATTCAAGCGGGTTATTCAATTGACTTCGTCGCAGAATAAAACTATCACTTGAGTTTTTTTTATTCGGATTAGTAATCTCAGAATCATTATTGCAGAATGAAAAAACTCCAAAAAATAAGAATAAAAGCGCTGATTTTAAAGCTAAATTTTTCATATAAATTACTTAATTTCCTTATTCTGTGGACAGACTAAACACATATCTCAGGAATGTTAAATAATAAACAATGGTCTGTCGTTGTTTAAAATATTTGCGCAAATTGTTACATTCGAATGAATTCGAAAATTAAGTATTAAAAATTTAATGTGAGCTACACAAAAAGGTAGAGTTTAAGTCTGAATATGAATTCTATCCTTTAGTGTAGTACAAATTTGCTTTTAAGATAAAGTCATATGGTGTCAAAGCAGTTCCCTTTTTTATTCAAAAGGGAGTTGAATAAGCAAATTTTTTGACATGCTGGTTAATTTGTTGTTTTTTGATGATTTGTTAAAAATTCTGTAAGAAATTATTTCTTTCCATAATAAAAGTTGTAATTCGCAGTTTTATTTTCTTACAAACTATAACAAAAAGTACATTTTAATGCTAAGAACCATCCTCCCAGTTCTCTTCGTCCTTTTATCGTGCGCAGCGTTTGGACAAAATTCATTTACCATTAAAGGGAAAGCAGTCAGTAAAGAGGTAAATCTGCCTCTGGAATCAGCTACCATCTACATTACAGCAGCAAAAGATTCAACTGTTATTGATTACACCATTTCGAATAAAAACGGAAACTTTTCCATTTCGGTTAAGAAATTAAACCAGCCATTCATTGTAAAAGTAGCGTCATTGGGGTATCAGACCTGGGAAAAAGAATTTCCTAAATTGACGTCAGATATAGATATGGGAGAAATTTTTATTTCGGATGCAGTTACAACTTTAGGAGAAGTAGAGATTGTAAGCGAAGCACCGCCTATCCGAATCAAGAATGATACGCTTGAATTCAATGCATCTTCTTTTAAAGTGCGTCCTGATTCTAACGTCGAAGCGTTACTTAAGAAATTGCCGGGTGTTGAAATAGACAAAGACGGTAAGATAAAAGTAAATGGAAAGGAAGTCAATGAGATTCTTGTCAATGGGAAATCATTTTTCGGGAAAGATGGGAAGGTAGCCATAAAGAACCTGCCTTCTGAAATCGTAGATAAGATTCAGGTTTCTGATACAAAAACAAAAGAAGAAAAACTCTCTGGCGATGCGGCAAGTTCCGATAATAAAAGTATTAATATCACCATACAGGAAGATAAGAATAAAGGATTGTTTGGGAAATTTACAGGAGGATACGGTACAGACAAGCGGTATGAATCTAGCGGTCTGGTAAATTATTTCAAGGACAAGCAAAAAATAAGTATTCTCGCCTCATCCAATAATATCAATTCCGTAGGGTTTTCTATGGACGAGATTTTTGATGCCATGGGTGGGGGACGGAATTTTTATAGCAACAGTAATGGTTCTTTTGGCATAGACGGCATGAACTTTGGCGGAAATGAAGGGATTACGCAGTCGAGTATGATTGGACTTAACTTTGCAGACGAATGGTTCAAAAAACTGGAGCCTAACGGAAGTTATTTTTATACCAATTCTAAAACAGATAACGATACGCGTAGCCGCACAGAAAACTTTCTGACATCTGAAAACGGTACCAACAGCTCTTTTATCACGGAATCGTCAGGTACGACAAGAAGAACAAGTGATGGGCATAATTTTAATCTGGAACTTGAATATAAGATTAATCCGTCGCTGACGTTATCGGTTCGTCCAACTTTGGTGAAAAACAACACGATTTCAAAAAACTTTTCAGAACAGTCTTCTACAAACGATTTAGGTCTGGTCAACGAAAGCACCAATTCATCAAAATCAAATAATGCGTCTTCTTCTTTTGGAAATGAACTATACCTTCATAAAAAATTCAAGAAAAAGGGAAGGAATTTTGGGGTCACTTTTAATAACTCAAATAAAAGTAATGATAGAGACAATATAACAAACTCTGAAACCTATTTCTTTCAGGACCCGGACAGGACAGAAGATATTCGCCGTCAGAGAGTATACGATGTCGAAAAAGACAATAGCTACTACACCCGAATTGGATATTCGGAACCTATAACCGATTCGTTAAGTATAATGGTTAGAGGTTCCTATGAATGGAAAGATTATGACAATACCAAATCTACATTCAATCGAAACGCACTCTCAGGACAGTATTCGGAGTTTAACAGCTTGTTGTCATATGGCCTGATGTCAAAAACAAGAACGTTTAACCCGAATGCTTCCATAAATCTGAGGAAGAAAAAATATTCAGGAGGAGTAACGTTGGGCACCAAAGTCATTCGCATGGAAAATACTTCCCAATACGACGGGACTACTGCACAGGTTGATAAAAATTATGTATATCCATCAGCAAATGCATGGCTGAATTTCAGGCTCTCGAAGTCGAAATCGCTTTACATGTATTATAATTTTGATGTGCAGTTGCCAACAGCAGAGCAGATACTTCCTGTGGTTGACCTGACCAATCCATTATTCCAGGTTTCGGGAAATCCTGACCTGAATCCGACAAAAAATCATAGCCTTCACCTAAACTATAATAATTATGATTATGCCTCTAAGTCCGGGTTTTACTTATATACAGGCTTTAATTATTTCGAACAGCAAATTGTTTTTTCAAGAGTTTTTAATCCTGTAGATTTGATTAACAGGGCGAATTATCAGAATATAAACGATACCTATAATAGCTATGGTGGGCTGAATTGGAGAAAAACAATAAAAAAAGAACAGCATACGTTCCGATTTAGTGCCGGAGGAAATGCAAATTATAACCTTAATAAAGGATTGACCAATAACGCTCTTTATGAAGCGAGAGGATTGACCCTGGAACCACAGGTGAGCATTGGCTGGGATTATGGAGAATTACTGACCATTGAGCCGTCATATTCCTACTCATGGAATACAACCAGCTATGAAAATTATTCGGTGAACAGTTCGTCTAATTTCACGCATAATTTTAAGATACAGACCACAAGCCACTGGCCTAAGCATTTTGTGTTCGGTAATGATTTTGGATATACTTACAATTCTAATATTTCTGACGGCTATAAAAAGGATTTCTATCTTTTGAATACAAGTTTGGGATATAGCTTTATGGAAGACAAACTTACACTTAAGGTTAAAGTTTATGACGTGCTGAACCAAAACCAGAGTGCCGTAAGATACATCAATCCGGAATCGATTCAGGATATCCAAAATACGGTATTGAAAAGATATGCTATGTTCTCACTCACGTATAAGATCGAAAAATTTGCGGGAAAGAAAAAAGAAGGGAATAGTTTTAGCTTTTAAGAACACTCATTTTAGAAGATTTAATATTCTATTTGGTAAATTAGCAGACCAAATTAAATATTCAATGAAAAAAAATGTAGTAAGCGCATTGTTAGTAATGGCTTGTTTTGCCGGATTCGCTCAGGATTCTAAAAACAAGCCATTTGTAGCAAGCGGAAAAAAAATCAAGGTATTCACCACGGCAGAGAATACCAGTTTAAGACTCAGCCCGACTTCGGGTTCTGAGTTCAGGCCGGCAAAACAACCTTTGGAAAACGAAGTTTCGGTTTTCGTAAACCCGGATAAGCAATTCCAAACCTTCATGGGAATAGGCGGAGCAATTACGGATGCAAGCGCCGAAGTTTTTGCCAAACTTTCAAAACAACAGCAAAAAGAATTTTTAGATGCTTATTACAGCAGGGAAAAAGGAATAGGCTATTCTTTAATTCGCACCACCATTCATAGCTCTGATTTTAGTAGTGAGAGTTATACTTATGTCAATGAAAATGATAAGGAACTAAAATCCTTTTCAATCGACCACGACAAAAAATACAAAATTCCACTTATTAAAGATGCGATGAAAACGGCTGGTAAAGAAATGACTTTGTATGCCAGCCCGTGGAGTCCTCCTGCGTTTATGAAGGACACTAAAAGCATGCTGAAAGGTGGAAAATTAGCTCCTGAATTTTACCAGCCTTGGGCCAATTATTATGTGAAATTCATCCAGGCCTATGAAAAAGAAGGTATTCCGATTTGGGGAATCACGGTACAAAACGAACCGATGGCAACCCAAACGTGGGAGTCCTGTATTTTTACGGCCGAAGAAGAAAGAGATTTCCTGAAAAAATACTTAGGTCCTACTATGCAAAAGAACGGGCTGGAAAACAAAAAAATAGTAGTATGGGATCATAACAGAGACCTGATGGTGCAACGTGCCAATACAATCTATTCTGACCCTGAAGCTTCAAAATATGCCTGGGGAATGGGTTTCCATTGGTATGAAACCTGGAATGGCGGAAAACCGATGTTTGATAATGTAAAATTAGTAGCCGATTCTTTTCCTGACAAGAAACTGATGTTTACGGAAGGCTGCATCGAGGCATTTAATCCGGCACGTTATCAGTTTTGGGCTAATGCGGAACGTTATGGAATCAACATGATTAACGATTTCAATAACGGAACGGTTGCCTGGACAGACTGGAACATTCTTCTCGATGAAAAAGGCGGGCCAAACCACGTGTCTAACTTCTGTTTTGCACCAATTCACGGAGATTTAACGGCAGGTAAGTTAATTTACACGCCATCGTATTATTACATAGGGCATTTTTCAAAGTTTATCCGTCCGGAAGCTAAAAGAGTGAGCACGGCAGCCAGCAGAAGCCAATTGCTAAGCACAACATTCCTGAATACAAACGGAGAAATGGTAACTGTAGTGATGAACCAATCAGACAATGAAATCAAATACAAATTGTTTGTAGGTAATTCAGAGTCAGAACTCACGATTCCTGCGCATGCGATTCAGACTTTAGTGTACTAAAATCGTTTGTGCTTAGCGCCTTAGCGCCTTTGCGAGAAATAATTGCACGCAAAGACGCAAAGGCGCTAAGTTTGGCTAACAATTACTTAAAAAAAAGACTGCTAAACAGCAGTCTTTTTTTATTGTGATATTTTTACCAGCTTCCTCCGGCACCGCCGCCACTAAAGCCGCCGCCACCAAAACCTCCGCCGAAGCCACCGCCTCCGCCACCAAATCCGCCTCCGGAAGAACCGCCAAAGCCTCCGCCTCCGCGCCCAAGACTACTTAGGATAATGATGTCAGAAAGGTCTAAACCGCCACCACGATTCCCGCCATTTCTGTTGTTCTTGTTTTTGGAAAGAATAAAAAGAATAACGATAAAAATAATGATGAAAACGACCAGGCCGCCAGAGTTTGATTCTCCTCCGTTAGAGCCTTTTCGGGTCCCTTTGTATTTTCCTTTCAATACATCAAAAATGGCATCAGCACCTTTATCCAGGCCCTGGTAATAATTGCCTGCTTTAAATTCAGGTATTATTATGTTCCGTATAAGTTCTCCGTTGATTCCTGCCGTTAGTCTGTCTTCAACGCCATAACCGGGAGCTATCCATATTTTTCTTTCTTTTACAGCCAATAAGATAAAAACACCGTTGTCTTCTTTTTCCTGACCTATGCCCCAGGCATGGCCCCATTTTGGCGCTAAAAGCCCAATGTCTTCGCCATTTATGGTAGGAACAGTAACCACTACAATTTGCGTAGAGGTAGAATCAGAATAACGGATCAGTTTTTCTTCCAGTTTTGCCTTGTCAGCCCCAAGTATGTTGGCATAATCATAAACGCTGGTCTGAAAACTGGGTTTTTTCGGAATATCAAATTGAGCATATCCGGTTTGTACCAGCAACAGTAAAAAAAAGGATAACAGGAACGTATTTTTTATAGGGGAAAATTTCATTTATCCTTTAGATATTTCGTTAGATAATTCGTTCGTATCGTCATTCTCAAAAGGGAAATATTGTTTCAGCCGTTCGCCGGCTCTTAAAATTCCGGAAACAAGCCCGTCTTTATATTTCTTTTCCTTAAAGTGCGAAATGACGGTATCTTTCGTGCAATCCCAGAAATCCTCCTCAACCATTTTATGGATGCCTTCATCTCCAATAATTGCAAAAGTATGGTCTGAAACACCTACATAAAACAGTACGCCGTTGCGCATACTGGTGTTTTGCATACCCAAAAAATTAAAAACCTCCTGGGCTCTTTCGAGCGGAGGTTTTTCAGTATGGTCTTCAATGTGCACCCTTATCTCTCCAGAAGTGTTTCTTTCTGCCTGCGAAATAGCCTGCACGATTTCGTTTTCTTCTTCCCGAGTAAGGAAATCTTCAACTTTTGACATTGATTTGTGTTTTTAGAATTTTACTTCTACAGGTTTTTCAGCGCCTTCAACCGATTTAAAGTATGGTTTTTCAGGATAGGAACCTCCCAGGAATAAACTGTTCGGGAAGCTAAGCACATAACCGTTGTAAATCTGAACCTGCTCGTTGAAACGCGTTCTCGCTGTAAGGATTTGGTTTTCTGTACTGGCCAGTTCATCTTGCAGTTTCAGGAAGTTTTCATTTGCTTTCAATTGCGGATAAGCTTCAACAGAGACCAATAATCTGGAAAGGCTGGAAGATACATTCGATTGTGCCTGTTGGAATTGTGCCATTTGTTCCGGAGTAACATTACTTGGGTCAATTGTCATAGAAGTTGCTTTTGCACGGGCTTCCACAACTGCAGTCAGGGTTCCTTTTTCGAAATCGGCAGCTCCTTTTACGGTATTGACTAAATTGCCTATAAGATCATTTCTTCTTTGGTAAGTAGTCTCAACATTTCCCCATTCTTTTGAAACAGCCTGATTGTGTTTCAATGCCGTATTTTTAATTCCGACAACCCAGAATCCGATAATTACTACCAATACAACAATAATTCCCAGAGGTATTAACCATTTTCTCATTTTGCTTTTGTTTTTAGGTTTATTATTTATTTGTTTTCTATTTTAATTATAACGCTATAATTCATTTTTAATATTAGTCAGTTGGGCTTTTATGGCTTCCAGCTTGCTGATGATTTCAAATTTATCCAAAGTCTTTTTCTGGCCTTCCTTTAAATGCGTTTTGGCACCTTCAAGGGTAAAGCCTCGTTCTTTGACCAGATGATAAATTAACTGGAGATTTTTTACGTCTTCGGGCGTAAACATACGGTTGCCTTTCGCATTCTTTTTAGGTTTCAGGATATCGAATTCCTTGTCCCAAAATCGGATGAGCGAAGCATTCACGTCAAAAGCTTTGGCTAGTTCGCCAATGCTGTAATATCTTTTATCCGGCGATAAGTCTAAATGCATTAATCTAAAGATTGGTTTTCCTGGTTAGCTAATTTTGATATGGCCGCAAACTCTGCTGCCGAAATATTTCCGTAATAATAATTCAATGGGTTTACGACTTCTCCGTTTTTATGGACTTCATAATGCAGGTGTGGTGCCTCGGAACGCCCTGTACTTCCTACATAGCCAATCACATCACCCCGTTTTACTCTTTGCCCGGCTCTTACTTTATATTTGCTTAAATGCCCATACAATGTTTCATATCCAAATCCGTGCCGAATTACGATATGGTTTCCATAACCGGATGCCGTATTGTCTGCCCGTTCTACTACACCGTCACCGGTTGCATAAACCGGAGTTCCTGTTTTGGCAGAAAAGTCCATTCCTGCGTGGAATTTCCTGATTTTGGTAAACGGGTCGCTACGGTAACCGAATCCGGATGCCATCTGCTTCAATTGCTCATTTTTGACTGGCTGAATGGCAGGAATTGCTGTCAGTAGTTTTTCTTTTTCTTTTGCCAGCTTTAGGATTTCGTCTAAAGATTTGGATTGGATAACCAATTCTTTGGATATAATATCCACGCGTTTTGTCGTACTGACAACCAGTTCGGAATTGTTATAGCCTTCCAGTGCCTTATATCGGTTCACACCGCCAAAACCCGCCTTTCGCTGTTCTTCAGGAATAGGTGAGGAGTTGAAGTAAACACGATACAAATTATTGTCACGTTCCGCAACGTTTTCCAGAACTTCATCAATCTGGTCCATTTTTTTGTTCAGGATAGCATAATTGATTTTCATGTTTTCAATCTCACGGGCCTGAAGTCTGTCCTTTGGAGTTTCAAAGAACGGTGTATTGATTAATATCACGAAGCATAAAAATCCGAACAATGCCGAAGCCAATAAAAATAAGGCGATTACGCCTAGTTTTTGTCCTTTTTTGGGTTTGATTTTCCGGTAAGCTAAATTTTCGGTATCGTAATAATATTTTACCTTCTTCATATTTTAAAATATGCTATTTTTGCAGCTTTATTAGCGGTAAACTAATTAGTTTTAAAAGTTTACTGATAACAACAATTGATTATTATTTTCAATTGTATAAATGTTATACGAACAAATTTAAAAAATGTTTCATAGGTTCGTCTTATTATTTTTAGAATAAAGAAATTTACTCCAAGACCATAAACTAATATTTCAGATGAAATCACAGGATATCAGAAAGCAATTTTTACAATTTTTTGAGGAGCGCGGGCATTTAATTGTGCCTTCAGCGCCTATCGTTTTAAAAGACGACCCAACCTTGATGTTTAATAATTCTGGGATGGCCCAGTTCAAGGAATATTTTTTGGGTAACGCCACGCCAAAAAGTAAAAGAATTGCCGATACCCAAAAATGCCTTCGCGTTTCCGGTAAACATAACGATTTGGAAGATGTAGGTTTTGACACCTACCACCACACCATGTTTGAAATGTTGGGGAACTGGAGTTTTGGTGATTATTTCAAAAAAGAAGCGATTAATTGGGCCTGGCAACTGCTGACAGAAGTCTACAAAATTCCAAAAGAAAACCTGTACGTTTCTGTTTTTGAAGGTAATCCGGCTGAAAATGTACCGTTTGACCAGGAAGCCTGGGACATTTGGAAAACGTTGGTCGATGAAGACCGTATTATACTTGGAAATAAAAAAGACAATTTCTGGGAAATGGGAGAACAGGGACCATGCGGGCCGTGTTCAGAAATCCATGTCGATTTGCGTAGTGAAGAAGAAAAGGCAAAGGTTTCCGGAAAGAGCCTGGTCAATAACGACCATCCGCAGGTTGTAGAAATCTGGAATAACGTTTTTATGGAATTCAACCGTAAGGCTGATGGTTCTCTTGAAAAACTACCGGCTAAGCATGTGGATACCGGTATGGGATTTGAGCGCTTGTGCATGGCTTTGCAAGGTGTACAGTCCAATTATGACACAGATGTATTTACACCGCTCATTCGCGAAGTTGAATCCATCACCGGAAAAAAATATACTTCAAACGAGGTTAAAGATATAAGCGAAGAACAGAATAAAACCAATATTGCAATTCGCGTTGTTGTAGACCACGTTCGTGCCGTAGCTTTTGCTATCGCAGACGGTCAGTTGCCTTCCAACACAGGTGCGGGTTATGTTATCAGAAGGATTTTGCGTCGCGCTATCCGTTACGGATTTACTTTCCTGAATACGAAAGAACCGTTTATTTATAAATTGGTTGCTGTTTTGGCAAACCAGATGGGAGAGTTTTTTCCGGAAATCAAGACACAGCAGAATCTGGTTACCAATGTAATCAAGGAAGAAGAAGCTTCTTTCTTGCGAACACTGGACCAGGGGTTGCAGCTGCTTGAAAATGTTGTCAAAGAAACAAAAGGGAATGAGGTTTCGGGAGCAAAAGCTTTTGAACTGTATGACACTTTTGGTTTCCCAAAAGATTTGACTGCATTGATTCTGAAAGAAAAAGGAATGTCCTATAACGAAAAAGAATTTGATGCCGAATTGCAAAAGCAGAAAGACCGTTCCCGTGCCGCATCAGAAACTTCAACAGATGATTGGACTGTTTTGGTGGAAGGAAACATTGAAACTTTTGTAGGATATGATGAGGTAGAAAAAGAAGTAAGAATAACACGATATAGAAAAGTAGATTCTAAAAAAGACGGTAAGCTGTACCAGATTGTTTTAGATGCTACACCATTTTATCCGGAAGGCGGAGGTCAGGTAGGTGACAAAGGAACATTGTTCACGCCAAACCAGGCCATCGAGATTATAGATACCAAAAAGGAAAACAACCTGATATTGCATTTTGCAAAAGAATTGCCTGAAAATCCGCAAGGAAAATTCATGGCATTGGTCAATACCAAACTGCGAAGCGAATCGGCAAGCAATCACTCGGCTACGCACTTGTTGCACCAGGCCCTGAGACATGTTTTAGGAACACACGTAGAGCAAAAAGGTTCGTTGGTAGCGCCTAACCATCTTCGTTTTGACTTTTCTCATTTTGCAAAAGTAACCGACGATGAATTGAAGGAAGTAGAAACTTTTGTAAATGCAAAAATCCAGGAACAGCTTCCGTTGATTGAAAGAAGAAATATTCCGTTCAAACAGGCAATCGAAGAAGGTGCTATGGCATTATTTGGAGAAAAATACGGCGATACGGTACGTGCCATAAAATTTGGCGACAGCATGGAACTTTGCGGAGGAATCCACGTTGGCAATACCGCAGACATCTGGTATTTTAAAATTGTAAGTGAAGGAGCGGTGGCTGCCGGAATACGACGTATTGAAGCCATCACAAATGAAGGTGCAAAAGAGTTTTTTGCTTCTCAGGAAAATGCTTTGAAAGAAATAAAAGAAGCTTTGAAAAATCCACAGGATTCATTAAAAGCGGTTGTTTCTTTACAGGAGGAAAATGCCAAATTGAAAAAACAGGTGGAGGCTTTGCTGAAAGAAAAAGCAAAAAATCTAAAAGGCGAATTGGTTTCAGAAATCGAGGAAATAAATGGCTTGAAATTTTTAGCTAAACAAGTTGACCTGAATCCGGAAGGGGCGAAAGATCTGGCTTATGAATTGGGTAGTCTTGGTACTAATCTTTTCCTGGTTTTGGCTACAGCCGAAGAAGGAAAGCCAATGCTGACATGTTATATTTCTAAAGAATTGGTAGCAGAAAGAAACCTGAATGCCGGACAAGTTGTTCGTGAACTTGGAAAATATATCCAAGGTGGCGGTGGGGGTCAGCCTTTCTTTGCAACAGCAGGAGGAAAAAATGCAGACGGAATCAGAGAAGCGCTTGAAAAAGCAAAAGATTTTATAAAGTAACAGATTTTAAAAATTCATAAAAAAACCACAACAGTACTGTTGTGGTTTTTTGTTTTTAAGAGGAATTATTATTGTTGTGGCATTTTGCTGAAATCCATAAAAAGAACGTTCCAGCGGTGGCCATCCGGGTCACTGAATCCGCAACCATACATCCAGCCGTCTTTTTCACCCGGTTGGGCATAAAGTACTGCTCCGGCAGCCACGGCTTTATTAGCCAGTTCGTCAACCTCATTAGGGGATTGTGCATCTATTGAAAACAGGGTTTCGGTACCTTTTGCCGTATCTGCAATTTCGTTGCCGCTAAAGCTCTTAAAAAGCGCCTCAGGAAAGAAATTAACCACTACATTCTTGTCTCCTACAAAAAACGAAGCCATTGTAGGGTTTTCGCTAAATTGTGAATTTTCCCTAAAGTCAATTGCTTTAAAGAAAGCCCTGGTTTTGCCAAGGTCTTTTGCCGGAAGATTTATCCAGAATTCTTTTGCCATAACTGTTGTTTTTTAGTTGTGTAATGATTTACAGTGTCTCTGTATATTTTTTGAAATTATCCATGATGGCTTGCCATCCTGCTTTTTGGAATTCGATAGGGTGCGTATTTTCTGGGTCGAAAGTTTCCGTTACTTTTACGGTATCACCGGAATCTTCGAAACTAACACTTACGCGACGGCCATCACCCATTACATATTCTATTTTTTTATGATTCTCGACCTGGGTGTATTCGCCTTCGAAATCAAATGCCATACTGCCGTCTTTAGCCGCCATCTTTGTTCTGAATTTTCCTCCGATTCTCAAATCGTTTTCTGCTTCAGGAGCGTGCCAATCTTCAGATGCAAAACTCCAGTTCATGGTGTGTTGTGGTTCTGTAAAGCTTTGCCATACTTTGGAAATAGGTGCTTTTACAGTAGTTTCTACGGTAATTGTTTGATTTGAATTGTTCATTGTTTGTTTTTTTAAATGATTGATTTTGTTTTTGCCTTTTACAAAGGTAGATTGAAGCTATGGAAGTGAGAGGTTGTAAATTAGACAATGTTGAGGGCGAAACAGGACAGTTATCATATCGGTTTCAATAAAGAAAATAATTTCAGGAAAAATATTGCAGACACAGATCTGATTCCTCAAAAGATTTTTCTGCCAAAGCCAGTCAAATAAGGACATGTGAGCGATTTCTTACCTGTTTTTTGTTCGCTAAATGCGAACTAACGATGTTAAAATTTTGATTTTCAATGCTATAAATTAAGATTGTTTGGGTTATTTTCCTATCTTAGGACTGAAAAAGAAAAACATAGTATTAATCCCAAATTTATTATCATGGAAAATGACAAAAAATTGAAAAAACCTTTCTTTGCCAACTTTTTGGAAAGCCAGGTTCCTGAAAAGGAAATGGAACAAATTAATGGTGGAACTGATGCAGTAACTATGAAATTCCCATCAGATGGTGAAGATGGCCCGGGCCAGGTAATCACAAGCAGAGTCAAAGATCTTTATCAGACGATGAAATATCCGTCTGATAGTGATGAAGAAGGAGTCGAGCTTTAAGATTTGATGAAAGCAACAGTGTTTCTGTATGGAAATACTGTTGCTTTTTTTTTGCTCAAGAGGGATATGCTTGGGCTTTTTTTATTTAAATAATTCCTATTAATGATACTTTGTCTGACACACAGCAATGATCTCTATACTATAGATATAGTGATGAAAAGGCTGAAAGAACTGGGGAAGGAGGCCTATAGAATGAATAGTGACCTTTTTTCGTCCAAACTATCTTTTGATTATTCGCTTTCCGATAATAAGAATACTGTCCAAATCCAAATTGATGACCGTGTCATTGATGCCAATGCAGTGGAAGCTGTTTGGTACCGAAAACTTTGGCAGGCAGAAGCGCCTGACGAACTCGATGATGATTTTAAAGAAATCTATCTTCAGGAATATTACACCATGCAAAATATCTTTTTTGAATCGCTACGTGATATTCCCTGGTTTAATCCAATAGCAAAAGACCATGAAATAAGCAATAACAAGTTCGGACAATTATCTGTTGCCGCTCAAAATGGCATTGAGATACCCAAAAGTCTTTTTACAAACAATCAGGAACAGGTAAAAGCGTTTTTCTATGAGGAATGCAACAAACAGATGATAGCCAAGCTTCATGGTACACTTTCCCGAAGTATGTTGGGCAATACACCTTTTTTTCCTACTACACAGATAACAGAACCTAATCTGGCCGGCCTTGCTACCCTGATTTACTGTCCCATGATTTTTCAGGAAATGATTCCGAAAGCCTATGAGCTCCGCATAATTTATGTTGATGGCGAATTTTTTGCCGGAAAAATAAATGCGGGACAGTCAGAACGAGGCAAAACAGACTGGCGTATTGCAACTGATATTTATTTTAAATGGGAACCTTATAAACTTCCAGACCCGGTTGCAACTTCGCTTTCAAAAATGATGCAACAGATGGGACTCTTTTTTGGCGCTATTGACATGATTCGCCATCAGGACGGGCGCTATATTTTTCTGGAGGTAAATCCTCAGGGTGAATGGGGAATGCTGCAAAGAGATTTAAGCTATCCTATTGGGGAAACCATAGCCGAAAAATTAGTCGCGAGGTTAGAGTAGCGGTTCCTTTCCCTAATCAATTAAACTCCCAAAATTCTATGAAAAAAGTACTGATAATTACACATACCCACGATAACGAATCTATAGAAACTGTTACGCAACAGCTAAAAAAATATAATGCCCGGGCCATACGTTTTAATGTCGATTTATATCCGCTTCACTACGGATTGACAAGTTGTTTTGAAGACGGGCAATGGAAAATCTATCTTGACCACAACGGTGAAAGGGAGTCTCTACACGACATTGCAGCTTTGTGGTACAGGCGTAGCCATAATCTGGGAAGCGGTTTGAGCAGCGTGCTGGAAGGAGAGTATTTGTCTTCTGCGCACGGAGAAATAAGAACCACGCTTTTTGGAATGCTGGAAAGTATGAATTGCTTCCAGATAGGCAAATTCAGCCAATACAGGAGGTTGGACAGTAAAGAAGAACAGATGAAAATTGCTTCTTCACTCGGATTGAAAATTCCGGAAACCTGCATAACGAACAATCCGGACGAAGCTAAAAAATTTGTACTCTCACATCCCAAAGGAGCAATTACAAAAATGCAAAGCTCTTTTGCCATTGACAGAGGAGGCGTAGAGCATGTTGTGTTTACCAATGTCATAACCGAAGACAATCTGGATGCGATTGACAGCTTGCAATATTGCCCGATGCAGTTCCAGGAAAAACTGGAAAAACAGAAAGAGTTACGAATAACCATTGTGGGTGATGCTGTTTTTTCCTTTGCGGTTGATTCCCAAAAACTGGACAATGCTAAAATTGATTGGCGTCGTGAAGGTGTTGAACTGCTGGACCAGTGGGAGCCTTATGACTTGCCGGAAACCATAAAACAAAAATTATTGAAAATGATGGATATCTACCAGATTAACTATGGTGCGGTAGACATTATTGTTACTCCTGAAAACGAACATTATTTCCTTGAAATTAATTCGGCAGGAGAATTTTTCTGGCTCGACCGACTTATTGACGGTGCTATTTCAGACCAGATTGCCAAAGTTTTGTCTGACGAAGCACCCAGACGTTACATCCCGGTACTCTAAAAACTTAATCCCGGCCTTATCAAGGCCGGCTTTTTTAACTACCCACTACCCACTACCCACTATCCACTGTCCGCTTCCCACCAGTTTCCTATCTTTGCAACTAAAATTATAACAAATGCAATTCACTACGCCTGTACCAATACCCAAAAGCTCTCATTCAATCGATTATGCTTCGAAAGTTGTTTCATTGGGTTCCTGCTTTGCCGAAAACATGGGAAACAAGCTGGATTATTTTAAATTTCAGAATACAACCAATCCTTTCGGAATCTTATTTCATCCGTTGGCGTTACAGAAAATAATACACAAAGCGGTCCGACAGGAACTGTTCTCAGAAAAAGATGTTTTTTATCATAACGAAAGATGGCATTCATTTGACGTACATTCTGAGTTGAGCCTTGCAGACAAGACAACGTTTTTGGAGAACCTTAATTCTGGTATAGGGAATTTTCACAATGCTTTACTGGAAAGTTCGCATGTTATAATCACTTTAGGAACCTCCTGGGTTTATCGGAAAATTGAAACAGATGCCATCGTAGCAAATTGTCATAAAGTGCCTCAGGCGGCGTTTAAAAAAGAATTACTTTCTGTAGTACAGATTAAAGAAAGCCTTTTAGAAATTATCGGAACCATTTTGACTTTCAATCCGAAAACAAAATTGATTTTTACAGTTTCTCCTGTGCGTCACATCAAAGATGGTTTTGTGGAAAACCAATGGAGCAAAGCCAATCTAATTTCGAGCCTTCAAGAGGTAGTCCATGCTACAGAAAGCACCTATTTTCCAAGCTATGAAATTATGATGGATGAATTACGCGATTACCGCTTTTATGCAGAAGACATGATTCATCCCGGTTCATTGGCAATAGATTACATCTGGAAACGGTTTGCAGAAACCTGGATTTCGGAAGATGCTTCTTCAATAATGCAGGAAATAGACAGTATTCAGAAGGGACTGAGCCACAGGTCATTTAATCCGCAATCAGAACAGCACCAAAAGTTTTTAGAAAACCTTCAGAATAAGATATTGGTTTTGAAATCGGAGTACCCTTTTATGGAGTTTTGAGACTGTAATAGGTTCATTTTTATAAGAATACGGCAGATGCCGTATTTTTTTTTGCCCGGAATAAAGAGAATTTTGGAATGTTAAACCTAAAAAATAACTTTATTATGAAACCAACAACTTTACTTTCAAAAATGGCTATCGTTTTCTTTTTCTTTCTCGGAACGACAGCCTTCTCCCAAAATTTGGTTCCGGCAGAAAATCTGACTCCGGCACTTTTAAAACAAACATTTGAAAATGCCTATATCAAGGTTCTGGAAACTCAGGATGGCTTTATCAAGGTGCAGGATACGTATGATGTCTTTATTGATATCGACCCTTCAAAAAGATATGTTTGTTTTAGCAGTTCTTATTCTTTAGTGGCCGGAACTTCTTCAAAAGATGCCCTGGAATTGATGAATCTGCTAAATACAGACATCATTCTGGTAAAGAGCTATTATATCGAAAAAAACAATTCGATTAACTACATCGCCTATTTCTGGACAGAAAGAGGATTTAGTCCGCAGTCAATGGTTAGCGCTTTTAAGATGTATGTTTCGGCATTGACGCTTTCACTTCAAAAAGACACCAAGAAGATTATAAAATAAAAGCTATAGCATCCCTTTAAAATCAAACAAATTTTAATAACTAACTTAAAACTTTTAACTATGAAAACATTAAAAACATTAGGAGCAATGTGCCTTTTGGCCACAATCTTATTTTCATGCAGTAGCGATGATAGCGGAGGCGGCTCAAATTCAGGAGGATTTTCGCTAACAGCAAAAGTGAATGGGGCCAATTATTCCAATTCCAATTATTTTGACCCGATGGCGGTCATTACAAACAACATTCTGGTTATCCAAAGCAGCGATAATGGTGGAAACTCAATTCAGATTCAGGTTATGAATTATAACGGAGTTGGAAGCTATACTTCAGGGAACAATAACCTGATGGCGGGATATATTAATTATCTTAAAGCAGGAGCTACAGTAGGCCAGTTCAAGACTTTTACTTCGGTTCGAGGTGATGGTTTGGTGGAAATTACGGAAGTGACAGATACTTACGTAAAAGGAACATTTTCAGCGACTGCGCCAGAGAATGTCTCAAATTCTACAGAAAGTGTGGAGATTACAGAAGGTAGCTTTAAGGCCAAGATACAGGCTCAATAATAGATTATGAAATTTTCTGTAAAATTAATCTGCAGTGTTCTTGTGCTGCTGACTTCTATTGTGTCAGTTGCACAGGACACTCCGGATTACACCTATAATCTTGGCGGTAAAATTGACTTTATGAAACTGACAGAATCCGGTGTTTTGGTAGTGGCTAATGGCGATGGCCTTGCCGGAATCAAACCTGGTGAAAGTAAGTTACATTTTGATTTTAATGATTATGGTAAGGTAAAGCAAGAGGAACTGGAGTTCATTCCAATGACTCCTTATGTAGTAATTTCTCAGGGAGGAATGTTGAGTTCAAAGAAAAGCGTACTGGATTTTGTGTCTGGAAAGAAGCTTTTTGCGACCGAAGATAAAGGCTGGAAGATGATTTATACCTGTGACGTTATGATGCCTCAAAATAAATTGGTTGTCAGCGGACAGCGTACGGCAAAAGAAAAGTATGCAATGGCTGTAGGAATTTATGATTTGGTTAGTGGAAATCAGGACTATCTTTTTAATCTTCAGGACCCTAATAAAGTTTCGATGGGAATTACAACCGTTACCGGAAAACCTTTAATGGTTGGAAGCGGATTGATTGTTCCAACAAGTAAAGCCCTGCTTCATATTGATATGAATTCCGGAAATATTACATGGACAGCAAAGGTGGACGACATTACGTGGATGACAGCAGATACATCAGGAAAAGAAATTTACGCTTTTGAGCAAACTCCGGGTGGCGACACGAGAATTCATAAAGTCAGCAATACGGGCCAGGTTCTATGGGCAGATTCTCATAAGGTGAAAGGGAAAATAAGCAGGTTTGAGATTCTGCCTCAAGGACTGGCAATTGTAAGTGATGTGGACAATTCGGGGAAATCGGGTTTGGCAAAACTGGCTTCTGCAGCTTCTGAATCCAGAATAGCTTTCCTAAGTGCCTCTGACGGACAGGACCTTTGGGAGAAAGCTCCTAAAACCAAAGGCTATGTACAGCATTTTTATATTATGGATGATGGAATCTTATTCGGAATTCAGGAAGGCGGAATAAACAAGGTTTCTTTTGACGGCAAGACATTATTCAAGAAACCTTTAAAGACAGGAGAAAATATCCATACGATGGCTTTAACGCCAAAAGGAATGATATATATTACAGATCTGGATGCGGACATTATTAATCTCTCAACAGGCGAATCTATCTGGAACAAACCTATTAAGTATAAAAAGGCAAAAGCAGTAGCGAGTACCTATGATAAGGCAAACAAAAGATATTTGATTAGTACTGGAGAGGAAATGCTGGCAATACAGGAAGAATCGGGAGAAATTTCAACATTGGCCAATTATAAATTTCAGGAAAAGGAAGTCCCTTCAAAATTACAGGTCAGAAATGACGGATTGCTTCTTACTTCAGAACAAAATATGGTCATGCTGAATTTTGACGGAACCCCGAAATTTCACGAATACTATAAGTCGCCCGGAACAAGTACTTTCGGTAAAATCCTGACTGGTGTTATGGGAGCCGCTTCTATGGCGGTGGCAAGCTCGGCTGCATTTACTGCCGGAGCCAATAAAAATGCCATCGGACAGTATAACGATTATGGACAAAATGCAAAAAATGTTCAGGATGCTTTCTCCGGTATTGCCTCGGCTTCATTTTCTGAAATGAACAAACGTTTCAAGGCTACTGCTGCCACAGAAAATGCCCAATTTATACTTACTAAACTAGATGACGGAGTCGGATTGGTCAAAATCAGTAAGGATAGCGGGAAAAAAGAAAAAGAAATTGTCCTGAAAGATAAAAAGCCGGAGTACGAAGTTGATGAAATTGCAGGAATACTCTATCATAAGGCAGGAAGTAATAAGATTAATGCCTATAACCTAACACAACAATAAAAGTTGTTGACTTGTCCTTTTCAGGCCGCAGCGGGAAAATAGTTTTGTGCGCCTGGAAAGGACTTTTTTAATGAGGCAAGATTTTTTGTATTTTTAAAGAGCCCAAATCGTTTTTGTCTGTTATATCTTGAGACTATGCACTTAAAAACTAAATTTATTTTGGCAGTTTTCCTTCTGTTTGGAGCTATTTCCGGTTTCAGTCAAGCCAATAGGACAAAAATTGACAGTTTAAAAAAACAGATTTATTCTAAAAGCAGTGTTTCCAAAGCCAAATCGCTGATTCTGCTTTCGGATGAATTGTCAAGTTCCAATCCTGAAAATTCACTTTTGTATGCCCGGGAAGCGTTAAGAACTTCACAGGAAATTAAAAACGACAGTCTTATTTCAGTTAGCTATAACAGTATTGCCTTAAATTTTGAAGTTCGAAGCAAACTGGATTCGGCGCTTTTTTACCATAAAAAAGCCCTCGATATTCGTGTCAAATTGAAAGACCGGATTGGAATGGCAGACACTTTCAACAATATCGGGATTTGTTTGGACCAGCAGGGAAAATTTCAGGAAGCATTGGAAAACTATTTTAAAGCCCTGAAAATATATGAAAGGAAAAAAGACAGTGAGAAAATAGCGATGACCTATGTAAACATCGGAATCGTTTATAAAACCCAAAAAGAATACGAAAAATCGTTAGACTATTATAAAAAAGCTAACGCCATCTATGCCCGAAACAAATCAGAATTTGGTTTTGCGGCTACCTCAGGAAATATAGGTTCTGTTCTGATTGATTTCAAAAAGTTCAGAGAATCAATACGCTATTCGGAACTGGCAAAAGAAGGCTATCAAAAACTGGGTTATGATAGGTATGTGGCCTATCCGGTTTCTAATATTGCAATTGCTTACGATAGCCTGAAAGAATATGATAAGTCAGAAGTGTTTTATTTGCAGGCCATAAACCTGCATAAAAAATTTAAAAATGATTATGAAATAGGGAATATTTCGAATGCCTATTCCAGAAGTTTGAACAAGCAATCAAAATTTAAGGAAAGTATTCGCATTTCTGAAGAAGCTTTGGGCTATATAAAAAAGGCAAAATTATTTCCTCTGGAAGTCAATGCTTTAAAAAATCTCGCCAATGCTTATGCGGGTATTGGAAACTATCTAAAAGCTTACGAACTGTCAAGTGCCTATTCTAAAGGCAGGGACGCTCTTTTTGAAGAAGAAAAAACCAAAGCCGTTTTTGAGTTGGAAACTCAGTATGAAACGGAAAAAAAGGAA
This sequence comes from Flavobacterium sp. 38-13, assembly GCF_001899155.1. Lineage (NCBI taxonomy): Bacteria > Pseudomonadati > Bacteroidota > Flavobacteriia > Flavobacteriales > Flavobacteriaceae > Flavobacterium > Flavobacterium sp. 38-13. The sequence goes on from NZ_MKVG01000014.1 coordinate 200,311, forward strand.
AGGGAAATCCTGATACAAAGAGCGAGAATTGCAGAGAATGAGTTAAAAATTGAACGTAAAAACCTCATGATTCTGGCGATTGTTTTTCTGTTGTTGCTTTCCGTTTTAATAGGTTGGCAGTTTTTCAACAGGCAGAAACTAAAAAACATACAGCTTCAAAAAGAAAATGAACTTAAAGACGCACTTTTAAAAATCGAAACCCAAAATAAATTACAGGAACAAAGGCTTCGGATTTCAAGAGACCTGCACGATACTATTGGGGCGCAGCTGACCTTTATTATTTCGTCAATAGACAATCTCAAATATGGCTTTCAGATTGACGATGAGAGGCTGCAAAACCGATTGGCGGGAATCAGCGAATTTACCAAAGAAACTATCTATGAACTTCGGGATACGATTTGGGCGATGAATATGAACCAGATAACCTTTGAGGATTTAAAATCAAGAATATCAAACTTTATTGATAATGCCAAAATCTCTTCTGTAGGAATTGATTTTCAATTTGTTTATTCTGATGCCGGTTTGTGTAAAAGGACATTTACATCTGTAGAAGGAATGAATATTTACAGGATTATTCAGGAAACAATAAACAATTCCATAAAACATTCCGGAGCCGGAAAAATAGCAGTAACCATTGATGGAGATGAAGATAATCTGGTCATAGAAGTAACAGACAACGGCAAAGGATTCAGTCCCGGGCTGAATAAGGAAGGAAACGGACTCAATAATATCCGAAAACGCGCCAAAGAAATCGGGGGTGAAATTGAACTTAATTCTAAACCGGGTGAGGGAACGGCCATGAAGCTGTTTCTACCCAATAACGACTAACCCGCAAAAACTATGTCCATCAAGATAGCTATAGCAGACGATAATTATTTTTTGCAGAAAACCATTCTGGAAAAATTGTCTTTTTTTACCGAATTGCAATGCAGGTTTACGGTACTCAATGGGAAAGAGTTGCTTGAAAAACTGGAAGTCAACCACAATATTGATTTGATATTGATGGATATAGAAATGCCCGAAATGGATGGTATAGAAGCAACAGAACGTGTAAAAAGCAAATATCCCCATATCAAAATTATCATGCTGACTGTTTTTGATAATGATGAAAACATTTTTAATGCCATTAAGGTTGGGGCAGACGGTTATTTGCTGAAAGAAGTAAATCCAAAAGATTTGTGTCAGGGCATTTTGGAAACCATGAATGGTGGTGCAGCAATGAATCCTTCAATTGCCCTTAAAACATTAAAACTGCTTCGGAATCCGATAGAATTTGAACGAAAATGCGTTGAAGAAGTCAAGCTCACATCCCGCGAAATAGAAGTTTTAGAACAGCTTAGCAAAGGTTTGAATTATAATGTAATAGCAGACAATCTTATTCTTTCACCAGGCACGGTGAGAAAACATATCGAAAATATTTATGGCAAGCTTCAGGTGCACAACAAGATTGAAGCCATTGAAAAAGCCAAAAACAACAAGTTGATATAAACAAAATCTTTGCAGGACATTATTAAAATTCTGTAACTTTATAGAAAAAAGAAATGCGAAGAATCCTCATCATAGCCGGAATAGTATTAGCCGTTATTTTAGCCTTTCGTTTTTGTGAATTCAAAAAAGATGACCGTTCCACAATAGAATATGACACCAATCTTATTCAGGAACGAATTGTGAATGTAGGCAAGTTGATTGTTACAGAAGGACATTTTGCCGAAGTGCTTACCTATAAAGACCAGGAAAAATATTTAATGGACCTGATTTCTTTTGAGAAGAAGGCATTGGTTATTGTAAATGCAGATGTGACTGTGTCTTATGACCTGAGACAGATGAAATATGATATTGACGAGAAAAACAAAACGATAACAATCAAATATATTCCCAAAGAAGAAATAAAAATAAATCCTGATATCAAGTTTTATGATATTAATCAGAGCCGTATGAATCCTTTTACAAGCGATGACTACAATAAAATCAATAAGTCTGTAAAGGCCAATCTGGCCAAAAAAATAGAAAAATCATCTTTGAAAACAAATGCCCAGAACAGGCTGATTAGCGAGCTTTCCAAAATATTGATTACGACCAATTCAATGGGATGGACCCTACGCTATGACGGGCAGACTGTAAATGAAGAATCGATTGACAAAGTGTTGCTTTAGCCAATCGATTCCCTGTTTTTTTATAGATTAAACGCTTTCGTTCTCAAAAATTAATTCCAAACCACCGGAAATTAAATGCGCTATTTCAGGACGGGTTTGTTTTAGTTTTTCGAGATAAATAAGCACTTCCTGTAAGAAATCGGTTTGATGGTTCTTGTCGAGTAATTCGGCAATTTCTACCGCCAAAAGCCAATCCTTAGGATGGTTTTCTTTTAGTATTTCAAAGGTTTTTTCAATAGTCATAAACGGTGTCTTTCCTTCACGCATATTTCTGACGTTCAGGTAAAGGCTTTCCAACTCTTCTCTTTCCGTACTTTTTTTGGCCTTTATAGTTTTGCTTGAAGGCACATGGTTAACGAGGTTAAAACTTCTGACATCGGCTGGTCCGGAAAAAGCGGAAATTACTTTTTTGCCTACAGCCATATCATATATTCCCCATTCCGGTTGGAAAAGAACGGTGTCGTTATGGGTTACTGTACAATCTTTAAAACTAATCAGGATAATTTTTCCCTGAATATTTCTTGTGCCGGTAATAATTTCTCCCGTAACGGTAATATCACCCTGGAATTCGAGCGTAACACGTTCTCCTTCATAAATACCGTATGCTTTTAAATCTCTCGGGCTCATGTCCTCAATAGCCAGATTGATTCCTTTGAGTTTGCCAATTGGGCTGCCAAAGCCTTCTGAATGATAGGATGTAGAATGTCCAACCAGTTCTTTTTCTCTGTAAGATAGGGCAGTTTCTCCCGTGGTTTGTACGTAAACAGGTTTTCCTTCACTTTCAATAACGTTGGTAAATACGCCTGAAATCTGTATTCCCGTGCTTAATTCAATCGTGCCTAAAGCTTTTGACTGTATTAATTTTTGAACACCTGAAAGTCCTCCGGTTCGTAGGGCCATAGTGTTGGCAAATTCTTCCAAAACCTGGCTTAAGTGTGCGAAATCCGGAGTAACAAAAAGTTGCGGCTGCGGTTTTGTAATATCAAAACTTTGGAAAGCCGCCGTAATATCATAAGGAATCTTTTTTACATTATCGGTCATACACCAGGTGCTCTCTCCAATTGAAGAAAGTAAACCGGCACCATAAATCTTCGGATTATTAATATCGCCAATCAATCCGTATTCTACTGTCCACCAGTGCAGGTTTCGGATAAGTGCCATTTCAGACAATTCACCCATATCGCTTTGAAGTTCGTCCACCTTTTTTTCAATAGCGTCGATTTCGTCCTGCGGTGTTCCTTCTGCCTCTTTTAGGATAGAAAGCAGTCGGATGGCTTCATACATTTCATAATCTCTGGAAGATGAGATAGCCTTGCAGCCAATTTCGCCAAACCTTCTCAGGTATTCGGCATATTCCGGATTGGCAATAATAGGAGCATGGCCGGCTCCTTCGTGGATAATATCCGGCGCAGGCGTATATTCAATGTGTTCTAATTGTCGGATGTCGGAAGCAATTACCAAAACATTGTAGGCCTGAAATTCCATAAAAGCATTTGGCGGGATAAATCCGTCAACAGCTACAGCCGCCCATCCTATTTCTTTAAGGATGCGGTTCATGCCATACATGTTTGGAATGTTTTCTATTTCCAAACCTGTTTTTTTCAATCCGTCCAAATATGAATTGTGTGCTACTTTTGAAAGATAATCCACATTTTTACGCATTACATAGCGCCATACAGCCTGATTGATAGGTGTATAGTCTTCATAATCCTGCGGTTTTATAAATTGCTTTAAATGTTCAGGAAGTCTGTCAATTAATGGGTTGCTTTCAAAAGGTGCATTCATGTTTTCAAACGTTGTAGTTTTTGTAAAATTACAAATCTTTAGCAGAAACATGTCTTAAAAAAATTTAAAAAATAGTCGAACACCTGTTGTTGCGAATAATCGAAAACCAGGCTATAAAAAAACCGCAAGAAATTGCGGTTTTTAAATCGTATTATTATTATTTCTTTCCGGGAGGATATTTCTCCAGGATTTTTTTGACAAATTCCTTGATGCGCTCATCTTTTTTGTTGATGTTCTGCGTCAGTACGCCTACGCCTTCACCTTGCCAAATCAGTTCTTTTTTTCGGGCATCAATCAGGTCTATATATAGGGTTCCTTCTGTTGTAGTAGAAACGGTAGTAGACCTGCCGCCCCACATCCATGGGTTCCAGCCCCATCCCCAACCATAGCCCCATCCGGCATTGAATTGGTTAACATCAACCTGCTGTCTTGACTTGGTAAAAATATTAACCAGAAGGTCCGGATTTTCGCTTTTTGTTATTCCTTTGGCAGTTAGTTCCGCATCAATTGCGTTCAGTATTCTTCTTTTGTCAAGGTCGGAAATTTCAACTTTATCAATGCCTGATTTGAAAAAGGCAAATGATTTGTAGTTGGCAAAATCAACATTTTTGTCATAATCTGTAGCAACCTGCACTGATGAGCAGGATACCAGCGCAAAAAGAAAGAGCAGGGGTAATAATTTAATTGTTTTCATAGCAATTTATTTAATATTTTATTGAGAATGAGTTATTTGTTCTTTTTCTTTTCTTGAAAACTTTTTATTGCAGCAGCAATGCTTACAATTGCAGCGGCTGTCAGGACAACGATTTTTAATCGTACATTTTCAAAAAGCATCCCGAGAATAAAGAACCCAAGGCTCATAAACATTAATGAAATGCTGTTTAGCGTTTTCATGATTGCTTAATGAAAATTTTAAAAATCCAAAAGGCTTTCGTCTACCTTATTTGGAAGCGTAACCTTTAATAACGGTTGTACTTCCATTGCCCTTTTTATAGCAAAAATGGCACCGTCATTTCTGGCCCAGCTTCTTCTGGAAATTCCATTGTTTACATCCCAGAAAAGCATGGATTCCAGGCGTCTGGAAGCTTCCTTTGAACCATCAAGAACCATACCAAAGCCGCCATTAATAACCTCGCCCCAGCCAACGCCACCGCCATTATGGATCGAGACCCAGGTTGCGCCTCTGAAACTATCGCCAATGACGTTATGGATAGCCATATCTGCCGTAAATCGGGAACCGTCATAAATGTTGGAAGTTTCTCTGTAAGGCGAATCTGTTCCGGAAACATCGTGGTGGTCGCGCCCTAATACCACATAGCCAATTTCTCCTTTGGCAATTGCCTGGTTAAAAGCTTCGGCAATCCTGATTCTTCCTTCGGCATCAGCATAAAGAATTCTGGCTTGTGAACCCACGACCAGTTTGTTTTCCTGAGCGCCTTTAATCCATTGGATATTATCCTGCATTTGCTGCTGGATTTCAACCGGAGCTGTTTTGGACATTTCTTCCAATATTTTTGAAGCTATTTCATCAGTTTTTTGCAAATCTTCAGGTTTTCCTGAGGTACAAACCCAACGGAAAGGTCCAAATCCGTAATCAAAGCACATTGGGCCCATAATATCCTGTACATAGCTTGGATATTTGAAATCAATACCGTTTTCGGCCATTACATCTGCACCTGCACGCGAAGCTTCCAAAAGGAAAGCATTTCCGTAGTCAAAGAAATAAGTTCCTTTAGCTGTATGTTTGTTGATGGCGGCTGCATGTCGGCGTAATGTTTTCTGTACTTCGGCTTTGAATTTTTCAGGGTCATTGGCCATCAGTTCATTCGATTCATCAAAAGTATATCCGGTAGGATAGTAGCCGCCAGCCCATGGATTGTGTAATGAAGTCTGGTCTGAACCCAAATCGATATGCAGGTTTTCCTGGTCAAATCGCTCCCATACATCCACAACATTTCCTAAATAGGCAATAGAAACTACTTCTTTATTTTCCAGGGCTTTTTTTACTCTCGGAACCAATTCGTCAATATTTTCTATGATTTCATTAATCCATCCCTGTGAATGGCGTATGTGGGTGATTTTTGGATTGACTTCTGCACAAACTGTAACACAACCCGCAATATTTCCAGCTTTTGGCTGTGCTCCGGACATTCCGCCTAATCCTGAAGTAACGAAAAGGTGTCCTGCCGGTGATTTTTTTATTTTTCGGAATCCGTTTAAAACGGTAATTGTTGTTCCGTGAACAATACCTTGCGGGCCAATATACATATAACTTCCTGCCGTCATTTGTCCGTATTGTGAAACTCCCAGAGCATTGAATTTTTCCCAATCATCCGGTTTGGAATAATTAGGAATAACCATTCCGTTAGTAACAACAACCCTTGGTGCTTCCTTATGAGATGGAAATAATCCCATCGGATGGCCGGAATACATAACCAAAGTCTGCTCGTCGGTCATCTCAGAAAGGTATTTCATAGTTAGCAGGTATTGTGCCCAGTTTTGAAAAACGGCACCATTACCGCCATACGTAATTAATTCATGAGGATGCTGCGCCACAGCATAATCCAGGTTGTTTTGAATCATCAACATAATCGCCTTTGCCTGTTCTGATTTTCCTGGATATTCTGAAATCGGACGGGCATACATTCTGTAATCCGGACGTAAACGATACATGTAAATTCTCCCGTAAGTTTCCAATTCATCTCTGAATTCTTTGGCCAAAACCTCATGATGTTTTGCGTCAAAATAACGTAATGCATTGCGTACAGCCAGTTTTTTTTCTTCGGCAGAAAGAATTTCTTTTCGTTTTGGCGCATGATTTATATTGGTTTCGTATGGCTTTGGTTGCGGCAAAACCGATGGAATGCCTTGTTGTATTTGTTCTTGGAAAGTCATTTTAGTTGTTAATTTCAGGGCTGTCTTTTGGCCCGTTAGTATATTTGATTCTAATTCGTTTTTTCGCAGGATAATAAGGTTGTCTATTTTTTATTCAGCCCTGTTTTTTTATCGAACCCGTAAGGACAGTGCCGGCATCCGCTCTTGCAACAGTAACCCCTTTTTAAATGGTGTTTTTCTGTAAAGCACTTGTAACCTTCGGGCGTATAATAAAAATCTTCGCCTTCTTTTAATTTATTTTCATTATTTTGCTCATTCATAAATACAAATTTATAAACTTTATAATGAATGTTTCTAATCGTTTCCAGATATTTAATTCCTAAAGGTTATCGTGGCATAACATTGTTCCCGTTTGTCATTCTTAAAAATCCTTTAGACAGGCAAAATAGGGTATTGGTCAATCATGAAAAGATTCACATCCGCCAACAGCTGGAATTTTTAATCATTCCTTTTTTTCTATGGTATTTCGTAGAATATATGATAAGGCTGATTCAGTATAAAAATAAAAACATAGCTTACAGAAATATCAGTTTTGAAAAGGAAGCCTATTCCCGGGAGTTTGATTTAAATTATCTAAAGAATAGGAAAGTATGGGATTTTAGAAAGTATTTATAAATCCCCTAAATCTAAATGTTGTATGGTCGAGATAAAAAATCAATTGATTCTTAAGACGAACAAGGTTGGTGTTTTCATAAAAAGGGAAGACCTTATTCATCCGTTTGTTTCCGGAAATAAATATAGAAAGCTCAAATATAACCTGCTAAAAGCTAAAGAAGATGGATATTCTGTGTTGTTGACTTTTGGTGGTGCTTTTTCGAACCATATCGCAGCTGTTGCCTTTGCAGGAAAAGAAAATAATTTTAAAACCATTGGGATAATCAGAGGTGATGAATTGAGAGAGAAAGTCGAAGACAACCCAACCCTGAAATTTGCTCAGGAAAACGGCATGCAATTTGATTTCATTTCAAGGGCGCAATATTCGGATAAGCAAAGTCCGGAATTTGAGGAGGAATTAAGACGCAGGTTTGGTAATTTTTATCTTATTCCGGAAGGCGGAACAAATGAGTTAGCGGTTAAAGGCTGTGAAGAAATACTGACCGCTGACGATGCGCAATTTGATTATATCTGTTGTGCAGTAGGAACGGGAGGTACGATTTCGGGAATCATTAATTCGGTATTGCCGCATCAGAAAGTTTTAGGATTTCCGGCGTTAAAAGGGGATTTCCTAAAAAAAGAAATTCGTAAATTTGCCTCAAATGAAAATTGGGAGCTGATTGCTGACTATCATTTCGGAGGTTATGGAAAAGTCAATTTAGAACTGATAGAATTTATAAATAATTTTTATCAGGATAATAATGTTCCGTTAGACCCCGTTTATACTGGAAAGCTTGTCTTTGGTGTTGCCGATTTGATTGAGAAAAATTATTTTCCCGACAAGTCGAAAATCTTGATAATCCACACAGGCGGATTGCAAGGTATCCAGGGGATGAACACAGTATTAGAGAATAAACAATTACCCAAAATAAATATCAATGTTTAAAAAAATCTTCTTTCTATTGACAATCGCAACGCTGGCTAGTTGCGGTTCTTCAAAGTCAAAGGTAGCTACGACAAAAAAAGCGGCTTATAAGCCGAAAAGAGAGGTAGCAACAAGAAAAACTCACACCGGAAGAACAGTATCAACTACCAAATCCGGTGCTGGCTCAGGTCGTACTACAGAAGTTATCGAATCAACTTCAAAGACAATCGTATACAGTGATGTGGTAAACAGTTATGTTTTGCAATACAAAGAAATTGCAAAAGGAAACATGAAACAATATGGAATACCTGCAAGTATTATTCTGGCGCAAGGAATTTTGGAATCGGGTGCTGGTTCAGGAACTTTGAGCAAAACAGCAAACAACCATTTCGGAATCAAATGCCATACAGGATGGACCGGAGAAAGTGTCCGTCATGATGATGATGCCGAACAGGAATGTTTTAGAAAATATAATGACCCGGCTGAATCGTATAGGGACCATGCAGAGTTTTTGACGGGAAGAAGCCGTTATGCCAGCCTTTTTAAGTTAGAAAAAGGTGATTATCAAGGCTGGGCAAAAGGGTTAAAAGCTGCGGGATATGCAACAGACCCAAAATATCCGGATAAGTTAATCAGCTATATTGAACGATACAATTTGCATCAATATGATGCTGAGGTTTTAGGTGTAGAGTTTACGCCTATCCAGAAAAGTCAACCGGTAGCCGTGAATACGAGGCCGGGCAATACGGAAGGTTTTTATGAAGTGACAAAAGGAGATACCTTATATTCGATTTCAAAAAAATTCAATACTACTGTTGACGATTTGAAAAGATTGAATAATCTTTCTGACAATGCCATTTCGATTGGACAATTTATAAAAGTAAAATAATTTAATCTTAACCCTGGCAGGATTCCAAACCCTGCCGGGGTTGTTAATTAAAAGTATGTTATATCAAAGAAGCAGCCAGCTTTTTGCTCAGGCTGAAAAAGTAATTCCCGGAGGAGTCAATTCTCCGGTTCGTGCGTTTAAAGCTGTTGGAGGCACACCAATTTTTGTAAAATCTGCTAAAGGAGCTTATCTGTATGATGAAGACGGAAACAGACTAGTGGATTATATTAATTCCTGGGGGCCAATGATTTTAGGACATGCCTATGATCCGGTTGTCAATGCTGTAATTGAAAGGGCAAAGTTGGGAACTTCTTTTGGTATGCCTACTGCTTTGGAAACAGAAATTGCGGACTTGGCAGTTTCTATGGTTCCGAATATTGATAAAATCCGGTTTGTAAATTCTGGAACAGAGGCCTGTATGAGTGCCATACGTTTGGCAAGAGGTTATACAAAGAGAGATAAGATTATCAAATTCTCTGGTTGTTATCACGGACATTCCGATTCGTTTTTAATCCAGGCCGGTAGCGGAGCCATTACTTTTGGAGCGCCAAACAGTCCCGGAGTAACACAGGGAACGGCAAAAGATACTTTGTTGGCCAGATACAACGATATTCAAAATGTGGCTGATTTGTTCAATGCTAATAAAAATGAAATTGCAGCTATAATTATTGAACCTGTAGCAGGAAATATGGGTTGTATTCCTCCAAATGAGGGCTTTTTAAAGGCTTTAAGAAGTCTTTGTAATGAAAATGGTGCGCTGTTGATTTTTGATGAAGTCATGACAGGGTTTCGCCTTGCAAAAGGAGGAGCGCAAGAGCTTTTTGACATCAAAGCAGACATTGTCACTTTTGGAAAGGTTATAGGCGGTGGACTTCCGGTTGGAGCGTTTGCTGCAAGAAATGAAATTATGAATTATCTGGCCCCTGTCGGGCCTGTATATCAGGCAGGAACGTTGTCTGGAAATCCTTTGGCAATGGCAGCAGGTCTTGAAATGCTGAAAGCTCTGAATGCCGATGCCGATGTTTTTAAAAGATTGGATGAAAAAACAGCTTATTTGGAAAAAGGAATAAGAGAAAAGCTAACTGCTAATGGCGTAGCCTTTACTATTAACCGGGTAGGTTCAATGATTTCGGTACATTTTGATGAAAGTCCGGTAACCGATTTGCAATCGGCTTCAAAAGGAGATAATGAAAATTTCAAGAAATTCTTTCATGGTTTGTTACAGGAAGGAGTTTATATAGCGCCATCGGCTTATGAAACCTGGTTCATTACAGATGCGCTGACTTATGAAGATTTAGATTTTACAATAAATGCTGTCGATAAAGTATCAAAACAATTCTAAATACAAAAGGCTTTCCAATTGGAAAGCCTTTTTTTATTGAATCTCAGAAGATTAATTCTGAGTCAGTTGTTTTAATAATTCAGGATTGCTGTCGATTTTTGCCATCTGTTCCGCACTTAAAGTACCTCTCAATTTAGCATCAATCGATTTGTAAATTACTTTTTTCTTGTCATCAGTAAGTCCTGGCTTCGATAGCGCTTCATGTTTCTTTTTGAAAAGTTCCAGAAAAGTGGCTTTATTCTGCTCGCTTAATGTTACTGCTTCGGATAAGGAAGCAACATCTTTTTTTGCAAGATCAGCAGGACTTGTCTGAGCAAATGAAGCAATCGTGAATGCAAAAAATACCGATAGAATAGCAATAAATTTTTTCATGATTAAAATGAATTTGTTTTGATAATAGTATATCAAATTTGAAGCCAAAATACGATAATTTCAAAAAACATTCAATATTTACTTACTTTTTTTCAGCTCTTTTTCTTCTTTCCTGAACTTTTTCTTTTACTTTTTCGCGTCTTTCAGCTTTCATTTCGTCCCATTTTTTAGATTGGTCCGGAGTTAAAATAGCTTTAACCTTAGTGTCGAAAGCTTTCATTTCTTCATTTCTTTCCGTACGTTTTGCCTGCATTAATTTTTCTCTTTCTGCTTTTTTAGCCTCTCTTTTTGCAGACTGTTCGGAAAGTAACGCAGCCATTTGTTTTTGTTGGGATTCGTTTAGACCGAGATCTGTAGTCAGTTTTTTCAAGTGCTGTTCATTACGCTGTTCCGGTGTTAACCTTTCCATTTTAGCTCTGTCCATTTTTTTGACAACTGGTTTTTCTTGTGCAAATGATGCCATTCCTATCATCAATACTGCAAATACAAACATTTTTTTCATAATCTTTTCTTTTTTAAATTTTTAGTTTAATAATAAGACCGAAGTAGGAAAGAAAGGTTTAATCTCCAGTTGTATTTTTTGTATTTATTTAGGATTTAAAATAAAAAAACCGCCATAGGGCGGTTTTTTTTGTATATAATTCTAAAAAATTATTGAGTTAATTTTTTAAAGAGTTGTTGGTTTGCTTTTAACTTTCTGAATTGTTCAGGAGATAATATCTCAGCTAATTTTGTCTCAATTTCTGTAGAAAGCTGAGCTTTTTGTTCTGCGGTCACATCAGTTCGTGAGATTAAAAATTTATGTTTATCATAAAGCGTTTCCTTGATGTCTTTTTCTATTTTCTTAGATATAGGTATTACTGCGTTTAGTGCAGCAAAATCCGCTTGGGCAGATGCATAAGCGTCTTTTTGAGATTCTTGTGCACTTGCTCCAATTGAGAATGCAAGGAAAAAGGCAAGAATAGCAAGTATTTTTTTCATAATAGCTGATTTGATTAGGTTTAAGAAACCAAATCTAAATCATTTAAAAATAAAATCAAAGAAATATAATTGTAAAATTGATGGTTATGTAATTTTTTAACAGGTTTTGCTGCTTTTCAAAGTTATTACGATTCTGGTAATAAAAAAAAGACTGTCCAAGGAACAGTCTTTTTGAATATTGTGTCAAGCCATATTATCCGATGTAGTGGACTATTTTGTCTTCACCCTCAATAGATACTTTTGTTAAAGCATGTTTTGCCAGCGATTTCATAGAAGCATCCCATTTTTTGCCACTCAAATCTGCTTTGACTTTTAACAGGTTTAAAGGCATGGCATTTTCATTAGTTTTCAGGATTTCGATAATCCCTTTTTCTTCTGCCGTAAGCTCGACTTCTACTGTTTTTTTCTCAGGACGCATCTGTGGGAAGAATAATACTTCCTGGATAGAAGCATTGTTGGTTAGGAACATTATCAATCTGTCCATTCCAATTCCCAATCCTGATGTAGGAGGCATTCCGTATTCTAAAGCTCTAAGGAAATCATAATCGATAAACTGTGTGGCTTCATCGTCACCTCTTTCAGACAATTTCAACTGTGCCTCAAAACGTTCTCTTTGGTCTATAGGGTCGTTCAATTCAGAATAAGCGTTGGCTACTTCTTTTCCGCAGACCATCAACTCAAAACGTTCTGTAAGTTCCGGATTGTTACGGTGTTCTTTGCAAAGCGGACTCATTTCCTTTGGATAATCGGTAATGAAAGTTGGCTGGATAAAGTTTCCTTCGCATTTTTCTCCAAAAATTTCATCAATTAACTTTCCTTTACCCATAGTTTCATCAACTGCAATTCCCATAGAACGCGCAGCTTCGAAAATTTCTTTTTCTGATTTTCCGGAAATATCAAAACCCGTATATTTTTTAATGGCATCTGTCATTGTCACACGGGTGTATGGGGCTTTGAAGCTTACTTTGTGTTCGCCAAATGTCGCTTCAGGAGTTCCGTTTACCGCTGTGGCACAATGCTCCAGAAGATTTTCTGTGAATTCCATCATCCAATTATAGTCTTTGTAAGCTACATAAATTTCCATGGCGGTAAACTCAGGATTGTGAGTTCTGTCCATTCCTTCATTCCTGAAGTTTTTAGAAAATTCATATACACCGTCAAAACCACCTACAATCAATCTTTTCAGATACAATTCATTGGCTATCCTCATGTATAAAGGAATATCTAAGGAATTGTGGTGCGTAATAAATGGTCTGGCTGCAGCCCCTCCCGGTATAGATTGTAAGATAGGAGTTTCTACTTCCATATATCCTGCCGCATTGAAAAAGTTACGCATGGCATTGAACAGTTTTGTTCTTTTTACGAAAACTTCTTTTACTTGCGGATTTACAACCAGGTCAACATAACGCTGGCGGTAGCGCAATTCCGGATCTGTAAAACCATCGTGAAGGTTACCTTCAGCGTCGATTTTTGGTAATGGCAATGGGCGGAGCGTTTTGCTTAACAGGGAAAAATTGGTCACAAGGATTGATTTTTCGCCTACCTGTGTGGTGAACAAGGTTCCTTCAACACCTATGAAATCACCTAAATCAACCAATTTTTTAAAAACCTCGTTATAAAGAGTTTTATCTTCGCCGGTACATAATTCGTCACGATTTACATAAATCTGAATACGTCCTTCGCTGTCCTGTAAGGATGCGAATGAAGCTTTTCCCTGAATTCGTGTACTCATCACACGACCTGCAACAATCACCTTCTTTCCTTCTTCAAAAGTGTCCTTGACCTGTTTCGAAGTGTGTGTCACTGGAAACAAATTAGCCGGATATGGGTTGATGCCGAGTTCTCTCAGTCTGCCCAACTTTTCTCTTCTGATGATTTCTTGTTCTGAAAGTTGCATATAGTGTTAATTTTAAGGGTGCAAAGATAATTAAAAGTTGGTATGTCAGAAAATCAAAAAAATGAAAAGATGAAAAAAAAGGCTACGCATTTAAATGGCAGCCTTTTTAAAGGTAGAATTTCAGTCTGTTAGTTGGCTATTTTTTTAATATGCACAACCTGGTCTGAAGTCAATATTTTTAGTACTAAAATTTGATTGCTAAAGAAGGAGTTGTCCAAACTGGAAGAGTTGTTTTAATATTGGCTTTATGGTAAATTAGTTTACCGGTAAGGTCATAAAGTTCAATGCTGTCTATTAAGCTATTGGAGCTGCTAATGTTTAAAAGGCTATTTGAGTTTGATACAACCAGTTTGTTTTGGTTTTTTATTTCATCAATTCCTAAGGCAGGCTGAATATTGACAGTATAATCTTCTGTTTCTCCATATTCGGAATCTTCATCACAAGCCTGATCATCTGTAGCTGCTGCTGCGCCAACTGCAGCCACACGAACTCTCATTCTTTTGTTTCCGACTGTAGTTGTTGTTGGAATCGTGATGTTTCCGGTTACAACACTGCCACTTCCAGTGCCGATGTATGTGAATTCAGAAGCTTCAAAAGAGTTGTTTCCGTTATAATCAATCCATACGCTTACGGATTCGTTTGACCATCCATCTCCTACAGTCACTGAAATAGGATAAGAGGATCCCATGTTAAGGTTAGGTGCTGCCAGTGCTGTAAAATTGCTGTATCCGTTACTGCCGCATGTGCTGGCATTGGTCAATGTTCCTATTGAAACATTTAGGATTAAATCGTCATCGGTGCAGTCCAATACTGGCTGGCAGTATTGAGAATGTGCCTGAAATCCTAACGAACAAAAAAGAATTCCGAAAATAAACTTCATATTGTGAAATCTAATACGGGTAAATTGTTTTTTTTGATTTTTAAAAGTAGTTTTCCAATTCATAATAATGTGGTTTTAGAGGTTGTTATTTAAGAATGTGTATATGTAAATTTAAATAAAATAAATTTAATATATTTAATTTGTTAATATTTAACTATTTGTATTAATGGTTTGTTTGTGTTTCAGCCTGTGTAAATTGTGGTATTTAAGTTAGTATCTTTGTATTGATAAAGTTTGGATTATGAATAAAGAGATTCAGCTTCTGGATTTGGGCCGGAAAGACTATAAAGATACTTGGGAATATCAGGAAAGCCTTTTTAAGGATATTCTTGATTTAAAAATAAAAAACAGAAGGGAAGAGTTGGCACTGAATACGCCAAATTACTTTCTTTTTGTAGAACATCCGCATGTCTATACACTAGGAAAAAGCGGAGATTTTAACAACCTGCTTTTGAGTGAAAAAGAATTGGAGAGCAAAGGGTCCACTTTTTATAAAATAAATAGGGGTGGTGACATTACTTATCACGGGCCTGGACAGATTGTAGGTTATCCGATTTTAGATTTGGAAAACTTTTTTACAGATATTCACAAGTACCTCCGTTTTCTGGAAGAGGTTTTTATTCGTGTCTTGGCAGATTATGGGCTTACTGCAACCCGAAGCGAAGGGGAAACCGGTGTCTGGTTGGGTGTAGGAACGCCTTTTGCAAGAAAAATATGTGCTTTAGGAGTACGGGCTTCGCGTTGGGTTACCATGCATGGTTTTGCCTTGAATGTAAATGCTGACCTGGGGTATTTTGATAATATTATTCCGTGTGGAATACGGGGCAAATCGGTGACATCCTTAAATGTAGAGCTTGGCATGGAAGAAATAGATATGGAAGAGGTGAAAGAAAAAATAAAAAAACACTTCACGGAACTCTTCGAATCGCAGTTTGTTACTTTTAAGGCTGCGATGGTTTAAAATTCAATTTCTAACTGCTCTGGCAATAAACGGAACGACATCCTGTGGTATTTGGTCGTGCCATATTTCTTTATGGCTTCCCTGTGCTCTTTAGTTGGGTAGCCTTTATTTTGTTTCCAATTATACATTGGAAATTCTTCATGAATTTGATTCATGTATTCATCCCGGTATGTTTTTGCTAAAACAGAAGCGGCAGCGATACTCAGGTATTTGCTGTCGCCTTTGATGATGCAGCTATGCGGTATGTTGGCTACAGGTTTAAAGCGATTGCCGTCTACTATGATATAGTTAGGTATGGGATTCAGCTTTTTTATACATTCCTGCATGGCATGTATTGAGGCGTTCAGGATATTTATCTCATCAATAATTCCCGGCTCAATATGGGTGACAGAAAAACATAGTGCATTTTCTTCAATAACAGGTCTCAGGAAATCTCTGTTTTTTTCTGACAATTGTTTGGAATCATTTAATAATTCATTAAGAAAATCTTCGGGCAGAATTAATGCGGCGGCAGTTACAGGTCCGGCAAGACAGCCGCGTCCCGCCTCGTCTGTTCCGCATTCAAAGTTTAAATTGGAGTAACTATTAAGTAACATTAACATTTCGGAATTTTAGCAAAAATACAAAAAATGACGCAACCTTTTGAATTTTGTGTATCTAATATGAAGGATATCTGCATAAATCTGAAATATTGGGCTTCTTTAGCGTTAATAAAAATATTATTCCGAAGTAATATTTGTTTATTTAAGAAATTATTAAGAAGTTTGCAAGATAACTAACTCAAATAAATTTAAATATGAGATCTAAGTTCAAATGGATTTTTGCGCTTTTACTAGCGTTTTCAATGCAGTTTTCCTTCGCACAGGAGAAAACTATTTCTGGTACAATTACCGATGGTCAGGGCTTGCCATTGCCAGGTGTTAATGTTGTAGTTAAAGGAACAGCTCGTTTAACACAGACTGATTTTGATGGTAAATATTCCATCTCGGCAAGTCAGGGTGAGGTTTTGCAGTTTAGTTTCGTAGGTTATAAAACTTCAACGGCAACTATTGGGGCTTCAAGTGTAGTAAATATGGCTATGCAAGAAGGTGACGAGATGCTTAATGAGGTAATTGTTACTGGATATACAAGCACCAAAAGACCTAAAAGTTTGGCGGCAGTAAACTTTGTAAGTGTTGATGAAATCGAAGAAAGATCAAATGCTTCGGTAATTCAAAACCTTCAAGGTATGGTGGCTGGTTTGAACATTGGTACAGGTAGTGGTCAGCCAGGAGCTGATAGTACTATCCTTCTTAGAGGTGTTGGGTCGATCAATGGTAACATAGAGCCATTGTTTATTGTTGACGGTATGCCTGTTGATGAGGATGGATTCAGATCTATAAACCAAAATGATATTGCATCGATTGCGGTTTTGAAAGATGCGGCTGCTACTTCTATTTATGGTAACAGAGGTGCGAATGGTGTTATTGTTATTAATACTAAAAATGCTAAATTCGGACAAAGTCTTGAGATTAAATATCGTGGACAATACGGTATTACTGAGCTTCAGAAATTTAATCTTGATGTAATGAGCTCAAGACAGATTTTGGAATTCCAAAAGAAATATAATGACGGTTACGGAAGTACTTTGACTGATGCTCAACTTGCTGAGGCTGCTTTGATTAATACTGATTGGAGAGATGTGTTCTTTAGAACAGGAGTTACTCAACAGCATGATATTTCATTTTCTTCAGGTTCAAAAAACTCAAGAAACTTTACATCCATAGGTTTTATGGATCAAGATGGTATCTTTATCAATACAAACTTTAAAAGATTTAACTTTAGAAATAACTTCAACGGAAAATCTGATAACGAAAAGTTTACTTATGCTTCAAACATCAATGTGAACTTCTCTAGAAGTAAAGGTCAGGATGGTGCCGGTTCTAATGCAACATTCTTTGCTCCTTTTACGGCTGCTATCAGAGGTTTACCTTATGTTGATCCTAATCTCGAATTACCTTATGGTGATACAGCGGCTCTTACGCCGACTAATGCTCCGCTAGTATTATTGAATTCTGCTAGAATGAATGAAAACCTTTCAGATGAGCTTAAAATCTTAGCTAATTTTAATGCAGATTATAAACTTACAGATAATTTTACGGCTGGAATTAACTTAGGGGTTGACTACTCTTCTTTCAACACTTTAAGTATTCTTGATCCGTTAAGTTTACTAGGGCCATTTCAGGTAAGTGCTGCAGCACAATTTGGTGGTATTCATACTGAAGGAAATTCAAGAGATTTCAGATTTAACAGTACTACTTATTTGAAATATAACAAAGTGTTTAATGAGAAACACTCGTTAAATGTAGGTTTGTATACTGAATATTATAAGGCTCACTTCAACAGTTTTAACTTCCAAAAAAGAGGTTTAGATCCAAGATTGACAGGTACTGGTGCAGCGTTTATTCCTGGAACAACAGTTGAGTCTTTCCGAACTTTGCCTCCTTATATTCCAACTATTGGTTCTAGTAAAGTACAGGAAGGTTTATTCTCTTATTTTGGGCAGGTTGATTATGACTATGCTGAAAAATATGGTTTTAGTGCCAATGTGAGAAGAGATGCTTCTTTTAGATTTGTTGATGATAATAGATGGGGTACTTTCTGGTCTGTAGCAGGTAGATGGAATATCGATCAGGAAAGCTTTATGGAAGGCTCTATGTTTAATATGTTGAAATTAAGAGGGTCTTACGGTACTTCTGGTAACCAAAGAATACTTAATGCGCAATATTCTGCATTGAGTTTCCCTCGTTTCTTATATGGTGGAGGTACAGGTTATAATGGTACAACTTCAACAGTTTTAACTCAGTTAGGAAACCCAGCTCTTCAGTGGGAAGAAATTGCTCAAACAAATATTGGTTTGGATTTTGGTCTATGGCAAAATAAATTGAATGGTAGTTTGGATGTTTATAGAAAAGTAACTACTAAACTTTTCCAAGGTGTGCCGATTTCTCCTATCCATTCAGATACTAATATTGTTACTAACATAGGCTCAATGGAGAATAAAGGGATTGAATTAACCTTGAATTATAATATTTTCAAAAACCAGGATTGGGATATCTCAGTTGGTGGTAATGGATCTTACAATAAGAATAAAATTAAGGACTTACCTCCATCTACAAATGGTTTAGTATTTGAGGGAGGTTCTACTGCTCTTGGAACAGGAGAAGCTATTGGTTCTTTCTATGTAGTTAGATACGCGGGAGTTAACCCGGCAAATGGTAACCCATTATTCAGAACTGCTGATGGCGGATTGACTGAAACAATTACTGATGCAAACAGAGTGTTTACTGGAAAGTCTCAATATCCGGTATGGCAAGGAGGTTTCAATACAAATGTATCTTACAAAGGGTTCAACCTATATACACAATGGAGCTTTGTTGCTGATATTTACAGAAACAACTTAGACTTAGGTACTTTAGAAAATGGAACATCAGGTTCATTGAACAACGGTGGTAACAGATCTACAACATTGCTAAATGCTTGGCAAAATCCTGGTGATATCACTTCTATTCCACGAATTGGTCAAGGATACAACGAAATTGATTATATCAATAGTACTGACAGATACCTTGAAGATGCTTCATACTTAAGATTGAGAAACATTAAATTAAGCTATAACTTTACTTCTGACCAATTGAGCAGAACATTCTTGAAAGGCCTTGGTTTCTTTATCCAGGCTGAGAATATTGTTACTTTCTCTTCTTGGAGAGGTTGGGATCCTGAATCTAACTTTAGATCTACTGATAGAGGTCAGTATCCTACTCCAAAAATCTTTACTTTTGGAACATCAATTAATTTTTAAAAAAAAAAGAATATGAAAAAATCGATATTATTATTACCAATTTTTTTCTTGATGCTATTGTCGTGCTCAGATGCGTATGATATTATTCAAGATAATGAATTGCCTGAAGACGAAGCCTATGTGACTATTGGCCACTTAAGATCAGGGCTAAATGGAGCATATGCAGCTTATGGGCCTGATTTTGGAGGTGATGCCATAGCATTTAATGACTTGTTTACTGATAACATAAGAAGAGGGCCAAACAATAATGGTCAAGGAGCTGAGGAGTATAATTTCCTTATGCAGCCTAATTCTGATATGCCTACCTCAGTTTGGAGTAACAGATATGCTACTATTAACAGAATTAATAGAGTTTTAAGAGCATATGATAGATTATTCCCTACTTTTAATGAAGCTGACCAAAGAAATGCTAAGCACGTTAAAGGAAATTTATTAGCATTAAGAGCTTTATGTCATTTAGATTTGTTCCAGTATTTTACTGTGGATTACAAGAATCTTTCGGCTCCTTCTATTATAAAAATGGATTTTGTGCCAAGTTCGCCTTTTGATGTATATCCTAGAAATACTGTGGGTGAAATTCTTGCATTTATTAAACAGGATTTAACTGATGCAAAAACTTTCTTGAATGCAGGTTTACAGTTGGTTGATGGTGAAACAACTTTACCTAGTGGTGTAACAGCATATAATTCTGTAATTTATTTAAGACCTGTAGCAGTTGACTTTATCAGATGTAGAGTTGCTTTGTTAGAAGGAGATTATCCAACTGCTGAAAGTATTGCGACTACAATTTTGGCTACTCCAGCTTTTGATTTAGCTAATAGAGCAGCCTACTTACAAATGTATGGTAATGCTGATGCTCCTGGTGAATGTATCTTTAAACTTTCTAGAGTTCTTAACAATAATAGTATTTTAAATTTATTTTATTTTAATACTAATTCTACAGGTCCAATCGATCCATACTTAACAGCTTCAAGACAATTGTACGATTTGTTCCCAGCTGGAAATAGTGCAAATAACCCTGATGTTAGAAGAGTTGTTATTTTCGGAAATGTTGTAACGCCAGAGAATTTAGCTATTAATAATTTCCCAATACGTAAATATGTTGGAAGTACAGATGGGCCTACAATTAATGATGTTAAATTATTCAGATCTTCTGAGCTAAAATTGATTGTTGCTGAATGTAAAGCTAGAAATAGTGATTTTCTAGGTGCTGCCACAGCTGTAAAAGAACTTAGAGATAAGAGAATCAGTACTACCAATGTTCTACCAACATATACTAGCTTAAATGGTGCATTAACAGATATATTGCTTGAAAGAAGAAAAGAATTTGCTTTTGAAGGTCATAGATATCTTGATTTAAAGCGTATTGGAGGTGAGATTAATGTAGGTATCAATAGATTAGAGTCGGATGCTTTTTCATTTAGTGCTCCTACTTCTTTGGCCGCTGGTGATTATAGATTTACTTTGCCAATTCCTACAGTAGAACTTACTGCAAACCCTACGATTGTTCAAAATCCTAATTATTAATTTATTGTTATGAAAAAACTTTTTATCCTTTTAATTTCTGTAGCATCTTTTATTAGCTGCTCAGATGTAGATGGGGTTACCTACAACGATAGTTCGACTTATCTTGGTTTCCAAGCTAGTACGTACAATCTGCCAGTAGTTGTAAACTCTAGTTCTACAGTAGATATTAAATTCGTTGCAAGTAGCAAGTCGAATGTGGCTAGAACTTATAATCTGAGTGTTGTAACAGAAGAAACTAATGCAGATCCTCTTACTTACAGTGTTCCTGCAACTATAACTATTCCTGCAAATTCATATGAAGGAGTTGCTACTATAACTGGTACTGATAATGGTTTGTTAGACTTTGTTGTTAAAAAACTTGTTCTTGAAGTTTCTGGCTTAAATGCTAAAGAATCTACTGATACTGAAAAAATAACAATTAATATGTATGAGGTTTGTCCTTTAGTTATGGAAGATTTCGTTGGTGTTTTCAGTGGAAATCTTTATTACTGGGATAATGGAGACTACGATATTATCGAAGGATCTGCTCCTAATACTTTAGAAATTGTAGATTTTTTCCCATCTACTACAAATCCAAACCTTGTATTGACATATGATGCAGATAACAATGTTACTTTTGCAGACCAAAATACAGGTTACTACGATTCAAATGGTGGATTCTTATGGTTAAGAATGTCAGCTGCTACAGTTGGTACTTCAAAAATAGATCCATGTACAAATAAAATTACCCTTAAGGTGAAATATTACATTCCTAATTTAGGAGCATATCCTGACGGAGAAGATATTTTTACAAAACAGTAATTTTATAATATAATAATTAAGGACAGCTATAAGGAAACTTATAGCTGTTTTTATTTGTCATAACTTAAACTTTTTGTACGGTGTTAAATTTTAGTTTGAAAGTGATATCTCGCTTTTTTTATTTATTTTTGGCATTCTATAAACTATTTACTATGAAAAACTATTACGTTTTAATTAGTGTTTTTTGCACAAGCATACTTTTCTCTCAATCTAAAGAAGATTTGAAAGAGGTAATAAAGAATACTAATGTTCCTGAGCTGATGGAATTAAATAAAAAGTTCCAGGCTGAATATGCAGAACGTCAAGAACGAATTAATGATTATTTGCTAAAGAATCCTCAAGCTTCAAGGGTAATAAAGGATGAGTTTTCCAAAAAAGAAATTTATGATGTTGTAAATGGTGAAGTATCCTATTATGTAACATCAAATGCTGGATCTTCTGCAACTATTCGTACGAATAGATTATACTCTGGAGGATCATTAGGGTTAAATGTACAAGGCCAAGGTATGAAAGCATTTGTCTGGGATGGCGGAGGAGCAAGAACTACCCATGTTGAGTTTCCTAACAATAAGGTTAATATTATTGATGGAGCAGCTCTTGATGATCACGCTACACACGTTACTGGAACTATAGTAGCACAAGGGCTTACTGCTTCTTTAAAAGGTATAGCTTTTGATGCTTCAGCAGATAGTTATGATTGGAATAATGATTATGGTGAAATGGCTATTGAGGCTGCTTCCGGGATGTTAGTGTCTAATCATTCTTATTGGATTGGACAAAATGCAAGATGGAATTTTGGAGCTTATGATTCCAGGGCGAGATCTTTCGATCAGATTGCTTTCAATGCTCCTTTTTATCTAGCAGTTACAGCGGCTGGAAATGATAGGAATGATTCGGCAGATCCGCTAATTGGTCCATATTTGAATCAAAAATTTGGATATAATCTAATAAGAGGAATGCAAAATGGGAAAAATTTCTTAACTGTAGGTGCAGTAAGCCAGGTAAGTAATTATACAGGCCCGGACAGTGTTGTAATGTCTTCTTTTAGTAGTTGGGGGCCAACAGATGATGGTAGAATTAAACCTGAAATTGTTGCTAAAGGAGTAAGTGTGAGGTCAACATTGGTTTCTTCAGATACAGCCTCAGGACTTAAAAGCGGTACTTCTATGGCATCACCTGCTGTAACTGGAGCCGTAGTGTTAATGCAGCAACATTATCATAATATTTTTAATAACTACATGAGGGCAGCAACTGTGAAAGGCTTACTGTTGCACACAGCTGATGAGGCGGGTATATATGATGGTCCGGATTATGAGTATGGATGGGGCTTGCTAAATGCTGAAAAGGCAGCTAATGTTATTACAGGTAAAAATGTTGGGTCTACAATAATTGATGAACTGACTCTGAACAACAGCCAGACATATACAAGATCTATAACTGTAAACGGAACTGAACCTTTGATGGTATCAATTTCTTGGACAGACAGGCCGGGTACCGCCAATAATGGAGTTGAAGACCCGACAGATTTAAATCTTGTAAATGATTTGGATGTTAGAGTAATTAAAACAGATAATACAACATATTTTCCTTGGACATTAGATCCTGCAAACACGTTTAATGCTCCTTTAAGAACTCAAGATAACTTTAGAGACAACTATGAAAAAGTACAGGTTGATAATCCTGGAGGGACATACAATATCGTTGTAACTCACAAAGGTACATTAACAGGAGGTTCACAAAACTTTTCATTGATTGTTTCAGGTCCTCAGGTTTTGAGTACAAAAGAAACGGCTAAGATTGATGATGCAATATCAATTTATCCAAACCCTGTTGCTAACAGTTTGAGTTTTGCTGTATCAAATTCAATTGTTTTGTCTGATGTTTCAATTTATGATGTAACAGGAAAACAGGTTCTTTCAAGTAAAGATTTGTCATCAAACTCTATTGACGTTTCAAGACTTCAATCAGGAGTTTACTTTGCAAAATTTGCTAGTGAAGACAAAACAGTTACCAAAAAATTCATCAAGCAATAATTCTTGAAGTATATACAAAACCCGCTTTTAAAGCGGGTTTTTTTATGTTTTTATTTTACTTAAAAAAAGTATCTTTGCTCAAATTGTATCTGAATGGCAAAGTTTTTTTATGTAGCGCTATTTTTATTACCCCTTTTTGTCTTTGCGCAAACAAAAGACCCACAAACAAAAGGGAATATTGCTGCGGGCAAAGAAAAAAAGGTTCAATTAACCGAACCTGCCAAAAATGACACTATTGCTACAATTGATATGTACAAGATTATCACTCTGCAGCATGATACTACTTATGTTGATACTTCTTTAACCATACAGAAGGAATATAAATTCAATTATCTACGGAAGGATAATTTCGGGTTACTTCCTTTTGCCAACGAAGGACAGACTTTTAATACGCTTGATTATAGCTATAACAAAACGACAGCCTATCCGGGATTTGGATTCGCAGGAAAACATTTCAACTATCTTGAAGTAGACGACATAAAATACTATAATGTTGCTACGCCAATGACAGACCTTTATTTTAAAACTGTTATGGAGCAAGGCCAGATGATAGATGCTTTTATTACCCTGAATACGTCAGAAAGGTTAAACTTTTCAATTGGATACAGAGGTTTGCGTTCGCTTGGAAAATATGTGAATCAGCTTTCAAGTAACGGGAATTTCAAGTTTATGACCAGTTATAATACCTCAAATGAAAGATATTTCTTAAAAGCACATTTTACCGGCCAGGATCTCACCAATGGAGAAAATGGAGGTATTGTAAATCTGGAAGACTTTGAAGGAGGCGATAGTGAATTTGACAACAGGGCAAGGCTGGATGTGTATTTTTTAGATGCTACTTCAATTCTTAAAGGGAATCGTTATTTTATAGACCATCATTTTAGAATCAATGCCAATAAGAGTGCTAACAACCTTTATGTAGACCACCAGTTCAATTACGAAAATAAGTTTTTTGAATATACACAGCCAACAATCGTTACCTCAATCACTACACCTGCACAAGGAACAATCAGAATGTCCAGATTTGGAAGTTCCTACAGGTCAAGCAACATAAATGATAAAACCCGTTATAACAGGATGTACAATAAAGTTGGGGCGACTTATGAAAACAGTACATTAGGGCAGTTCCAGTTTTTTATAGAAGATTTCAGATACAATTATTTCTATAACCGTATAATAATAGAAAGTCCAACCTATACCATTGGGAACCTGTTGTCCGATAAATTTAATTTAGTTGGCGGGCAATACACTTATCAAAAAAACAATTGGAATGGAAGGTTTTTATTTTCAAGCTCAATTTCCGAACAGAAAATGTTTACGCTTGATGCGAACCTGTCCTACAAATTTGATGAAAAAAACAATATACATTTCCAATATCAGAATCTGAGTAAGGTTCCGGATCATATATATAATCTTTTTCAAAGTAGCTATATAGATTATAATTGGGCTAATAATTTTGAAAATGAAAAGATAAATAGCCTGAACGTAAATGCAAATACGCAATGGGCAAATGCATCCTTGCAGGTGTCAAACTTGAAAAATCATTTGTACTTTTTTAATGAAAGCACCTCCCAGGACACATTAACGATCAAACCGGCACAATACTCCAAAGCAATTAATTATTTGTCGCTGAAAGTTTCTAAAGAATTTAAATTCAGAAAATGGGCGCTTGACAATACTGTCCTTTACCAAAAAGTAGCCCAGGACGATGACATTATAAATGTTCCACAATTGGTTACAAGAAATACGCTTTATTATTCTACCCATGTTTTCAAGAAAGCAATGTTTTTACAGACAGGTGTAACATTCAGCTATTTCTCGAAATATTATGCAAATGATTACAATCCGGTTATAGGTGACTTCTACATCCAAACCAAAAGAGAAATAGGAGGTTTTCCAACGTTTGACTTTTTTGTAAATGCTAAGATTCGCAATACAAGAGTCTATCTGAAAGCAGAGCATTTCAATTCGGGTTTTATGGATAAAAATTATTATTCGGCGCCTAATTATCCATACCGTGATTTTATCGTGCGTTTCGGATTGGTTTGGAATTTCTTCTCTTAAGATTTTATATCGCAACTCAGAAGGCGTATAATTTATACTTCATAATTCGTAATTAATTTTGTAGTTCCTATCTTTGTAGCTTAAAAAAATCACGAATTATACATGAAATACGCAAATAATATATTAGAAACTATAGGGAATACGCCCTTAGTAAAACTAAACAAAGTCACTAAAGAGGTCGATGCTTTGGTTTTGGCAAAAGTAGAAACCTTCAATCCCGGCAATTCGGTTAAGGATAGAATGGCGGTAAAGATGATTGAAGACGCCGAAGCTGACGGACGACTAAAACCAGGTGGGACTATTATTGAAGGTACCTCTGGTAATACAGGGATGGGTTTGGCTTTAGGTGCTATTGTAAAAGGATATAAGCTGATTTGTGTAATTTCTGATAAGCAGTCCAAAGAAAAAATGGATATTCTTCGTGCGGTTGGAGCACGGGTTGTGGTTTGTCCGACAGATGTTGAACCAACTGACCCACGTTCTTATTATTCAGTTTCGAAAAGACTGGCCGAAGAAACGCCAAACTCATGGTATGTGAATCAATATGATAATCCATCCAATTCTTTAGCACACTATGAGCAAACCGGTCCGGAAATCTGGGAACAGACGGATGGAAAAATCACGCATTTTGTTGTTGGTGTAGGGACAGGTGGAACTATTTCCGGAGTCGCAAAATTCCTGAAAGAAAAAAATCCTAATATTAAAATTTGGGGTGTTGATACTTATGGTTCTGTATTTAAAAAATACCATGAAACCGGAATTTTTGATGAAAATGAAATTTACTCCTATATCACAGAAGGTATAGGTGAGGACATCCTTCCAAAGAATGTTGATTTCTCACTAATAGATGGTTTTACAAAAGTAACCGATAAAGATGCAGCAGTTTATACAAGAAAAATTGCCTTGGAAGAAGGGATTTTCGTTGGTAATTCAGCCGGTTCAGCTATAAAAGGTGTGTTGCAGTTAAAAGAGCATTTCAAGCCGGAGGATGTCGTTGTGGTTCTTTTCCATGATTCGGGAAGTCGTTACGTGGGTAAAATGTTCAATGACGACTGGATGCGTGAAAGAGGATTCCTTGATGAAGAAATTACAAAAGCGGAAGACGTAATCAAAGATCATATAGATAAACCATTGGTGGTAGTCCGTACAGAAGAATTAGTTTCTCATGCCATTGAAAGAATGCGCAAATATAAAATTTCACAAATTCCTGTAATCGATATCAATGGTTTTGTAGGATCGGTTGATGAAACGGATTTATTCCAAAGCTATGTTTCAGATAAAAATGTAGCCGATAAACCAATTAAGGAAGTTATGGGCAAGCCTTATCCGATTGTGAAATCGGGAACTTCAATAGAAGAAGTTTCTAAATTGTTCAGCAAAGACAATCAGGCAGTACTGGTTGATTTGGGTAACGGGAAACATCATATTATTACCAAATACGATATTATTGGTTCTATAAAATAATAGTTCAGACAATAAAAAAAGCCTAACATATTTGTTAGGCTTTTTTTATTGAAAAAATGGATTAATCACCAATTAAGATTCCTGAAACATTCCAGGAACTAAAACCGCCGCCTTCATTAGGACCTTGAGGAATTTTTACCTGAATAGAATGCCTACCTGCTTTAAGGTCGCCTAATTCGATTAACATAGGGTTGGTTACTGTTCCAGGGCACCAGTTGGAACGGCTATAGTCGGACGAAGATAATCCGTTGTTGAAGTTGCCTGAAGCCGGATTAAAAAGACGATAAGAACCGCAATCCATTCGCCAGGGAATAAAACCGAATGCTTCTTTTCCATCCAATAGAATCGTGTTTTTCTTTGGAACAAACTCATCTCCATTTTCCCATCCCCCATGTCCGGTTGTAATATAACGGAGTTTGGCATTTTTTACATCTTTTTCCAAAACGAAATCTACAACCAGTCCTTTTTCATTATTGAACATCGTTGCATATTCCTGGCCGGCCATCTCCATGATGTTGGTCGTGTTGAAAAGAGGCAGTACGAAGGTGTCTTTAGGGGATTGTCTTTCTTCTCCATGAATTGTAATGTTCAGGCTTATCTTATGCCCGCCTTTATCATAATTCCCAATAAAAGTTCCTATATAAACTTCCTGATTGCTCAAGGCAGAATACAGTTCTGAAATATCCTGACGATAAGGTACACTTTCGTGCCAGGTCTTATCTTTTAGCTGTATGTGTCCATACTGTTTGATGCCAAAAGGAGTAAAAAATCGCATTAATTCTAATAGTGGCGAAAACTCGCCTGTTTTTATTACGCCCTGATATTGTTTTCCATTTCCGTTCTCATAGACAGGAAGTGTCTTGGCTCCATTTTTCAGTCCTTCCATAAAAGAAAATTTTTCTTTGGCAGGAATGGCGAAAACGGTTCCAGTCCTGTCATACGCATCTCCGTTGGATTGTTCTTTCAAGTCAACAAATACCTGACTGCCCGATTTGATTTCAGGAAACTTTATTTTTTTCAGGATAATCGTCCCGTTGGCAAATCTGAGAATGCTGTCGTTTGATTTTGATGCATCGGAAAAATTAATGACTTCGTTTTCGAAAACCGGAATGGTAATAAATCGGCTTTTCCACAGCAGGTCGCGATAGGTTAAAGCGTCAATAGCTGAAAAGTTACTTTTTAATGTAAGTAAGCTGGTTGGTATCGATTTGATTTTTTCAATTTTTGTAGCAGTAATGATGTAATTGTTATTGCGGTTCATTTCGAGTACCAAACCTAATTTCTGTCCTAAAATGCTTGACGCACCTTTAATGTTCAGGTCATTCGTAAACCACAGCTCAATAGTATTTGAGTTGATAATCGTCTTTGCCTTTTTACATTTATATCCTAAAATAGTGCGGGTTTCATTTCCAATTTCAAAGGTTTGTTTTGCCAGAGACAAGCTGTCAACAGTAAAAATTTTTCTTGAGGCAGAAAGACGTGCAAGTTGAATGACATTAGAATTTTGGGTAATAAAAGTCTCTTCAAAAGGATATTCGGCTTTGCCGGTAATATTGTTTTCAGAAGTAATGATAGATTCATTGGCATCCGAAAATACCAAAACAGGATCCTGGCCTTCGATTGTTTTTCCGTTTGAAGTTCTGGAATAGGTTATTTTATAGGCCTTGTTGTTTTTTTGAGCCGTAGAAGCAATCGTAAAAAAAGCAAAAATGATTAAGAAGTAGAGTTTCATGGTTCATATAATAGTTAGTATCGCAAAGATAGATTTGTTTGTTAAATAATATTTGCTACATTAGTTAATCTTTTGAGTAATACACGCCTAATAATAATTTTAAGATCCATACAGATGAAAGAAGATTTTCTGCATTTTCTCTGGCAGTTCAAAAAGTTTGATCTTGCCCGATTATACACTACTCAGGGAGAAAAACTCACTATTATCAGTTCAGGGCTCTATCTTCAGAAAGCCGGGCCAGATTTTTTTAATGCCCAGATTGTTATAGGTGCCCAAAAATGGGCCGGAAATGTTGAAATACATCGCAAGTCATCAGACTGGTATTTGCATAACCATGAAACTGATCCTAATTATGACAATGTAATTCTTCATGTTGTATGGGAACATGATACAGAAGTTTTCAGAAAAGACAACACGGAACTTGCCGTTTTGGAACTGAGTAAATTTGTTTCTGGAAAAATGTTGGAGAATTACGAATCGCTAATGCTGGATAAAACCTGGCTTTTTTGTGAAAAACAGATTGCCTCGGTAGATAGTTTTGTGCTGGATAATTGGAAAGAACGGCAGTTTTTTGAAAGGCTTGAAAAAAAATCACGATTGATATGGAATACATTTTCAGAGACCTTAAATGATTGGGAAGCTTTGTTGTTTTGCCTTTTGGCGAAAAACTTCGGACTAAACAATAATGGTGAAACCTTTTTAAAGATGGCACTTTCCATTCCTTTTCAGAAAATCAGAAAGGAAAGTTTTGAAGTCAGAAATTTGGAAGCCTTATTTTATGGTCGGGCTGGATTGCTTAATAATGAAAATGAAGATGTTTATTTTCAGGATTTGAAAGGACGATGGGATTATTTAAGAAATAAGCATCTTTTGAAGAGAATATATGTTGAACCGGTACAGTTTTTTAGACTCCGCCCAAGTAATTTTCCGACGATCAGACTTTCGCAATTGGCCAATCTGTATCATTCAAAGCCAAATTTATTTTCGGAAGTCATAGAAAGCAAATCGCTTGCAGAGTTTTATAAAATCTTTAATGTGTCTGCTTCTGACTATTGGAACGAACATTACCAGTTTGACAGGCAAAGCCACAGAAAAGAGAAAAAGCTTACGAATACTTTTATTGATTTATTACTGATTAATACCGTCGTTCCGCTAAAATTTGCTTACGCTGCTTATGTAGGTAATGATATTTCTGAGGAGATTGTACAATTGCTTTCTGAAATTCCGGCAGAGAAAAACATAATTATCGATAAGTTCCGCGATTTTGGGATTGTTGCGAACAATGCCTATGAAACGCAGGCCTTATTACAGCTCAAAAACGAATATTGTAACAAGAAACGCTGCCTGGAATGTGGAATTGGGCTCGAACTCATGAAAAACTGAAAATAGTAGTATTAAAAAAATGGAAAATGCTTACTTTTGAACTTTCCAATGATATGTCGTTTATAACAAACATCAGGCACTTTTTTGAAAAGCACGGCTTTGAAGTATCGTCCCGTTTGGCAGACAGGCTCGGGATGAGGGCTTCCAGTGTCCGATTGTTTTTTATCTATATTTCCTTTTTTACTGTAGGTCTCTGGTTTGGGGTTTATCTCACACTTGCCTTTCTGGTCAGGTTAAAAGACCTTGTCTATACAAAACGGAGTTCCGTTTTTGATTTGTAAATTCTTTATTTACACCATTTCTTTTTTCTACGCCAACCAATTTCTTATATATGCCAATAAACAAATCTTTCTTCAGGTTTGATTCCAAACAACGCATGGGTATTTTTGTACTACTCATGATTATACTGATAATACAGTTAACGGCTTATTTTATTGATGTGACAATTAAGGAAGACGTCTCTGTTGAAAAACAAGAGTGGCTTTCTCTTCAAACAGAAATGGATTCCCTGAAAATTGCAAAGACAAGCCGTAAACCGGAAATGTATCCTTTTAACCCTAATTTCATTACAGATTATAAAGGCTATAAATTAGGGATGTCTACCATTGAAATAGACAGGCTTCTGGAATTCAGAAAGGCAAATAAATATGTAAATTCTGCACAAGAATTTCAGACAGTCACAAAAATTTCCGATTCATTGTTAAATGTCATTTCTCCGTATTTCAAATTTCCGGATTGGGTTAAAAATAAGAAGAATGATTTTTCACAAGAAAAACAGCCTGCGTTTAAGAAAGAGAAAATAGCACTTATCGATATCAATAAGGCGACCCAGGAAGACCTGGTGAAAATATATGGAATCGGATCGGGTTTGTCTGAACGGATTTTGAAGCAAAAAGATTTGCTGGGAGGTTTTGTCAGCATGGAGCAGATGAGTGACATATGGGGATTATCGCCGGAAGTTATTGAAAAGCTAAATGTGCAATTTTATGTTGGATCACTGACGGAAATTAAGAAAATAAAAATAAATGATGCATCTGTAAAAGAACTGTCTCAATTCCCGTATTTTAGATATCCGGTTAGTAAGGAAATAGTCACTTACAGAAGCATGAATAATGGGGTTTTAACTATTGAGGATTTAACAAAAGTTAAAGGTTTTCCTGTTGAAAAAATAAAAATAATTGCTTTATATTTGGAATTCTAAAAAAATGACATAAAAATACCCTTAATTATATATATGAATTCAACATACTTTACCGAAGAACACGAATTATTTAGAAAGAGCCTACAAGATTTTTTACAAAAAGAAGTGGTCCCGCATATTGAAAAATGGGAAAAAACAGGAACAATAGAGCGTTTTATTTGGAAAAAATTTGGCGAAATGGGTTTCTTCGGAATCAATTATCCTGAAGCTTACGGAGGGATGAATTTGGATTTATTTTATACTGTGGTTTTTTTAGAGGAACTTCAGAAAATTAAATCTTCGGGCTTTGCAGCAGCAATGTGGGCTCATGCTTATTTGGCAATGACGCACTTAAATGCAGAAGGCGACGAGAGGATCAAACAGGATTATTTAGCTACGAGTATTTCAGGAGATAAAATAGGGGCATTGTGTATTACAGAGCCTTTTGGAGGAAGCGATGTTGCCGGAATGCGTACAACAGCAGTTAAGCAGGGTAATAAATATGTTATTAATGGCTCAAAAACTTTTATCACAAATGGTGTCTATGCAGATTATTATGTAGTAGCGGCCAAAACAAGTCCGGAATTGGGCAATAAGGGTATAAGTATGTTTTTAGTGGATTCGAATCTAAAAGGGATAGCCACTACAAAACTGGATAAATTAGGATGGAGAGCTTCAGATACTGCCGAAATTGCATTTGATAATGTTGAAATTCCCGAAGAGAATCTTATGGGAGAAGAAGGAAAAGGTTTTCCTTATATTATGCAGCATTTTGCACTCGAACGATTGATTATGGCAATAAATGCGCATGCGAGAGCTGAATATGCCATTGAATATACTATAGGGTATATGTCGGAACGTGAGGCGTTTGGAAAAACGATAGACAAATTTCAGGCATTAAGACACACCATTGTTGAACATGCGACAGATGTGGAACACTGCAAAATATTTAACTATGCCACAGTTGCCAGGCTAAACCAAAAAGAATATGTGGTGAAAGAGGCCTCGATGGCTAAATTGAAATCTACCAAAGTGGCTGATGAAACAATCTATAGCTGTTTGCAAATGTTAGGAGGTTATGGATATATGGAAGAATATCCTCTGGCGCGTTTATTGAGAGATAGTCGTTTAGGTCCGATTGGTGGAGGAACCTCAGAAATTTTAAAAGAAATTTTATCGAAAATAATAATCGACAAGCAGAATTATAAACCGGCGGTAAAATAAATTTCCAATTTATAATTCTTAATTCATAATTATTTTATAAGTTTGCAGCCTTAATGAGAGGAGGTGTCATACTTATGTTAATTATACCAATTAAAGACGGAGAAAATATCGATAGAGCATTAAAGCGCTATAAGAGAAAATTTGATAAAACTGGAACAGTTCGTCAATTAAGAGCACGTCAGGCTTTCATAAAGCCGTCTGTTGTCAGAAGAGCTCAAATCCAAAAAGCTGGTTACATCCAAAGCCTTAGAGATCAATTAGAAAATTAATATTAATTTTCTTCAAGATAAAACCGTTAGTCATGAAAGTTTAATACCTTTGATGCTAACGGTTTTTTTATGCTTGATAATAAAGAATCATTTAAGGATTATCTTCAAAAAGAGAAAAAATATTCCCTTCATACGGTTACGGCCTACAGTAATGATTTGTCTGATTTTGAGGCTTTTTTAAAGCAGGATTTTGATCAGGACAGTCTGGAGGATGTGAATTACAGTCAGATCCGAAGCTGGATTGTTTCCCTGGTCGATGCCGGTATCTCAAATACGTCGGTCAACAGGAAAATTTCTTCCCTGAAATCATTTTATAAATTCCTTTTAAAAATAAAGCGGATTCAGGTAAGTCCGTTGCTGAAACACAAGGCGTTAAAAACGCCAAAAAAACTACAAATCCCTTTCTCTGAAAAAGAATTAGATAATGTGTTGAATTATATTGTCTATCCGGAAGGTTTTGAAGGAATGCGTGACAAGCTTATTATAGATTTGTTTTATACGACAGGAATACGTCGGGCGGAACTGATTGGGCTTAAGGTAGCCAACGTAGATTTGTCGAAAGGTGTTCTGAAGGTTTTGGGGAAAAGAAATAAAGAGAGGATTCTTCCGATGCTACCCGTGATACAGGAGCAAATACGCTTGTATTTGTCTGAAAGGGCTGGTCTGGAAGAGATTAAAGATGGGGAGTTTTTCTTTCTTACGTTAAAAGGAGTTAAATTAAACGATTCGCTTGTTTATCGACTAATAAATATGTACTTTAGTAATGTCTCGGAGAAAGTAAAAAAGAGTCCGCATGTCTTGCGACATACCTTTGCGACTCATATGCTGAATAACGGGGCAGATTTAAACTCAGTAAAAGAATTATTAGGACATTCCAGTTTGGCATCCACTCAAATATATACCCACAGCAGCTTGGCTGAGCTGAAAAAGGTTTACGGAGATGCACATCCCCGGAATCAGAAATAATTCAAAAATGTTCAACCATGTAAAATTTTATTATTATGAAGGTAAACGTTCATGCAGTTAACTTTAATGTTGACGGAAAGCTTGTAGCATTCATTCAGGCCAGATTGGATAAGTTAGAAAAGTACTATGACAGAGTGGTTTCGTCAGATGTTTTTTTGAAGGTGGAAAAAACGAGTGATAAGGAAAATAAGATAGTGGAGATAAAAATCCATGTTCCCGGAGATGAGTTTATTGTCAAAAAACAATGTAAAACATTTGAGGAAGGAGTGGAACTTTCGTCTGAAGCTTTAGAGAGGTTGTTGGTGAAACGAAAAGAAAAGATAAGAACACATATATAATATAATTTTTTTTCAAAAATATTTTGATTAAGAAACAAAATGATATACATTTGCAGTCCGTTAGAAATAGCGGACTTTTTTTATTGAGTTTGCCGGTGTAGCTCAGCTGGCTAGAGCAGCTGATTTGTAATCAGCAGGTCGTGGGTTCGAGTCCCTCTATCGGCTCAGTTCTTTTATTAGATTGAAAACAAAATGGTTAGGGGAGATACTCAAGCGGCCAACGAGGACGGACTGTAAATCCGTTGGGAAACCTTCGCAGGTTCGAATCCTGCTCTCCCCACAAAAAAAATGATTTGTGGGTTGGGATTTAAGATTTGTGTCTTAAATCAAAAACCTTAAATCAGAAAATCCTAATCGGGATTCCCTGCCGGTGTAGCTCAGGGGTAGAGTGCTTCCTTGGTAAGGAAGAGGTCACGGGTTCAAATCCCGTCATTGGCTCAAGTAAGTAAGAATTTGAACACTAATATATAACTAAGATTAAAATTAAGTAAAATGGCAAAGGAGAATTTTAACCGTTCCAAACCGCACTTAAATATAGGTACAATTGGACACGTAGATCACGGAAAAACTACATTGACTGCTGCAATTACTAAAGTAATGGCAGAAGCTGGTTTTTCTAAAACAGCTGCAAAATCTTTCGATCAGATTGATAATGCTCCTGAAGAAAAAGAAAGAGGTATTACGATCAATACATCACACGTTGAGTACGAAACTGCTAACCGTCACTACGCACACGTTGACTGTCCAGGTCACGCGGATTACGTAAAGAACATGGTTACTGGTGCTGCTCAGATGGACGGTGCTATCTTGGTTGTAGCTGCTACTGACGGACCAATGCCGCAAACTCGTGAGCACATCCTTTTAGGTCGCCAGGTAGGTATTCCTAGAATCGTTGTATTCATGAACAAAGTGGATATGGTTGATGATGCTGAGTTGTTAGAGCTAGTTGAAATGGAAATCAGAGACTTGTTGTCTTTCTACGAATATGATGGAGATAATGGTCCAGTTATCCAGGGTTCTGCTTTGGGTGGATTGAACGGAGATGCTACATGGGTTCCTAAAATTATGGAATTGATGGAAGCTGTTGACAACTGGATTGAAGAGCCAGTTCGTGACGTTGCTAAGCCATTCTTGATGCCAGTTGAAGACGTATTTACAATTACAGGTCGTGGAACTGTTGCTACAGGTCGTATCGAAACTGGAGTTGCAAACACAGGAGATGCTGTTGAAATCATCGGTATGGGAGCTGACAAATTGACTTCTACAATTACTGGAGTTGAGATGTTCCGTAAAATCCTTGACAGAGGTGAAGCTGGAGATAACGTAGGTTTGTTGTTGAGAGGTATTGATAAAGCTGATATCAAAAGAGGTATGGTTATTATTAAGCCAGGATCAGTTAAGCCACACGCTAAATTCAAAGCTGAGGTTTATATCTTGAAAAAAGAAGAAGGTGGTCGTCACACGCCATTCCACAATAACTACCGTCCGCAGTTCTACGTACGTACAACTGACGTAACAGGAGTTATTGCTTTACCAGCAGGTGTAGAGATGGTAATGCCAGGTGATAACTTGACTATCGAAGTTAGCTTGTTGAGCCCAATTGCTATGAACGTAGGTTTACGTTTCGCTATCCGTGAGGGTGGTAGAACAGTTGGTGCTGGTCAGGTAACTGAAATTTTAGACTAATTATCTATTAAATAAATAGCCAGCAGAGAGCCTCTGGGTTGCTCTGCTGGTTTTTAATAAACGGGCGTAGTTCAAGGGTAGAATAGCGGTCTCCAAAACCGTTGATGGGGGTTCGAATCCCTCCGCCCGTGCAAAAATAAATTACAATGACAAAAGTTGTTAATTACATAACCGAAGCTTTCGGTGAATTAAAAAATAATGTTACTTGGCCGGAATGGGCAGAAGTACAGCGCTTGACAATTGTAGTTGCTGTTTTCTCTGTAATATTCGCCTTGGCAACATGGGGAGTAGACGTTGTTTTCGCAAAAGCATTAGCTGGTTTCTTTAATTTGATAAAAGGTTAATTTTTTGAGATGGCGGATAATAATGTGAAAAAATGGTATGTGGTCAGAGCGGTAAGCGGACAGGAAAACAAAGTCAAAGCTTATATCGAAACTGAAATCAACAGATTGGGAATGGCTGATTATATTTCTCAGGTGCTTGTGCCTACTGAAAAAGTGGTACAGGTAAGAGATGGGAAAAAAATCAGCAAAGATAAAGTCTATTTTCCTGGTTATGTAATGATTGAGGCTAATCTTGTTGGCGAAATACCTCATATTATCAAGTCTATTACTAGTGTTATTGGTTTCTTAGGGGAAGTTAAAGGGGGTGACCCTGTGCCTTTAAGACAATCTGAGGTAAACAGGATGTTAGGAAAAGTAGATGAGTTGGCTGTTAAGACAGACAATCATGCTATTCCTTTTACTGTTGGAGAAACAATTAAGGTTGTTGATGGTCCTTTCAATGGTTTCAACGGAACTGTTGAGAAAATCAATGAAGAAAAGCGTAAGCTTGAGGTAATGGTGAAAATTTTCGGTAGAAAGACGCCATTAGAATTGAGTTTTATGCAAGTTGAAAAAGTATAATTTTTGTTACACATATAGTAAAAACCGCATCTATCGCTTCCAAGATGATGCGTTAAATTTTTTAAACAATGGCTAAAGAGATTAGTAAAGTAGTTAAACTACAAGTTAAGGGAGGTGCCGCGAATCCATCGCCACCGGTTGGACCTGCTCTGGGTGCTGCTGGGGTTAACATCATGGAGTTCTGTAAGCAATTTAATGCTAGAACACAAGATAAGCCTGGCAAAGTGTTACCAGTACAAATTACTGTTTACAAAGATAAGTCTTTCGACTTCGTTGTAAAAACACCACCTGCTGCTATTCAACTATTAGAGGCTGCAAAATTGAAGTCTGGTTCTGGAGAGCCTAATCGTAAAAAAGTAGCGAAAGTTACTATGGATCAGATTAGAGCTATCGCTGAGGACAAGATGGCTGATTTGAACGCGTTCACAATTGAGTCTGCTATGAGCATGATTGCTGGAACAGCTAGATCTATGGGTATAACTGTAACGGGAGACGCTCCTTCTAATTAAGAAAAGACATGGCAAAATTGACAAAAAAACAAAAAGAAGCTGCATCAAAAATTGAGAAAAACAAGCTGTATTCTTTGAAAGATGCTTCTGCATTAATCAAGACAGTTGCTTCTGCAAAATTTGATGAGTCTGTTGATATCGCTGTTAAATTGGGTGTAGATCCAAGAAAAGCAAATCAAATGGTTAGAGGTGTAGTAACATTGCCTCACGGAACTGGAAAAGATGTCAGAGTTTTGGCATTGGTTACTCCAGATAAAGAAGCTGAAGCTAAAGCTGCTGGTGCAGACCACGTAGGTTTAGATGACTATTTGCAAAAAATCAAAGATGGTTGGACAGATGTTGATGTAATCATCACTATGCCGGCTGTAATGGGTAAACTAGGACCATTAGGAAGAATCTTAGGACCAAGAGGTCTTATGCCAAACCCTAAGACAGGAACAGTTACTATGGATGTTGCAAAAGCAGTTCAGGAAGTAAAATCAGGTAAAATCGACTTTAAAGTTGACAAGACTGGTATCGTTCATGCAGGAATCGGAAGAGTTTCTTTCGGTGCTGAGCAAATCTCAGAAAATGCGCATGAAATTATTCAAACATTAATCAAAATGAAACCAACTGCAGCGAAAGGTACTTACATTAAGAGTATCCACATCTCAGCAACAATGAGTCCTGCTATTGCTTTAGATCCTAAAGCGGTATAATTGGTAGTTAAAAATTTTTAGTATGACTAGAGAAGAAAAATCAATCGCGATTGGAGATTTAACTGCACAGTTAGCTGGTACAAATATTGTTTATGTAGCAGATATTTCTGGACTAAATGCAGAAACTACTTCAAGTTTAAGAAGAGCTTGCTTCAAAGCGGGTATCAAACTGGAAGTTGTTAAGAACACATTGCTTGAAAAAGCTATGGAAGCTTCTGAAAACAACTACGGTGAACTACCAGGAGTTTTGAAAGGAAACACTTCTATATTCATTGCAGACGTAGCTAATGCTCCTGCAAAAATCATTAAAGAATTCCGTAAAAAATCTGATAAGCCAGTTTTTAAAGGGGCATTCATCAACAATGAAATTTACATTGGAGATAACCTTTTAGATTCTCTTGCTTCACTTAAATCTAAGGAAGAAGTTATCGGAGAAATCATCGGATTACTTCAGTCTCCGGCTCAAAGAGTTATTTCTGCTCTTAAGAACCAATTCGCTAACGAAGAAGGAGCTGAGTCTTAATCAGTACGCACAAATAAATTATATTTAAAAAATCATTTAAACGATAGAAAAAATGGCAGATTTGAAACAATTCGCAGAACAATTAGTTAACTTGACTGTAAAAGAAGTTAACGATTTAGCAACAATATTAAAAGAAGAGTACGGTATCGAACCAGCTGCAGCTGCTGTTGTAGTTTCTGGTGGTGGTGATGCTGGTGCAGCTGCTGAAGAGCAAACAGAATTCACTGTAGTATTGAAAGATGCTGGTGCTTCTAAATTAGCTGTTGTTAAAGCTGTAAAAGAACTTACAGGTTTAGGTCTTAAAGAAGCTAAAGACTTAGTTGACGCTGCTCCTGCAAACGTTAAAGAAGGTGTTTCTAAAGACGAGGCTGAAGGTCTTAAAAAATCTTTAGAAGAAGCTGGAGCTGTAGTTGAGCTTAAATAAGCTTACTAAGTTACAATAACTAGGTTTAGGCCTTGGACAGAGACGTCCAATGGCCTAAACCATTTTTCGTATAATAAAATTATATCAAGTTTTATTATAATAATAGTTTAAAATACGAAAAAGTTTTTGATCAATACGAAGACAAAAAATCAAAACCGGATTTTCCCTGTTTTATTTTTCAAGATGTATTGATTACAAAAAGAAAAGTATAATTAAACAGTGTTTTACACAAAAAACTACTTTTTTTTAATCAAAATTTTGTCCATTGATGATAACAAATCAGACTGAAAGATTGAATTTTGCCTCGACAAAAAATATTCCTCAGTATCCGGATTTCCTGGATATTCAGGTAAAATCTTTTAAGGATTTTTTCCAACTGGAAACTAAATCTGACGAAAGAGGCAACGAAGGGCTTTACAATACCTTCATGGAGAACTTTCCAATCACAGATACAAGAAATCAATTTGTATTGGAATTCCTAGATTACTTTGTTGATCCACCACGTTATACCATTCAAGAATGTATAGAAAGAGGACTTACTTATAGCGTTCCTTTAAAAGCCAGGCTAAAGCTATATTGTACAGATCCAGAGCACGAAGATTTTGAAACTATTGTACAGGATGTATATCTTGGAACAATTCCTTATATGACGCCAAGTGGTACATTTGTTATCAATGGTGCTGAACGTGTTGTTGTTTCCCAATTACACAGATCACCAGGTGTTTTCTTTGGACAATCGTTTCACGCAAATGGAACCAAATTATATTCTGCCAGAGTAATTCCTTTCAAAGGTTCCTGGATAGAATTTGCTACCGATATCAACAGCGTAATGTATGCTTATATCGATAGAAAGAAAAAATTACCAGTTACAACTCTGTTCAGAGCGATTGGTTTCGAAAGAGATAAAGACATTCTTGAAATTTTTGACCTTGCAGAAGAAATCAAGGTATCAAAAACAGGACTTAAAAAATACATCGGCCGAAGATTGGCTGCACGTGTTTTGAATACGTGGCATGAAGATTTCGTTGATGAGGATACAGGAGAAGTTGTATCTATTGAGCGTAACGAAATCATCCTTGATCGTGATACGGTTATCGATAAAGATAATGTTGAAGAAATCATTGATGCCAACGTAAAAACTATCTTATTGCATAAGGAAGATGCAAATCAGGGAGATTATGCTATCATCCACAATACTTTGCAAAAAGACCCGACAAACTCTGAAAAAGAAGCTGTTGAGCACATCTACCGTCAGTTGCGTAATGCAGAACCGCCTGATGAAGAAACAGCTCGTGGCATTATTGATAAATTGTTCTTCTCAGACCAACGTTACAACTTAGGTGAAGTAGGTCGTTACAGAATGAACAAAAAATTAGATCTTGATATCCCAATGGACAAACAGGTTTTGACCAAAGAAGATATCATTACTATTGTGAAGTACTTAATCGAGTTGATCAACTCTAAAGCAGAGATTGATGATATCGATCACTTGTCAAACCGTCGTGTTAGAACTGTAGGAGAGCAGCTTTCAGCTCAATTCGGT
This sequence comes from Flavobacterium sp. 38-13, assembly GCF_001899155.1. Lineage (NCBI taxonomy): Bacteria > Pseudomonadati > Bacteroidota > Flavobacteriia > Flavobacteriales > Flavobacteriaceae > Flavobacterium > Flavobacterium sp. 38-13. The sequence continues at coordinate 241,095 of NZ_MKVG01000014.1, forward strand.
GTTGGTTTGGCTCGTATGGCAAGAACCATTCGTGAGAGAATGAACGTTAGAGATAACGAGGTGTTTACACCAATTGACTTGATTAATGCTAAAACATTATCATCAGTTATTAACTCTTTCTTTGGAACAAACCAGTTATCTCAGTTCATGGACCAAACAAACCCATTGGCAGAGATTACACACAAAAGAAGATTGTCTGCCCTTGGACCTGGTGGTCTTTCGAGAGAAAGAGCAGGTTTCGAGGTTCGTGACGTTCACTATACGCACTACGGACGTTTATGTCCGATTGAAACACCGGAAGGACCAAACATCGGTTTGATTTCTTCTCTTGGGGTTTACGCAAAAGTAAACGGAATGGGATTCATCGAAACACCTTACCGTAAGGTAACGGATGGAAAAGTAGATTTGGTTTCTGAACCGGTTTATTTGAGCGCTGAGGAAGAAGAAGGTAAGATGATTGCTCAGGCCAACATCGAAATGAATGATGATGGACAAATTACTGCCGATAAGGTAATTGCCCGTGAAGAAGGTGATTTCCCGGTTGTTGAGCCAAATGTTGTTCACTATACAGACGTTGCGCCTAATCAGATTGCTTCGATTTCTGCATCTTTGATTCCTTTCCTGGAGCATGATGATGCGAACCGTGCGTTGATGGGATCAAACATGATGCGTCAGGCGGTTCCTCTATTAAGACCGGAAGCTCCAATCGTGGGTACAGGTCTTGAAAGACAGGTAGCGTCTGATTCCAGAGTTTTGATTAATGCAGAAGGTGACGGAACAGTAGAATATGTTGATGCTAATATCATCACTATTAAATATGACAGAACTGATGAAGAAAGAATGGTAAGTTTTGACCCGGATGAAAAAACTTATAATTTGATCAAATTCAGAAAAACCAACCAGAGTACTTCAATCAACCTGAAGCCTATCGTAAGAAAAGGGGACAGAGTTGTTAAAGGGCAGGTGCTTTCAGAAGGTTATGCAACTCAAAATGGTGAGCTTGCTTTAGGTAGAAACCTTAAAGTAGCGTTCATGCCTTGGAAAGGGTACAACTTCGAGGATGCAATCGTAATCTCTGAAAAAGTAGTTCGTGATGACATTTTCACCTCTATCCATATCGATGATTATTCATTGGAGGTTAGAGATACTAAACTGGGTAACGAAGAATTAACGAACGATATTCCAAACGTTTCAGAAGAAGCTACCAAAGATTTAGATGAAAATGGTATGATCAGAATTGGAGCCGAAGTAAAACCTGGCGACATCCTGATTGGAAAAATCACTCCAAAAGGAGAATCAGACCCAACACCGGAAGAAAAACTTTTAAGAGCAATCTTTGGTGATAAGGCTGGTGATGTAAAAGACGCTTCATTGAAAGCTTCTCCTTCATTACATGGTGTGGTTCTTGATAAAAAATTATTCGCGAGAGCGGTAAAAGATAAACGTAAGAGAGGTAAAGACAAAGATGATTTGGCCGCTCTTGAAATGGAATTTGAAACCAAATTTGTTGAATTAAAAGACAAGCTTGTTGATAAACTTTTCAATATCGTAAACGGAAAAACTTCGCAAGGAGTTATGAATGATTTGGGTGAAGAAGTATTGCCAAAAGGTAAGAAATACACTCAAAAAATGTTAAATGCTGTTGAAGATTTTGCACACTTAAGCAAAGGACAGTGGGTTGCTGATGACGAAACCAATAAAATGGTTAACGACTTGATCCACAACTATAAGATTAAGCTAAACGATCTTCAGGGAGCATTGCGTAGAGAGAAATTCACGATTACTGTTGGAGATGAGTTACCAGCCGGAATCTTGAAATTGGCAAAAGTGTACATTGCTAAAAAACGTAAGCTGAAAGTAGGGGATAAGATGGCGGGACGTCACGGTAACAAAGGTATTGTTGCCAGAATCGTTCGTCACGAAGATATGCCTTTCCTGGAAGACGGAACACCAGTTGATATCGTATTGAACCCACTTGGGGTACCTTCACGTATGAACATCGGTCAGATTTATGAAACAGTACTAGGGTGGGCCGGACAAAAATTGGGTAGAAAATTCGCTACGCCAATCTTCGACGGTGCTTCTTTGGATGAAATCAATAAATTGACTGACGAAGCCGGAATCCCAAGATTCGGACATACTTACCTTTATGATGGAGGAACAGGTGAGCGTTTCCACCAGCCAGCAACTGTCGGAGTTATCTATATGCTGAAACTTGGACACATGGTTGATGACAAGATGCACGCACGTTCTATCGGACCATACTCGTTGATCACTCAGCAGCCTCTTGGAGGTAAAGCTCAATTCGGGGGTCAGCGTTTTGGAGAGATGGAGGTTTGGGCTCTTGAAGCTTACGGTGCATCAAGCACGCTTAGAGAAATTTTGACTGTTAAATCGGATGACGTTATTGGTAGAGCTAAAACTTACGAAGCTATCGTTAAGGGTGAAACTATGCCAGAACCAGGATTACCAGAATCGTTCAACGTATTGATGCACGAATTGAAAGGTCTTGGATTAGACATCAGATTAGAGGAATAGTTTTTAGTTCCGGAGTTTAGGATATCCGTCCTAAACTCCGGGCTTTAAGCAAATAAAAGGTTTTCAATATCACAATATCAATAGTAAAGACTATGATGAACAGAAATAAAGATAAAAACCAAATTAAAAGGTTTGACAAAATTTCGATAGGATTAGCTTCTCCAGAATCTATCTTGGCTGAGTCAAGAGGTGAGGTTTTGAAGCCGGAAACTATCAACTATAGAACCCACAAACCAGAGCGTGACGGTCTTTTCTGCGAACGAATTTTCGGTCCTGTAAAAGATTTCGAATGTGCTTGTGGTAAATATAAAAGAATCCGCTACAAAGGTATCGTTTGTGACCGTTGTGGTGTGGAAGTTACTGAAAAGAAAGTACGTAGAGATAGAGTAGGTCACATCAATTTGGTGGTGCCAATTGCTCACATCTGGTATTTCCGTTCACTTCCAAACAAAATTGGTTATATCCTTGGACTTCCGTCTAAAAAACTGGATATGATCATTTACTACGAAAGATATGTAGTAATCCAGCCAGGTATCGCTAAAGGTCCTGATGGAGATTCATTACATAGATTGGACTTCCTGACAGAAGAAGAGTATCTGAATATTTTGGATACGCTTCCAATGGAAAACCAATATTTAGATGACAACGATCCAAACAAATTCATCGCTAAAATGGGTGCTGAATGTATCATGGACTTGTTGGCAAGAATTGATTTGGATGAATTGTCATACGAATTAAGACACTCTGCAAACAACGAAACCTCTAAGCAACGTAAGACTGAAGCTTTAAAGAGACTTCAGGTTGTTGAATCATTCCGTGAGTCTAACGAAAACCGTGAGAACCGTCCGGAATGGATGATCATGAAAGTAGTTCCGGTTATCCCGCCTGAATTGCGTCCGTTGGTGCCGCTTGATGGTGGTCGTTTTGCAACGTCAGATTTGAACGATTTGTATAGAAGAGTAATCATCCGTAACAACCGTTTGAAGCGTTTGATGGAAATTAAAGCTCCGGAAGTAATCCTTCGTAACGAAAAACGTATGTTGCAGGAATCTGTTGACTCGTTATTCGATAACACAAGAAAAGCTTCTGCTGTAAAAACAGAATCTAACAGACCATTAAAATCACTTTCTGATTCCTTGAAAGGTAAGCAGGGACGTTTCCGTCAAAACCTTTTGGGTAAACGTGTGGATTATTCTGCCCGTTCGGTAATTGTCGTTGGACCTGAATTGAAATTATTTGAATGCGGTCTTCCAAAAGATATGGCTGCTGAACTTTACAAGCCTTTCGTAATCCGTAAGCTGATTGAAAGAGGAATTGTAAAAACAGTAAAATCTGCTAAGAAGATTATTGATAAAAAAGAACCGGTAGTATGGGATATCCTTGAAAATGTAATCAAAGGACACCCTGTATTACTGAACCGTGCTCCTACATTGCACAGATTGGGTATCCAGGCGTTCCAGCCAAAACTAATCGAAGGAAAAGCAATTCAGCTTCACCCATTGGTTTGTACGGCTTTTAACGCGGATTTCGATGGTGACCAGATGGCAGTTCACTTGCCACTTGGGCCAGAGGCTATCCTGGAAGCTCAATTGTTGATGTTGGCTTCTCACAATATCTTGAACCCTGCTAACGGTGCTCCAATTACGGTACCTTCTCAGGACATGGTTTTGGGTCTGTACTACATGACCAAAGAGCGTTTGTCTACTCCGGATCACAAAATTTTGGGTGAAGGATTGACATTCTATTCTGCGGAAGAAGTAAACATTGCCTTGAATGAAGGAAGATTGGAATTAAACGCCCGAGTGAAAATCAGAGCTAAAGATTTCAATGAAAATGGAGAATTGGTTTATAAAATCATCCAGACTACTGCAGGACGTGTACTTTTCAACGAAGTAGTTCCTGAAGCAGCCGGATATATCAACCAGGTATTGACCAAAAAATCGTTAAGAGATATTATTGGTGGAATTTTAAGCGTAACAGATGTACCTACAACTGCTGCCTTCCTTGATAATATGAAAGATATGGGTTACAGATTCGCCTTCCGCGGAGGTCTGTCATTCAGCTTGGGAGATATCAAAATTCCAGATCAAAAACAATCATTAATTGATGATGCCAACGAACAGGTAGAAGGTATCTCAATGAACTATAACATGGGTCTTATCACCAATAACGAACGTTACAACCAGGTTATTGACGTGTGGACTTCAACCAATGCTTTGCTTACAGAATTAGCAATGAAAAACATTAGAGAAGATCAGCAAGGATTCAACTCTGTGTATATGATGCTTGACTCTGGGGCGAGGGGTTCTAAAGAGCAGATTCGTCAGCTGACCGGTATGCGTGGATTGATGGCTAAGCCTAAAAAATCGACTGCCGGTGGTGGTGAAATTATCGAGAACCCGATTTTGTCTAACTTTAAGGAAGGTCTTTCCATCCTTGAGTACTTTATCTCTACTCACGGTGCTCGTAAAGGTCTTGCGGATACCGCTTTGAAAACGGCGGATGCGGGTTACTTGACAAGAAGATTGCACGACGTTTCTCAGGACGTTATCGTAAACACAGAAGATTGCGGTACATTGAGAGGTGTTGAAGTAGGAGCATTGAAAAAGAACGAAGAGATTGTTGAGACTCTTGGAGAAAGAATCTTAGGACGTGTAGCTTTACAAGATGTAATCAACCCGCTTACCAGCGAGGTTTTGGTTGCAGCTGGTGAACAAATTACTGAAGCTGTTGTTAAATTGATTGACGAATCGCCAATTGAAAAAGTGGAAGTTCGTTCGCCATTAACATGTGAAGCAGATAAAGGAATTTGTGCTAAATGTTACGGAAGAAACTTGGCAACCGGAAAAATGACCCAAAAGGGTGAGGCTGTTGGTGTAATTGCAGCGCAGTCTATTGGTGAGCCAGGTACACAGTTAACACTTCGTACCTTCCACGTTGGAGGGGTTGCTGGAGGTCTTTCTGAAGAATCAAGCATCACTACAAAATTCAGCGGTCGTCTTGAAATCGAAGATCTTAAAACTGTTAAAGGAGAAGATCTTGAAGGAAATACTACTGATATTGTAATTTCTCGTTCAACAGAATTAAAATTGATTGATGTTAAGACAGGTATTGTTCTTAATACACATAACATTCCTTACGGTTCAAGCATTTTTGTTAAAGATGGTGACGTTGTTGAAAAAGGAACGACTATCTGTAAATGGGATCCGTATAACGGGGTTATCATCTCTGAATTCACAGGTAAAGTAGCCTATGAAGATTTAGAGCAAGGACAGTCATACCAGGTTGAAATCGATGAGCAGACAGGTTTCCAGGAGAAAGTAATTTCTGAAGGAAGAAACAAGAAATTGATTCCTACTTTGTTAATCTACGGTAAAGACGGTGAATTGATCCGTTCTTACAACTTACCGGTTGGAGCCCACTTGATGGTTGAAAACGGTGAGAAGATTAAAGCAGGTAAAGTTTTGGTAAAAATACCACGTCGTTCTTCTAAAGCTGGAGATATTACCGGAGGTCTTCCAAGAATTACGGAGTTGTTAGAAGCTCGTAATCCTTCGAACCCGGCTGTTGTTTCTGAAATTGACGGTGTTGTATCGTTTGGTAAGATCAAGAGAGGTAACCGTGAAATCGTAATTGAGTCTAAATTTGGCGAAATCAAGAAATATCTTGTAAAACTTTCCAGCCAGATTCTTGTACAGGAAAACGACTTCGTAAAAGCAGGTATGCCATTGTCTGACGGAGCAATTACTCCTGACGATATCTTGAGAATCCAGGGACCATCAGCAGTACAGCAATATCTTGTAAATGAAATTCAGGAAGTTTACCGTCTGCAAGGGGTAAAAATCAACGACAAACACTTTGAAGTTGTAATCCGCCAGATGATGCGTAAAGTTCAGGTTCAGGATCCGGGAGATACATTGTTCCTTGAAGATCAGCTAATCCATACTAAAGACTTTATCTATGAAAACGATAAGCTTTACGGTATGAAAGTAGTTGAAGATGCAGGTGATTCTGAAAACCTTAAACCAGGACAGATTGTTTCTCCTCGTCAATTACGTGACGAAAATTCACTATTGAAGCGTACGGATAAAAATCAGGTTGTAGCAAGAGATGTTATCACGGCTACTGCTACTCCGGTGTTACAAGGTATTACCAGAGCTTCGTTGCAGACTAAATCATTCATCTCTGCGGCATCGTTCCAGGAAACAACTAAAGTATTGAACGAAGCTGCTGTTGCTGGAAAAGTAGACATGCTTGAGGGACTTAAAGAAAATGTTATCGTTGGACACAGAATTCCTGCTGGTACAGGTATGAGAGATTACGATAATGTAATTGTAGGTTCTAAAGAAGAATACAATGAGCTAATGGCTGCAAAAGAAGAATATAATTATTAAGATATGAGCGATTCAAAACAACCACAAGGTCAGATCAATATTGAATTGGATGAAAAAACTGCCGAAGGAATTTATTCCAATCTGGCTATTATTAACCATTCAGCTTCAGAATTTGTATTGGATTTCGTAAGCATCATGCCGGGAATTCCAAAGGCAAAAGTGAAATCTAGAATCGTTTTGACACCGCAGCATGCCAAAAGATTATTAAAGGCTATAGGAGAGAATATCCACCGTTATGAAAGCGCCCACGGCGAAATAAAAGACACGGAACAACCTCCAATTCCTCTGAATTTTGGTCCTGCCGGACAAGCATAAACAAAAAGCCTCCTAAATTTCAGGAGGCTTTTTTATTTTGCATTGTTTGCTCAGCGTAATGCTACTTCAACGTTTTTTATTGAACTTCATCGGGTTTATTTTTTTTTGGACAGCAGTTTCTCTAAGTTTATCTGTGAATTAAAATTTCATTACAAATACTGCCAATACTACCACGCTAGCTAATTTTCCCTAAGATTAGAGTAATGTATTAAATTTATTTGAGATGAAGATTTTGTATAAAGAATCGAATGCCGTTGGTCGTAATGATGATACAATGCTGTCAAGCAATTCCATTGTCAGATTTTTTGTGTTTATGGTTTTACTTTTATTGAGTTGTGCAGGTCTTTTTGGTTAGTGACATCAAGAATAAAGATTTAAATAAGTAATGCTCTTCTTCCTTTTTTTTTCAAATTGTGATGGAGGGTTTTTTTATGTCTCGGATAAAAAGATTAGAGTTTTTGTAAGAAAAAATTGTATAAATAATTTTTTTAAATAATAAAACCGGCAAAACTTCTCTAAAAGTTATGCATTTGTTGCAATAGTGTTAATGGTGAATTTCGTTGCTAAAAGTGTTTAAAAAAAAGATTTTTTATTGCTTATATATGGTAGTTTCAATGCTGTTCATAAATTTTTTCTTTAAATATTAATTTTGTGTTAAATATTATATTAATTTTCCGCGTTGTTTGAATCGCATTTTTTTATGCAAATTATGGAGATATTTTAAGGGATTTGTCAATTTCTTTGAAGCTCTTTTGTTCTGTCCTGTAATGTGGGATTCAATTAACAGATGTTCTTACCTTATTTTTAATCAATTTACTTAAACTATGATGAATTATTACACTCTTTCGAGTTTTAGAAAAACCTCTAAACTCAGAAAAGGGATTGGGAATTTGGCTGACCCCCGGCCTGATTCTATTTCTCGCGGAGCTAGGCCTTCTTGGGTTAGCTTGTTTTTGATAGTCATGTTGATGGCTATGAATCATTCAGTTTGGGCCCAGAACTCGGCAAATTACACGTTTGCCACTTCCACTACAGGTTCACTGGCACTTGATATGAATGGCGGAGCCATTGATATGAGTACAGGAACAACACAGCTGGTAGGTGCTGGTCTTGACGCAACCGCTTCAGCTGTTACGAATATTGGATTCGACTTCCACTTTATGGGAAACAGGTTTACCCAATTTTCGGTTCAGGAAGATGGAATCTTGCAATTGGGATCAACAGCTGCGCCAACCAATACCTACACAATAAATGGAGGTTCGGCTACTTCTCCAAGACTTTCAGCTTTTAATGCTGATTTAAGAACAGGTCAGACTACAGGAAAAGTTCATTATAAAGTATCAGGTACAGCACCTAACCGAGTTTTGGTTGTTGAGTTCGTTAATATGCAGCTTTTCTATACAAGTTCGGCAATGTCAGGAAATTCGACATTTCAGATACGACTTTATGAAAAAGGTAATGTAGAATATGTTTATGGAAGTATGTCGGCTGTAGATGTTGGTGCCGGAAACAAATCCCCTTCTATTGGTTTTTATACTGGGTCTGCTACAGGTGCTTTTGCTTCAGTTTTATATGCTGGAAATACTGTTTCTGTAACGAATCCATATGCTGCCAATCCTGCAGTAGCTGCTTTAGGAGCTATTGCCAATCTGGATTCAGCTGCTGATGGGAGCAGAAGAGTTTATCAGTTTATTCCTCCGGGAAATCCTGGTAATGCACTAGCTACTGTTATTCCACCGCCCACATTTTTATCTTTTTCAAATGTTGGAGCAGGCAATATGACATTGAATTGGGCTGAATCTTCTCCTAATATTGATGTAGTAAAATATATAATTTTAAGATCTTCTGATGGTGGAGCTACTTATACACTGGCTGGTACTGTAAACGTAGGAACTACTACTTACAATGCAACTGGATTAACTCCAAGTACTACCTATTCATGGCGTATTTATGCCATTAGTGAAGGAGGGAAAAGTACAAACTTAGATGCTGTTCAGGCAACAAATCCTCCGGGCACTTTTACATCTATTGCAACAGGAAACTGGAATTCAGCGGCAACCTGGGATGCAGGAAGCGTTCCGAATTCTTTTGACAATGCGGTAGTTTCTGCAGGAACAACGGTAACGGTTGATGCAACCGGTTTGTCTATAAACAATCTTTCCGTTGAAGGAACTTTAGCTTATGGAACTACACCAACCAATTTTACGGTAGGCAATAATCTAACAGTAGCATCAGGTGGAATTGTAAACGTTTTTAACGGAACTACAGGAAAAACATTGACTGTTGCCGGAAATATAACAAACAATGGTGTGATTGATGTGTCCGTCGGTGCAACTACAGCTGGTAACTTAACATTAAGTGGAACGGCTGTTCAAACAGTGAATGGTTCTGGAACATTTAATACAGGTGTTATCAGAAACCTGACGTTCAGCAATACTGCAACGGCCACGCCAAACATTAACTGGCTTATCAATAATGTAAAGGTGGCTTATAACCTAAACCTTACAGGAGCCAGAATTAATTTGGGTACTAACAAAATGACTTTTGGGAATGGTGCTGCAGGTAATACTTTGACTGCACCTGTGGGTACAGGATTCTTGTCAGGAGCTAAGTTTTCAAGATGGTGGACGGCTACTGCAACAGGAACAGGTATTTCTGCAGGATCAGATCCTACAGGAACGGCGAGTAGATATCCGTTTATCAATGCTGCTGGTGACAGTAGAGCAATGTACATTACTAGAACTAACGCAACAGGTGCTGCAGCCGGTGAATTGGCAGTTATATATAATGATGCTTCTGGTATTACTTCAGGTTTGACCGTTGCAGACGGAGCTTATACCGTAAGCGAAAGATATAATGGAAACTGGGTAGTTTCAAATGAAGGGACACCTATTAGTTCAAGCTCATATACTGTAGTTTTATTCGCGCAAAATGCATTTCCTGCATTGGTGAATGGAAATGCAAGAGTTATGTTTGCTAATGCGGCTATTGGAGGTGCTCACCAAAATGGGACGACAACTCCGGGAGCACAAAGAATTACAGTATCTCAGACAGACTTGCTTTCGGCTCCTTTATATGTGGGTGTTGCATCTTCTGATATTCCATTTATTTCTGTTGCTAACGGAAACTGGACTACACCAGCTACATGGAATAAGAATGCAGTGCCAGGTACTACTGATGTTGTAACAATAGCAAATAACACAACTGTAGCTTTAGACGGAACAAATACTATTACAGGTTTGACCGTAGCAACAGGAGGTACTTTGAATGCGGCAACCGGAAGTCTTAATTTTACAAGCCTTACAAATAGCGGTACCGTAAATGTTTCAGGTGGTGCTTTGGCAGCTTCTGGTACTGTTACAAATAATAACATAATGAGTGTTACTGGCGGTAGCTTAAGTGTTACAGGAGCAAGCACTACAGGTATCACAAATGGAGCTAGTGCTACGCTTACTGTTGGAGGAGGTACAATTAACCTTTCTGCTGCAGGAGCAAATAACCGTACTTTTGCAAATAATGGGGTTATGACTGTTACATCGGGAACTGTAAATGTTTTCGGTAACATGGTTCACAATGGAGGTTCTACTTTCAATCAAAGTGGTGGAAATATCAATATTGACGGTAATGATGGAGGAAATGCTGCTAACTCTGTGGCTTCTGGAACAAATATCTTGAACATTACTGCAAATGCTGTGGCTAATCTAAGTCTTACAGGTGGTACGATTACTATTGTTGACCCTCCTCAAAGTTCAAGTACTTCAACCTATTCGTTGAGAATTTCTCAAGCTGGAGCATATAATTCAGCTGGAGTTAACCATACTTTCAAATTTGGAGATGGTATATCTAATGATAATAGTGCTACAGGAAGTAATGGATTTTATATATACCTCTTCCCGGGAAGCTCCCTTTATGGTTTAGGAAATGTTACTGTAGATGTAGGTACTATTGGGACGAATAGATTTGTAAAAACAAACAGTACGATTCCAATTAAAGGTAACCTGAATATTATTTCCGGTGAATACCAAATGGGAACTACACACCATTTAGCAGGAAACCTTATTAATAACGGAACACTAACAGCAGGAAGTACATTAAATATTAATGACTTTAATGGTTCGGCTGTTCCATCTACAAATCCTCAGACTATTTCCGGAGCAGGTGTATTCAGAAACTCAGGAACTACTTCTACTGCTAATTTGACATCTTTAACGGTTAACAATACTAACGCAACAGGATTAACTTTGGATGTTCCTTTATCAATTAGTGGGACATTAACGCTTACAAGCGGAAAAGTTAATACGACTAATGTTAACCTATTGACATTAGGAACTGCTACTGCTGGTGGAACATTAACAGGAGGAAGCGCAACAGCTTATGTAAACGGTCCGTTGGCAAGAACTATAATAAGTGGTAACCCAAATACTACTTACCTGCATTTCCCAGTTGGAAAAGCTGCTTATGCACCAATTTGGTTAGCTCCTGCTACTACTGCGGTTTCTAACTTTAAAGCAGAAGCTTTTGATTCTAATACAGGTACAGCAGACGTAAGCTTACTTAATTTGTCTGCAACAAGAAGATGGGAAATTCCTTTAATGTCAGGTACAATTACTGATATGAATGTAAGATTGGGAGATGCTTCAATTGTGAGCACAAGTATCCCTGTTCAGGCGTTAACTCCCGCAGGTGTTTACACAAATGCTTTTGGTAGCGTTGCTACTTATGCAGCTGGAACGGCTGGAGCTCCTAATACTACTCAGTCCAATCTGCCTATTTCTGCCGCTAATTTCACAGGCTATGTTTCTTTTGCAGATTCTAATGCTTGTAGTGGTACTCCAAATCCAGGAAATACTGTAGCTTCTGCTACTACAATTTGCGCTGGTGCTTCTGTAGCATTAAGCCTGCAAAATGCAATTTCTGGTTCAGGTGTTACGTATCAATGGAAAAGTTCTACAGACGGAACTGTTTATAATGATATTGCCGGGGCAAACACACCTACATTGACTGTAGTGCCAACGGTAGCTACATATTATGAGTGCGTAGTGACATGTTCTGCGGGACCAGCTACAGGAACTTCAACTCCTGTGCATATTGTTTTCACACATCAGGTTGCGACAAATACGCCGGCTACACGTTGTGGTACGGGAACTGTTCAGTTGGCAGCTACACCAAGTGCAGGTGCTACTATCAATTGGTATGCAGCAGCAGCTGGAGGTGCTCCGGTAGCTACAGGAAATACCTTTACAACTCCATCTATTTCTGCAACAACAACCTACTATGTTGCTGCTGAAGTGTCTACTCCACCTGCTGCTAATACATTAGGAGCCGGAGCAACAAATTCAACTACTGCAGGACAATCTTTCTTCCCTGGAAGCTGGGGAGGAACCAAGACTCAGTATATTATCAGAGCTTCTGAATTGATTGCCGCTGGATTTTCAGGAACGTCTAACTTTACTAGTTTAGGGTTTGAACCTACAACTTCAGGTCAGGCTTACCAAGGATTTACTGTACAATTGGCAAATACAACAGCAACGACAGCTCCTACAACTACTTTTATTAACTCAGGATTGGTCCAAGTATACGCTGGAACCGGAACCAATGGTGGATTTACACCAGTAGCTAACACAGTGAATACATTAGCTTTTGGAACAGGTGCAGGTTCATCTTCAGTATTCAACTGGGATGGTAGTTCTAACATTCTTGTTACTATTTCATGGAGTAGTGTTCCAAGCAATACATCTTCTTCAAGTAGTTCTTTAAAGGTAGATGATGTAGGATTCGTAGCATCGGCTTACAGACAGAGAGATAGTGTTACTCCTGCAGCGATGTTAGCTGAAACGGATGTAAGCAGTACAACTAATTTCAGACCTAAATTTATAATCAACGGGCAGTCCATCTGTTCTTCGCCAAGAGTTGCTGTTGTTGCTACGGTAACAACTGCTCCGGCTCTTACATTGAGTGGAAACCCGGCCGCGGTTTGTGGAGGTGTTGCTACTACAGCTGTAACAATTACTGCTGGTGCTTCAGATTATGATACGTATGTATGGTCGCCTTCTACAGGTGTTTCCGGAAATGCTGGTTCAGGATGGACATTCACTTCTTCGGCAACTACTGCATACACGCTTACTGCAACCAACACTACAAGTGGATGTTCTAATACCGCAACAGTGAATGTTACTGTAAATACAACTCCTCCTGCAATTACTGTGACGCCTGATGCGCCTGCAGTTTGCGCCGGAAGTGTACAGCAATTGACAGTATCAGGTGTGCCTACCTCACCAACTGTTGTTTCCGGAACGGGAGCTGCTACTTCAGGTACTAACGCTACTAATGCAACATTAGGTCCAAATCCATTCCAGGCATATTATGGTGGTACAAAACAACAGTGGATTTATACTGCAGCTGAATTGACGGCTTTAGGCTTTATTCCTAATACGCAGATTAGTGCTATAAAATTAGATTTAGCTACAGCCAATACTACATATGCACTTAACAATCTTGTTGTAAAAATGAAAAACTCTGCTACAGCAAGTTTTGCTACAGCTACTTCATGGGAGGCGGGTATGACAACGGTTAAGGCTGCTGCTAACTATACTCCGGTTGTAGGCTTGAATAATTTTGTGTTAGACGCTCCTTTTACCTGGAATGGTACTGATAACTTAATTATTGAAATGAACTATAGCAATAATAACGGTGGTAATAGTACTACTTATAACACGGCTAAACATAGCCCTACAACTTTTGTAAGTACTATTTTCTATAGAGCAGATAATGTGACTGGTACAGCAATAGATGCATTTGTTGGAACTTCAAGTTTTACTTATAGCTCTAGAAATGATGTTACGTTTGAAATAATTGCTCCTGCAATTACCTGGACATCAACTGGAACAGGTGACTTGTTTACTGACGCAGCAGGTACAATTGCATACGTAGCCGGTAGTGCAGCAGGAAGAATATATGTGAAACCTGTTGGTAACACAACATATACAGCTACTGCTACTATTGGAACCTGTTCTTCAGCAGACAGTACTTTGGTAACTGTTACACCAACTGTAACTCCTAACTTTGCTGAAATTGGAACAATTTGTCAGTCATCTACGGCTCCAATACTTGCTACGACTTCTCCAAACGGAATTACCGGAACATGGTCTCCTGCAACGGTTAATATGAGTGCAAACGGAAGTTATGTGTTCACGCCAACCGCTGGACAATGTGCTACAACCCAAACGTTGAATGTGGTTATTACTCCACAGACTGTTCCTAACTTTGCACCAATTGCAGATATTTGTCAGGGCTCAACAGCTCCAACATTGGCAACAACTTCTCCAAATGGAGTTACAGGAACATGGAGTCCTGCAACAATCAGTAACACAGCTAGCGGAAGCTATGTGTTTACTCCGGCTGCAGGACAATGTGCTACAACTCAAACGTTGAATGTAACTGTAACGGTTACTCCGGCTCCAACAGCTACCTCTCCACAAGATTTCCCTGCTGGTGCAACATTGGCAAGTTTGACTGTGAATGGTACTGGAATTATCTGGTATGACTCAAGTGCAGCTGGAAACGTATTGCCATCTACAACTCCAATAGTTTCTGGAACAACTTACTATGCATCACAAACTGTTGGTGGTTGCGAAAGTGTTCAAAGAGTAGCTATACAGGCGGGTACGGCACTGGGAGTAATTGGTTTCGATAATGCAAACTTTAAGTACTATCCAAACCCTGTAAACAATATCTTAACTGTATCTTACAGCGAAGCCATAACTGGTCTTAAACTTTACAACATGGTAGGTCAGCAGCTGATTACTAAATCAGTAAATGCAAATGAGACACAAATCGATATGTCTAATTTGCCAGCAGGATCTTACTTGTTAGAAGTGTCTGCAGGCAACAAATCTAAAATGGTTAAACTGTTGAAAAATCAATAATCAATTTTTATTGATAAAATGAAAAGCCTCCTTCGGGAGGCTTTTTTTGTTGTAAAAAAGTTATTAAAATGAAAATTTTTAAATTTCTATAAAGATTTTTTTTGTTAAAAAATTTCTTTGTAATCGTTTAAAGCACAATAAGTTTCGATGAATAACATAAAATGTTAATTCTTAACAAAAAGATAATACGTTTGTTTAATATTTTATTAACGAATCCTTAACTTTGTGAAAAACAAATTTATAATGAAAAAAACTTTACTATTTACAACCTTACGGACACTGATGATTTTGGTGTTTGGATTATTTTTTAATGGAGTATGGGGGCAAACAGAATATGTGTGGGATTGTAGTTCTGCATCTACCCCTACATCTGGAACAAACTCAAATATTACTGTTGGCACTTGGGCTCAGAGGAATAATAATGGGACAACTACCTTTATTACTACCACGGCTGCTTCATCGGGTTATGCAGGAAGTTCTGGTACTAGTAATTTCGGGCTTGCAGCTAGAACTGGAGCACTAAATACAGCGTCTAATGGTAGTGCCTATGTTGAAATTTCTTTTACACCTGCATCGGGATATTCGCTTTCCATAACGGGTGTGTCTTTTGGTTCTAGATCATCAGGTACAGGGCCAGCTTTGGCTTCTATCAGAACCAGTCTTGATAATTATGGTTCAACAGTGGCTTCAAATACTTTATCTACAGGAAGTACATGGCAATTAATTTCACCATCAATGACTGCTATTTCGGGTGGGCAAAATGTAGCCATAACACTTAGAATATATGGTTCTAATGGTTCAGGCGGTGCATCGGCAGGTACCGCAAATTGGAGGTTAGATGATATTAAAGTTACGATCGAGGCAAAACAAATTACAACTTGGGATGGAACTGCTTGGTCAAACGGAACACCAACTTCTTCTTTAGACGCTATTATAGCAGGAGATTACTCTACAGGTGCAGCTGCGCCACAAGGGGCATTTACAGCTAAATCGCTTGCGGTAAATTCAGGGATATTTACAGTGGCATCAGGAACTTCGGTAACTGTTGAAAATGCAATTGTAAACAATGCAGCTTCAAGTAATTTTATTGTAGAGAACAATGCGAATCTGATTCAGACAAATGCTGTAGCCAATACAGGATCAATCAAAGTAAAAAGAAATAGTAACCCATTATACCGTTTTGACTACACTTTATGGTCTTCACCTGTAATCGGGCAAAACCTAAAAGGTTTTTCTTCGGCAACGCTTTCCAACAGATTTTATACATACAACACAGCTACGGGTACAAATGGTGATTACGAAGCTGTTTTCCCAACGCAAAGTGAAGGGTCCTATAATTTTGAATCAGGAAAAGGTTACTTAATCAGAACTCCGGACTCACATCCGGCCTATGTTGCAGGCAATCCTGGAACTGCAATCAATGCAGAATTTACAGGTGTTCCATACAACCAAAGTGTAAACGTGGCACTTTCAAATGCAAATACAGGTTTCAACCTTGTTGGAAATCCTTATCCATCTGCAATTTCAATTGCTCAATTGTTTTCTTCTAACTCCGATGCAATTGATGGAACAATCTGGTTCTGGAGAAAAAGAAACGGAGCTTCAGGTAGCGGTTACGCTACTTCAACAGGAATGGGAGTAACAAGTGCCCAGCCGGAAGCAGCAGCTCTTAACCCAAATGGTGTAATCAATGCCGGACAAGGATTTTTCGTAAAAGTAAAATCAGGAGCGACTCAAAATACATTGAATTTTAGCAATGCGCTTCGTTCAGCAACTACCGGAGGTGCATTTTTTAGAAATGCAAATACAACCGAAGTAGAAAGACACAGAATATGGTTGAATCTTTCTAACGGAACTGAGGTTGTAGGTCAGACTTTATTAGGTTATATGACAGGTGCTACTTCAGGTGTTGATTATGGTATTGAAGGTAGCTATTTTAATGATAGTGCCATTGCATTCACTTCTTATATCGAAAACAAGGAATTTGCAATTCAGGGAAGAAGTCTTCCTTTTACATCTGATGATGTGGTTCCAATGAGCTTTAAAACAGATGTTGCAGGAAACTACACTATTGCAATTGATCATGTTGATGGACTTTTTGCGGGCAGCCAGGAAGTTTTCTTAAAAGATAATGCGACAGGACAACTTCATAATCTTAAATCAGGTGCTTATTCATTTGCGTCTGAAACAGGAGTATTTAACAATCGTTTTGAGATAGTTTACAGAGCAGCACTTGGTGTGAAGGTACCTACAATTTCTTCTAATAATATTGTAGCATACAAACAAAACGGTTCTTTGGTTATCAATTCCGGAAACTATGTTATGGAAAACATTGAGCTTTACGATATGAGCGGCCGTCTTATTTATACCAAAAATAATATCGACGCTTCATCAACAGTAATAGCAAATCTTCCTATTGCAAACCAGGTTTTGGTAGTTAAAATTACTACGGCTGAAAATGGAACTGCCAACAAAAAAATTGTTTACTAATATTACCCCGTCAGATATGAAAAACTCAATTACAACAAAAATATCAAGCCTGTTGCTTTTGTTATTCCTAAGCACGGCATCTTTCGCTCAAAATCCAACTGAAGCACCAGATGATGAAGATGTAACGCCAGCACCAATCAATGATTATATCGTGCCAATGCTTTTGGCAGGAGTGGTTTTAGGCTACACTTTTATTAAAGGAAAAGCGAAAAAGGCTTAATTGTTAGAAGCTCAAAAACAAAAAGGCTGTACAATGTACAGCCTTTTTTTATTGATGTTTTTTGATTAATCAAATTCTGAAGTAAAAAACAATTTCACAGTTGGGTATTTGTTTTGTGTCATCTGGATAGTGAAATCAGAATCGGCAAGAAATACCAATTGCCCGTATTTGTCATGGGCCAAAAACTTCTGCTTGATGCGTTTGAACTCCTTAAACTCTTCATTTCGGGCATCATCAGGTTTTACCCAGCATGCTTTATGCACCGGAAAGTTTTCATACGAACATTTAGCCCCGTATTCATGCTCCAATCTATATTGGATAACTTCATACTGCAAAGCTCCCACGGTCCCGATTACTTTTCTGTTGTTCATTTCCAAAGTGAAAAGCTGGGCTACACCTTCATCCATCAGCTGGTCAATTCCTTTTTCAAGCTGTTTCGATTTCAACGGATCGGCATTGTTGATATAACGGAAATGTTCCGGCGAAAAACTAGGAATTCCCTTAAAGCTCATCAATTCGCCTTCCGTTAAGGTGTCTCCAATTTTAAAATTCCCGGTATCGTGCAGACCTACAATATCACCCGGATAAGAGATATCGACAATTTCTTTTTTCTCGGCAAAGAAAGCATTCGGACTTGAGAATTTTAAAGTTTTATTCTGGCGTACATGCAAATAAGGCTTGTTTCTTTCAAAAGTACCCGATACGATTTTGACAAAAGCCAGCCTGTCCCTGTGTTTTGGGTCCATATTGGCGTGGATTTTAAATACAAATCCCGACATTTTACTTTCGTAAGGGTCTACCAATCTTGTTTCAGATTCTTTCGGTCTTGGTGACGGTGCAATTTCTATAAAGCAATCCAAAAGCTCACGAACTCCGAAGTTATTCAGGGCAGAACCAAAAAATACAGGCTGTAGCTTTCCTTCAAGATAGGCCTCCCTGTTAAAGTTTGGATAAACTTCTTCAATCAGTTCCAGCTCCTCACGCAGTTTATCTGCCGGTTTTTGGCCGATGATTTTTTCCAGTTCAGGATTCTGGACATCAGAAAAAGCAATGGTTTCTTCAATGTTTTTACGGCTGTCGCCACTAAAAAGATTGATGTTTTTCTCCCACAGGTTATAGATTCCCTGGAAATCATAACCCATTCCAATTGGGAAACTCAATGGAGTAACCGTCAATCCTAATTTTTGTTCCACTTCGTCCATCAGGTCGAAAGCATCTTTTCCTTCGCGGTCTAATTTGTTGATGAAAACAATCATCGGGATATTTCTCATTCGGCAAACAGCAACTAATTTCTCTGTCTGTTCCTCAACCCCTTTTGCCACGTCAATAACAACAATAACACTGTCAACTGCAGTAAGCGTTCTATAGGTATCTTCCGCAAAATCCTTGTGTCCCGGCGTATCGAGAATATTGATTTTTTTATCCTTATAGTTGAAAGCCAAAACCGAGGTCGAAACCGAAATCCCTCTCTGGCGCTCAATTTCCATAAAGTCGGAAGTGGCACCTTTCTTAATTTTATTGTTTTTTACGGCTCCGGCTTCCTGAATTGCTCCTCCAAACAAAAGTAATTTTTCAGTCAGTGTTGTTTTTCCGGCATCGGGATGCGAAATAATCCCAAAAGTTCTTCTTCTTTCTATTTCTTTTTGAAAACTCATATCCTGTATAAAAATGGATTGCAAAAATACTATTTATTCAACAAATAATCAGCGTATAATAATAACAAGAAACCGGAGTTATGCTTTTTTATAAATACGGCGTCCCAATACATGAAAATATCGCTAATAATTTGTTAATAAATTTTTGTTAATAGTAAGGCCCGTACTTGTTTAATGCGTTTGAATTGTTACTTTTGTTGATTGCTATTCAGGCGTTAAATTAATTCCCAACTTATAGAATTTACATAATGAAATTAAAACAATTGTTCTTCGGAGTACTGCTTTCCGCAAGTTTTACGAGTTTTGCTCAAAATAACAATAAGGAAGTTTTATTTACAATTGACGGTAAGCCTTATTATACCGACGAATTTGCAAGGGTTTACAATAAAAATATTGATTTGGTAAAAGACGAATCCCAAAAAGATTTAAATCAATATCTGGACTTATTTGTAGGTTATAAGTTGAAAATTAATAAAGCCAATAAGCTGGGACTTCAAAACGGACAGGCCTATCAGGCGGAATTAAAGTCATACAGAAACCAACTTTCAAAAAATTATCTTACGGATTCCAAGGTTACACAGGAATTAATCGAAGAAGCCTATCAAAGGTCACAGAAAGAAATCAAGGCAGCCCACATCTTGTTTATGGTAGATGAGAATGCTTCGCCGGAAGATACTCTTAAAGCCTATAAAAAAGCAGTTGAGGTTAGGGAAAAAGCCTTGAAAGGTGAAAACTTTGGTGACCTGGCTGTTAAATATTCCGAAGATCCTTCAGCGAAAGAAAATAAAGGAGAGTTAGGTTATTTTTCAGCTTTCAGAATGGTATATCCATTTGAATCTGCAGCCTACAAAACTCAAAAAGGGCACATATCAAAAATTGTGAGAACCCGTTTTGGTTACCACATAATAAAAGTGGAAGACATCAGAGATAACCGTGGCGAACTTACAGTTGCCCACATTATGATCCTAAAACCAAACAACCAAAACCCTGAAGAAGCTGAAAAAGCAAAGGCTACAATCCAGGACATCTATAAAAAACTACAACAGGGCGAAAACTTCGAAAGCCTTGCCAAGCAATTTTCTCAAGACAAATCGTCGGCTTCAAAAGGCGGAGTGCTGAATCGTTTTGGTTCAGGACAATTAAGTTCTGAAGAATTTGAAGATGCAGCATTCGCATTGAAAAACCCGAACGATTATTCAGCTCCGGTAGAAAGTAATTTTGGATGGCACATCATTAAGCTAATCGAAAAACATCCGCTTAAAACAGCGCAGGAAATGCAGTCAGAACTGGATGGTAAAATCAGAAAAGACGAGCGTTCGCGACTGATTACAAATTCATTGACTGAAAAGCTGAAAAAGAAATACTCAATAAAAAGAAATGACAAGCTGTTTGCTGCAATTTCAAAAACGGTAAATGATAAATTCTATACCGGTGACTGGAAACTTCCGGAAAATATGAAGCCTTTTGAAGGAAACCTGGTTACAATAGATAAGAAGACAATATCAGGAGATGAATTTCTTAAATATTTGGTCGCACAACAAAGAGGTGAAAATACAATCAGACCAATCAGTAAACTGGTAGAGAAAAAATACCAGGAGTATGTGGATGCGAAAGTCAATGAGTTGTACAATAACAATCTTGAAAATGAATTCCCTGATTTTGCTGCTGTGATGGAAGAATACCGTGACGGACTGTTGCTTTTTGACCTGATGGAAAAAGAAATCTGGGAAAAGGCAAAAACGGATACGATTGGATTGCAGAATTTTTATGAAGCCAGAAAAAATAATTACCGTTGGGGGAATAGGGTAGATGCACTGATTCTTTCTTCAACAAAAATGGATATGGCTAAAAAAGCACAAAAATTGTTGAAACAAGGAAAATCAGCTGAATTTATCAAGGAAAAATTCAACCAGAACGGCAAAGTTGAGGTAATGTCAAATGCCGGAATTTTTGAAGAAAACAGTGATGCTCTCCCAAAAGGACTTGAAAAGAAAGACGGTGTTTCCGGAATTATAAAAGACGGTGAGTATTATTTTGTTGTCAAAATAAACAAGCATCTTGAAGCCGGTCCAAAAACACTGGAAGAGGCAAAAGGAAAAGTTGTGAACGATTACCAACAATATCTTGAAGAAAAATGGGTTAGTGATTTGAAACAGGAATTCAAGGTAGATGTTAACCAGCCTGCTTTTGAAAAGGTGAAAAAGCAGATTAAGTCATAAATGAAGAAGTATGCGGTCATAGGATTGCTGTCGTTTTTTGCTTCATGTAATACCAAACCGGAAGCAAAACCACAAGCCATTGCCAGAGTAAATGACTCATACTTATTTAAGGATGAAATTAAGGACCTGGTGCCGCCGGGAACTTCAAAAGAAGACAGTATAGTAATTGTCAGGAATTTCATCGACCGTTGGGCATCACAGAAATTGATGATGAATGCAGCAGAGCTTAATTTGAGTGCTGACAAGCAGGCAGAATACAATGGACTTATCAGGCAGTATAAAATTGATCTTTATACAAAAGGTTATTTGGAAGAATTAGTAAAGACTACAGTAGACACAACAATTACTGAAGCTGAGCTAAAAGAATATTATAAACAGAACAAAGAAAATTTCAAGACAGACGGAACTTTGGTAAAATTGCGTTATATACAATTGCCAAAAGACCACCCGAAATTTCAAACCATAAAAAGCAAATTTTTTGACTACAGAAAATCAGACAGGAAATTTTGGGATACTTATGGAATGCAGTTCAAAAGTTTTGTGTTGAATGATTCCGTCTGGGTTGAAATGAATCAGGTGTATCGTAAACTGCCTTTCATTACTCCAGACAACAGGTCGCAATATATTGCTGCTGGGAAAGCAATAGAAAAACAGGATTCTTTAGAAGTATATCTTGTGAAAGTCACAAACGTTTTGGATAAAAATCAAGTGAGCCCATACGAATATATAAAGCCGACACTGGAACAGGTGATTTTAAACAAAAGAAAATTAGAATTAATAAAAAAAATTGAAAAAGACATTACTGATGATGCCATTAAAAATGAGAAGTATGAAATCTATAATTAAGAATGCCTGTCTGATTTTTGGCTTTGCAGCATTTTTTAATGCCGTAAATGCACAGGAAATCATTCAGAACGATACTGTAAAAAAGGTCGTTCCGAAGCCTGTAAGCCAGAAACAGAAGATTGATGGAGTGATTGGCGTTGTGGGAGATTATGTGATTTTAGACTCTGATATCGATATTGCCTATATTGAAATTGCAAACCAGGGTAACCCTATAAAAGATATTACAAGATGTCAGTTGCTTGGAAAATTGCTGGAAGATAAACTCTATGCACACCAGGCTGTTCAGGACAGTATTGTTGTGACAGATGCTGAAATCAACAGTATGATGCAGGAAAGAATCGATGCTTTTGTAGAGCGTGCCGGTTCGATGGAAAAATTATTAAAGATTTATAACAGGCCAAACGAGGAAGAATTCAGAACCTATTTCTTTGATATCTTGAAAATGGGTAAGCTGACTTCGGAAATGAGAAATAAAATCATTGAAAATGTTGAAATTACTCCTGAAGAAGTAAGGACATTCTTTAGAAAATTTCCTAAAGAAGAATTGCCACAGATTGGTGCGGAAGTAGAAGTATCCCAAATTGTAATCAATCCGGAAGTTACCAAAGAAGAACGGCAGAAAGTAATTGACAAGCTGAATGAATTCAGGAATGATGTAATGGCCGGTAATGGTAGCTTTTTTAGTAAGGCGGTGTTGTACAGCAAAGATGAGGGCACAAAATCCAATGGAGGTTTTATGCGTGTCAACAGAAAAACAAATCTGGTAAAAGAATTTAAGGAAAGAGCTTTTAGTCTTGAAGAAGGACAAATTTCAGAACCTTTTCAGACAGAATACGGATGGCATATTATTCTGGTTGAAAAAATTCGCGGACAGGATGTTGACCTAAGGCACATATTGCTGATTCCGAAAATATCTGAGGAAGCCATGCAGGAAGCCAAAGACAAGATTATTGGAATCAGAAATAAAATTGTTAACGGCGAAATTTCATTTGCCGATGCCGCAAGAAATTCTTCTGATGAAAAAGAAACAAGAGCCAATGGAGGTGTATTGATTAATCCTCAAACGCTTGATCCTCGTTTTGACCTGACTAAAATGGATCCGTCATTATATGTACAGATTTCAGATCTTAATGAAGGTCAGGTATCACAACCAATGGTTGACGAAGACAGGTTGGGACGTAAGACATTCAAGCTGATTACTGTTACAAAACGTTATGATGCCCATACAGCAGACTATGCGCAGGATTATCTGAAAATTAAGGATTTGGCTTTGAAAGAAAAACAAATCAAAGCTATCAGCAAATGGACAGATGAAAAAATCAAGGAAACATACATCAAGATTAATGGCGAGTACAGAGATTGCGTTTTTGTAAACAACTGGCTTAAAAAATAATCAGACACATTTAACCGAATCGAAATTTTAATAACCAAACAATTATAGAATGTCAGACGTAGCTGCAATACAGAATCTGGTTCAGAAAAGAATAGAGCTTAAAAAAGAAATCTCAAAAATAATTGTTGGACAGGAAGTAGTGGTTGACCAGATCTTGTTGAGCATCTTTTCAGGAGGGCATGCCCTTTTGGTTGGAGTTCCCGGATTGGCAAAAACGCTGATGGTCAATACGATTTCTCAGGCTCTTGGTTTGGATTTCAAACGTATTCAGTTTACGCCGGATTTGATGCCTTCTGATATTCTTGGTAGTGAAATTCTTGATGAAAGCCGTCAGTTTAAATTTATAAAAGGACCTATTTTCTCAAATATCATTTTGGCAGATGAGATTAACAGGACACCGCCTAAAACACAGGCAGCACTTTTGGAAGCCATGCAGGAAAGGGCGGTAACAATAGCCGGACAGCATTATAAATTATCCCTGCCTTATTTCGTATTGGCAACCCAAAACCCAATTGAGCAGGAAGGAACCTATCCGCTTCCGGAAGCCCAGCTTGACCGTTTTATGTTTGCTATTAAATTAGATTATCCGTCATTTTCTGAAGAAGTACAGGTTGTGAAAAGTACAACGACAGATCAGACAGAAAAAATAAATCCGCTTTTCACAGCACAGGAAATTATCGATTTCCAACACCTTATTCGCCGTATTCCGGTAGCAGATAATGTAATTGAATATGCCGTAACGTTGGTAAGTAAAACACGTCCGGATAATACGTTATCAAATGATTACGTGAAAAACTATTTAGACTGGGGAGCAGGGCCCAGAGCTTCTCAAAACCTGATATTGGCTGCAAAAGCTCACGCTGCATTCAATGGGAAATTTTCTCCGGATATTGAAGATGTAAAAGCAGTTGCAACGGGCATTCTTCGTCACAGGATTATCAAGAATTACAAAGCAGATGCGGAAGGAATTTCGGAAGAAATGATTATCCAGAAATTAATGTAAGCTGTAAAATTTATATTCTGTAGAAACTATTCACAAATTGTATTTCTATATTTGACAGAAATACAAACACATTGCTAAAGCAAGAACTAAACAATCCGCAACGCATTTTCGGTTTGGACCTTATGAGGGCTGTAGCCATACTTATGGTTCTCAGTTCGCATTGTCTTTGGATTTATCCTGAAAGCAACAGTTTTATTGCACAGCTTTTAAAACTTTTCGGGTTTTTAGGGGTTGAAATTTTCTTCGTTCTCAGTGGTTTTCTTATCGGAAGAATTCTTTTGCAGTCGTATCTCAAGGATGACTTTTCTTTTTCACAGGTCAGGGATTTTTTAAAAAGAAGATGGTTTAGAACATTTCCGAATTATTTTCTGATTCTGCTTGTCAATATACTCATAGCATCTGTTATCGGTTACAAAATAGAGTCGCTGTGGAAGTATTTCTTTTTTGTCCAGAATTTTAGCGGCGTCATGCCTGCTTTCTTTCCGGAATCCTGGAGTCTTGCCGTAGAAGAATGGGCCTATATTGTACTGCCATTGCTTTTATTACTAATAACACCTTTTGTTGCGCCTAAAAACAAATCAAAATTCTTTATACTCCTTTTGTTTTTGCTGCTAATAATTTCCCTATTGGCAAAAATCATTTGTTATCAGAATACGGGTTATACCAATTTGGATATTTGGAACACATCATTAAAAGCAGTGGTGATTTATCGTCTGGATGCTATTTTTTATGGAGTATTGGCAAGTTGGATTTATTGCCAACACCAGAACTTCTGGAAAAGGAACAAGTCCTTTTTTCTGGTAGTAGGCGTTTTATGTTTCCTGTTTATAGCTTTCGGAATAGGCAAAATAGGATTCACGGCAGAAGGGCAAAATAAGTATCTCTATATGGCTCATCTTCCAATAGTTTCTGTCTCTATTTCCTTTTTTCTTCCGTTTTTATCGGGTTGGAAATCAGAGAAATCGAAACTGAAAAGACCTGTCGTTTTTGTAAGCTTGATTTCCTATTCGATATATCTGTTGCATTATAGCGTAATCTTGCAGCTTATGAAGTATTTTATGCCAACAGAAGACTATTCGATGCTACAAAAACAGGTCTTTACTTTCATCTATTTATTGCTCACAATCATCCTTAGTTATGGGCTCTATATTTGGTATGAAAAGCCAATGATGGACCTGAGAGAAAAGTCAAAAAAATAACATTTTTACGAAGCATTTTTTCGCCTTTTTCATGCTCTGTCTGTAATTTAGAAACATTCTTAATTTATAGGGTGCTCTTTCGGTTGGCCTAAATTTCGAATTTGACAAAAAAAAGATTTTAAATTAACAAAAACGGAAAAAATTAATTGGTTTTTAATTATAATTTAATAATAATCATTAAAAATCAGATTTTGGGAATAATAATGTTTCGAAACACCGCTTTTTTTAAAAATCTTTCAAATATGGAGGGAAATGAGTAAATTTGCATTGCAAAGAAACAAACTAAAATATAAATAAAATAGACTAATTACTGATTATGGCTTTTGATATTGAAATGATTAAAAAAGCGTATGGAACAATGGCAGAGCGTGTTGATAAGGCACGTCAATTGGTTGGTCGTCCATTAACGCTTTCAGAAAAGATTTTATACTCACACCTTTGGGAAGGAATGCCTTCTAAGGCTTTCACCAGAGGAAAAGATTATGTTGATTTTGCTCCGGACAGAGTGGCTTGCCAGGATGCTACGGCACAGATGGCATTATTGCAGTTTATGCACGCCGGAAAAAATAAGGTAGCCGTTCCTACAACGGTTCACTGTGATCACCTAATCCAGGCGAAAGTGGATGCTGCAACCGATTTGGCCAGAGCAAAAACACAAAGCAATGAAGTTTTTGATTTCCTTTCATCAGTTTCTGACAAGTACGGAATTGGTTTCTGGAAACCGGGTGCAGGTATTATCCACCAGGTAGTTCTTGAAAATTATGCTTTCCCTGGAGGTATGATGATTGGTACGGATTCTCACACAGTGAACGCTGGTGGTTTGGGAATGCTTGCCATTGGTGTTGGTGGTGCTGATGCTGTAGACGTAATGTCGGGTATGGCCTGGGAATTGAAATTTCCAAAACTGATTGGTGTTAAATTGACAGGAAAATTGTCTGGTTGGACAGCTCCAAAAGACGTAATCCTGAAAGTAGCCGGAATCCTTACTGTAAAAGGAGGAACCGGAGCTATTGTTGAATATTTTGGTGAAGGTGCTACTGCTATGTCTTGTACCGGAAAAGGTACAATCTGTAACATGGGAGCAGAAATCGGAGCCACTACTTCAACTTTTGGTTATGACGATTCAATGCGCCGTTACCTGATTTCTACAGGAAGACCGGATGTGGCAGAAGCTGCAGATAAAGTAGCGCCATACCTTACAGGTGATGCAGAAGTATATGCTAATCCGGAACAATATTTTGATCAGGTAATCGAAATCAACCTTTCTGAATTGGAGCCACATTTGAATGGTCCTTTCACTCCGGATTTGGCTACGCCAATTTCTAAAATGAAAGAAGAGGCTATCAAAAACAACTGGCCATTGGAAATTCAGGTAGGTTTGATAGGTTCTTGTACAAACTCTTCTTACGAAGATATTTCACGTGCGGCTTCTTTGGCAAAACAGGTAGCCGATAAAAATTTAAAAACCAAAGCACAATTTACCATTACTCCGGGTTCTGAAGTAGTTCGCTATACAATCGAAAGAGATGGTTTTATCGATACGTTTGATAAAATCGGTGCGACTGTTTTTGCTAATGCTTGCGGACCATGTATTGGAATGTGGGATAGAGAAGGAGCTGAAAAAGAAGAAAGAAATACTATCGTTCACTCTTTCAACCGTAACTTCTCAAAACGTGCGGATGGTAACCCAAATACTTTGGCTTTCGTAGGTTCTCCTGAATTGGTGACAGCTTTGGCTATTGCCGGTGATTTAGGATTCAACCCTATAACAGATAAATTAATCAATGAAGACGGTCAGGAAGTAATGCTTGACGAGCCAACAGGAAACGAACTGCCTCCAAAAGGATTTGAAGCAGAAGACCCGGGCTTCCAGGCACCATCTGAAGACGGTTCAGGAGTTCAGGTTATTGTTAGCCCAACTTCAGAAAGATTGCAGTTATTAGCTCCTTTTGAGCCATGGAATGGAGAAAATATCATGGGTGCTAAATTGCTAATCAAAGCTTTCGGAAAATGTACGACAGACCATATCTCTATGGCAGGTCCATGGTTGCGTTTCCGCGGACACTTGGATAATATTTCAAACAATATGCTTATTGGTGCGGTGAATGCCTTTAACCAAAAAACAAATTCTGTGAAAAACCAAATGAATGGAAAATACGATTCAGTTCCTGCGGTTCAAAGAGAATACAAAGCGGCAGGAGTTCCTACTATTGTTGTGGGTGACCATAACTATGGTGAAGGTTCTTCCCGTGAGCACGCTGCAATGGAACCTCGCTTCCTTGGAGTAAAAGCAGTATTGGTAAAATCATTTGCACGTATTCACGAAACTAACCTGAAAAAACAAGGTATGTTGGCACTTACATTTGCAAATGAAGAAGATTATGATAAAATCCAGGAAAACGATACTTTCAATTTCGTAGACCTGAAAGAATTTGCTCCGGGAAAACCACTTACTATTGAGATTTTCCACGATAACGGAACAACAGAAACAATTCTGGCAAACCACACTTATAATGAAGGGCAGATTGGATGGTTTATTGCCGGTTCTGCATTAAACCTGATTGCAGCAGCAGGAAAGGCTTAATTCATAGCCAATCATTTATAAAAAACTCCCGATTTATCGGGAGTTTTTTTATTTTTCTATCTGGTCCATCCAGTTTCTGATTGCATTCTCTAGATCCTTTTGCCTGCTTTTTGCTTCCTCCAAATTTTTTATTGTGGCTATTTTTCTGCCATCAGAATAATTGCCTTCCAATAGCCCAGAAGTGTCAGTTATTTTGATTCCGGTTGGAAAAACAAGTAAAATTGGCTTGCCAGGGCGTATATTCATAACCAGGATATCCCTTTTGTATTCTTTAGGGTCAAAAGGTTTCATTTCACCCGAATAATAAAAACTGGGAGAATTCCATTTGATATGTTCGCTAATCTCATTATTGATTGCAAGAATAGCTTGTCTTAAAAATGTAATCGTTTCGGAAATTGAAGGGTCAAGTTTTTGAATGTATTCAGTGACTTGTTCTTGTTCGCTAAGTTTTGACTTTGCCATATTTTAGGATTATGAATTTTTCAGAATAGCAATCCAACGGTCATCTCCGCGGAATTTCGCAAATTCAGGATTACGTTTTAATTTTTTAAGGGGTAACGTCCCTCTCAAATGAAGCAGACTGAGGAAATCTAAAGAAATACTTCGGTATTGTTCTTCTCCGTTGGTGTTAAAAATAGTTGCAAACAGTACGGCTGCTTCATAGTTTTGGGCTTCATTCATGCCTCCCATAACAGTAGAGGCAGTATTGTAATAATCATACACTTTTTGGAATTCTTTTTTATCATAAGCCGTTTTTGCACTGTCGATAAGCTTTTGAGTATAAACTAAATCAGCCTTTTCAATTTGTTTCGCTTCTTCTTTAGTTTTATTTCTATAGGCAAAACCATAAGTCTTAGAATAAACAGATAAAGGTTGTAGTCCAATCTTGTTTCTTCGTTCATCTGTAGTGTCTTCTTTTAGGATGGGACGAAAGCCCGACGCCTTGCCGTTCTGTGTCCAGACTACCTGAGTTCCATATAATTGCTTATAGTTTAGATTGCATTGTATCCTGTCATAAAGAAAGACATAATGTTCTAAGCTGATTTCGTTTGTCTTAAAAAGTTTTTCCATTGCAGTTAGAGCCTGCCTTTGAAATCTTACATCCTGATCGGCATGCTGTATGATCAACCAGAAATTGTTTTGCCCATCTTTTCCTATTTCGGATATTTTAGGCCAGCCGTATTTGGCAATTATAGCTTTTGACTCTTCCAGGTTTTTAGAGTCGGAACGATTAATAGCCTGGTCCAGTTCTCTTATTTCTTCGGTATTTTTTGTTTGTGCCCTTTGATACCGGAGTTTCTGATCGTTTAGAGTCATTAAATTGATTTGCTTCCGAAGTTCGGGGAACTTTATTTTTTTTTGGTACTCCTGCTCTTTAGCATATGCCTTATTTTCTATTTTCGCCCATTCTTCAGGACTGGATTTTCTAAGGTAATCAAAGTAGGGGTCAAAAGCGAGCCAATCGGCTTCTGTCCATCCGTTATCTAGTGCTAGATTCAGGTATTTGAAAGCTTTTTCGTTATTGTTATCTAGAGAGTAGGCTCCTGCGGCTTTATAGGAATTTAGGGCATCAGGCGTTTTTATTTTAAAAGCTTTTTCAAAAGAAGCAATCGCATTTTTATAATCTTTTTGAAGGTGAAATAATCCTGCTTCAGCAATTAGCGAATCATAATTATCATTTTGTGCATTGACCTGAGTAATAAAAAAGAATACGACCGTGACTGTTTGAATATATTGTTTCAAAATTCTGCCCATATCTTTTTTAGATTTTGCTCTGAGGAATATGTTTTACCGGAAAATTGACCGAATTGGCAATAAAACAAAGCTTGTTGGCCATTTTGTGTAATTCATTTGCTTTTTCCAGCATGGAAGAGTCGCTTACTGTCACTATTGGATTTAAAGTGACTTCCGTAAAATGTCCTGAACCATCATTGTTCACGGTCATTTTTCCGGTAGCATTGTCTTCATAATCGGTTACGACTATTCCTGCATTGACGCACACATGCAGATAAGACATCATATGGCAGGCAGCAAGTGAAGCCAGTAAAAGATCTTCAGGATTATGGACGGTTTTGTCGCCATGAAAAACAGGATCTGACGAACCCTTTATCTCGACTTTGTTGTCAATAAGAATTACATGGCTTCTTTCGTAAGCCCTGTAACTGGATGTTCCTGTACCATTATTTCCGGTCCAGCGGACAGTCAGCTTGTAGTTGTGTTCTGGGTGCATTTGTGAAGTTTAAAAATCATTGTCTCACAAATTTAACCATTTTTAATATAGCTTATTTATCTAACCTGATGAATAGTAAAATAAGATTCTTCGCCGCCAGATAATATTCCCACGGTAAGAACTCCTCCGCTAAAACCTCTGAAAGTTACTGTGTCGCCTGTATTTAACTGCATCAAAGTTTGTATGGATCGGTTGGGTGGATTAATATTTATTCCTAATAGCTGTACATTCATATAGCTCTCCCTTACATTGAGGACGCCATTTTTAAATATGGCCAGACCAAAATCACTGGCTGCTACAAGTCCAGGACTGGCTTTGATAGCAGCATATATGGAATAGATTCCGGGTTGCTTTGCAGTGAAAGTATTGGTTGTAGTGTTGTATTCGTTATTGGTGTCAAATTCTATTGTATTGAAAGGTATGGTAGTATAGGCATTTGCCAAAATGCTTATATTGATTAATGCCGGACTGCCTGATGCAAATCCACCTTTGATAAAAGTCTTAAGGTGACTTTCAATAACACTTTTCGATGATATTCTTTGTGCGTTGCCCATAGCATCTACTACAAGTATAGAGTCTTTTGCAGCCGTTGCACGCGTATTGCTGGTAGTGCTTCGTAATCTGAAATTACCGTTGACGTCTAACATAGCAGTTGGGTCGGTTGTGCCTATTCCTACCTGCGAAAATCCAAGTACTGGCAATAGCATCATGAGATGGAGTAGTATTGATTTCATAACATTTTAGATTTGGGTACTACCAAAGTTATAAAACAATACATTAAATCGCAAAATGAGAATGTTAATATTTAATAAGTTTCATTTTGTGAATTATGTAAATAAAAAAAATCCGCCTTATTGCTATGACGGATTTTTTACCAAAATTAAAATTCAAAAAACTACTAATAGTAAGAATACCTTCTTACTTTAGAGATGTATTTCGCTAAGCGAATTACCTGGTGGCTATAGCCATATTCGTTATCGTACCAGATGTAGAGAACGATATTTTTTCCATCGGCAGAAACTATGGTTGCGTTACTGTCATAAATTGATGGAGCAGAAGTTCCTACAATGTCAGAAGAAACAAGTTCGTTATTAAGCGAATATTTAATCTGCTCAACAAGTTCTCCTTCCAAAGCATAATGCTTCATAATATTGTTGATTTCTTCAACAGATGTTTCCTTGTTTACTTCAAGATTCAACACTACAAGCGAACCGTTTGGAACAGGAACGCGGATAGCATTGGAAGTCAGTTTTCCGGCAAGGCTAGGCAATGCTTTTGCAACTGCACTTCCGGCGCCGGTTTCAGTAATAACCATGTTTAAGGCAGCGGCTCTGCCACGACGGTATTTTTTATGCATGTTGTCAACCAGATTCTGGTCGTTTGTATAGGCATGGATAGTTTCCAAATGTCCTTTTACAACGCCTAAAGTATCTTCAACTGCCTTTAAGATTGGAGTAATAGCATTTGTAGTACAGGATGCGGCAGAGAAGATGTTTACTTCGTCCGGATTGTATTCGTTGTGGTTAACACCATGAACGATGTTTGGAACGCCTTTTCCTGGAGCCGTAAGTAAAACTTTATCAACACCGTTTGATTTCAGGTGTCTGGCCAAAGCTTCCTGTGTTGTGAAAGCACCTGTATTGTCTATTACCAGGGCATCAGAAATTCCATAAGTTGTATAATCGATTTCTTCCGGGCTTCCTGCCGTAATAACGTGAACAGTAGTTCCGTTAATAATCAGGGAATTGTTTTCCGGGTCTGCAGCAACAGAACCCTGGAAGTCACCATGAATAGAGTCATATCTCAAAAGAGAAGCTCTTTTCTCTAAGCTTGTAGCATCATTTTTTTCACGAACCACAATCGCTCTCAATCGCAACTGTGTTCCTTTCCCTGTCTTAGACATCAATTCACGTGCGAGTAGTCTTCCAATACGCCCAAAACCGTATAATACAACATCTTTCGGCTTGTTGTTTGGAAAATCTTTTGCGTTTTTCAATTTGTCAATAACAAAAGCCTTCGCATCATTGTATTTGTTGTCCTCCAGATGGTATTCGTAAGTTAGTTTACCAATATCCAATTTCGCAGGAGGAAGGTCTAAAGATAAGATGGCACGTGCAATTTCAACAGAGTCAAAAACATTAATAGGTTTTCCGACAAATTCTCCGGCATATTCGTGAAGATTAATAATGTCGCTTACATTCGTGTTGATTAGCTGATTTTTGAAAAGAACTAATTCAATAGACTTGTCATACCATAAATCACTAATGATTTTAATGAATTCTACGCCAGCTCTTCTTCTGTCTGCCTGAAAAGAAAGCTCTTTTTCGTATAATGCGGTCTTTGTCATAATGTAAAAAAATGTAGTTTAGTGTGTTGTGCATATTTTGATGGCGCAAAAGTATAGATTTCAAACGTTTTCGTAAAGTATTTTATTAAAAAAATTTACATAAAAAAAGCCAGTTGTGATAACTGGCTTTCTGTGACAAATATTTTAGGTATACTTGCGTGTTCCGGATGGTAAATTGTCAAAAATTTAATTTACTTCAACAAAAAATTTCACCAATACACCTTGCTTGTTAATCATGGTCAATTCGACCACTGATTCGTTTGAGAGTTTTTCGTTGAGAATATTTGCGACTGTTTCGGTATCTACAGCCTTGGCATCGTTAATACCTATAAGTATGTTTCCTTTCAAAGCATTATAGTAACGCATGAAATTTTTATTTGTGATGTCTTTTACTTTTACACCATAGTCAATGTTGAATCGTTTTTTATCGGAAGCGTCAAGGTTTTCAAAAATAATTCCGTTGAGTTCTGCATTGACAAATTCGTTTTTGGTTATGGTTACAGGCACCTGCATTGCTTTTCCGTTTCGGATAAATGTTGCCTTTACCACATCATTTGGACGTTTGGTATTTACGTAGCTGGACAGGTCAACATAACTTGAAATATTGGTGTTGTCTAATTTAATCAGTATATCGCCTTCCTGTATTCCTGCCTTGGCAGCACCGGAATTTTTAACCACTTTCTTTACATAGTAACCTTGAGAGGTAGAAAGCCCCATATCTTTTGTGATAGTGCTGTTCAATTCATAACCTTCCACACCAAAGACACCGCGCTGTACATTTCCGTATTCCATAATATCTTCAATGATTTTTCGCGTAATGTTAGAAGGAACCGCAAAAGAATATCCTACATAAGAACCGGTCATTGAAGAAATCATAGTATTGATTCCAATCAGTTCACCTCTTGTATTGACTAAGGCTCCTCCGCTGTTTCCAGGGTTTACAGCCGCATCAGTCTGGATAAAAGACTGAATGCCTCTTTGGTCCAGATTTCTGGCTTTTGCAGAAATAATACCTGCCGTAACTGTTGAGGTCAGATTGTATGGGTTTCCTACTGCAAGTACCCATTCACCCACTTTCACGTTGTCTGAATCTCCAAAAATGGCATAGGGAAGTTTTTTACCGGTATCGATTTTAAGTAGGGCAATGTCCATTTTGGAATCGGTTCCTACCAATTTTGCTTTATAGGTTTCTTTGTTGTTCAGGGTCACTTCCAATTCAGATGCATCCTGTATTACGTGGTTATTGGTAACAATATAGCCGTCTTCAGAAATGATAACCCCCGAACCGGTTCCTACCTGTGCCTGTTGCTGGCCTCCTTTATAGCCGTAAAAATATTCCAGCATCGGATTACTGATGGTTCTGTAAGAAAGATTTTTAACGTGGACTACAGTATGTACTGCATTATCCGCTGCCGCGGTGAAATCAACTGCTTCTGCGCCCAAGCCCACATTTTTCGTATAGTTAACGGGGGCAGTTGTCACAACTGATTTTTGATTGTCAGAAAATAAGCCGTCATTTTCAATAAACAGCTTGTAAGCGCCCAAAGTGGTTGCGCCACTTAATAGGGACACTAAGAATAAACCGGAAAATCGTTTCATAGTATTTGTAATTAAGTTATTTAATCGTAAATATATATTGAAAATTGTGCCATGATTTTAAGTTTAACTCCCGATTAACAATGATTAACTTTTCATTAAATATTCCTATTTTTGTTCTGATAAATTTCCTACCCTGGCAGGGTGTTCCAACACCTGGCCAGGTTTAATAAACGAAAGAAAAATGCAACTCAACTTCTATAAATATCAAGGAACCGGAAACGATTTTATCATGATTGATAATCGTCAGGGATTATTTTCCAAAAATAATACCAAATTGGTGGAAAGTCTGTGTGACAGGCGTTTCGGGATTGGTGCCGATGGATTGATTTTGCTTGAAAATGACAATTCGACAGATTTCAGAATGGTCTACTATAATTCAGATGGCAATGAGAGTTCTATGTGCGGAAACGGCGGGCGTTGTCTTGTTGCTTTCGCAAAGCGACTTGGTGTTATTGGCGATGAAACTACGTTTGTAGCCACAGACGGATTGCACAATGCTACTGTCTTTGAAGATGGAACAGTTTCGTTGCAGATGAAAGATGTAGATGAGGTGAAAATAGAAAAAGGTTATGTGTTTCTAAATACAGGTTCACCACATCATGTGGAACTGGTAGAAGATTTAAAACATTTTGATGTCAAAGGAAAAGGTGCTGCAATTCGATATGGAGCATTATACGGACAGGCGGGAAGTAACGTTAATTTTGTAAATCAGGAATCAGCTGACACTTTTTCAGTACGCACTTATGAAAGAGGAGTAGAAGATGAGACGCTTTCCTGCGGAACCGGAGCAACTGCTGTAGCCATTGCAATGCATGCTTTGGGCAAAACAAATTCAGATAAAATCCAGCTAAATGTTGAAGGCGGTAAACTGGAAGTTTCCTTTGTTCCAGAAGGCGGAAAATATACAGACGTTTTCTTAAAAGGTCCTGCCACTTTTGTCTTTGGCGGAAATATTACAATTTAATAAAAACTCCTGATGATAACGCTGCAAGGAAAAACCATCTATCTGAGAGCTCTCGAACCCGAAGACCTTGAATTTGTTTTTGCCGTTGAGAACGATGAATCGATATGGGAATTTAGCAATACGCAAACTCCTTATAGTAGGTTTCTTATCCGTCAGTATCTCGAAAATGCCCATCAGGATATTTATGAAGCCAAACAACTGCGTTTGGCTATTTGCAAAAATGATACATTCGAGGCTGTCGGACTGATTGACCTTTTTGAATACGACCCAAGGAACAATCGTGCCGGAATAGGGGTTGTAATCAAAAACGAAGGGAATCGGAATCAGGGTATAGGCTCGCAGGCATTGGAACTGCTTATCCAATATTCTTTCCGCCAGTTAAATTTAAAACAGCTTTTCGCAAATATCAATCCGGAGAATGAAGCAAGTATAGCTCTTTTTACTAATTTTGGCTTTGAAAAAATCGGAATAAAAAAACAATGGAATCTCATCGATGGCGTTTATAAAGACGAAGCGATGTTTCAGCTAATCAATCAACAATCTTAAAAAAAGTATTACGTGAAAATTAAAAAAATCGTTGCCATATTTTCAGTGCTTTTAGTGCTGGCATTATCTGTCTATGGTTATATGTTGTACAGAAAAATCTTTTCTGCCAATACCAACTTCTCAGAAAAAGAGGTGTATGTCTATATTCCGACAGATGCAAATTATGAAACTGCAGAAAAAATTGTAGCACCCTATGTTGAAAATCTGGATAACTTCAGGATGGTTGCAGAAAAGAAATCATACATTACTAATGTAAAACCGGGTAAATTTCTTTTGAAAAAAGGAATGAATAATAATGATATCATCAATTCGTTACGTATAAGCCTTCCGGTAAAACTGGCATTCAATAACCAGGAAAGACTGGAGGATTTTGCGGGAAGAATCGGTTCGCAGATTGAAGCGGACAGTACTTCTCTGATGAAAGCTTTTACAGACAAGGCATTTTTGGATGAAAACGGATTTACGGAAGAAAATGTACTGAGTATGTTTATCCCTAATTCGTATGAATTTTTCTGGAATACTTCTGCAGAGAAATTCCGTGACAGGATGGCAAAAGAATACCGTGCTTTCTGGAATGATGAAAGAAAGGCAAAAGCTGAAGCCCAAAATCTTACACCATTGGAAGTTTCTACTTTGGCATCAATCGTACATAAGGAAACGGTAAAGACAGACGAAAGACCAAGAGTAGCGGGTGTTTACCTAAACCGATTAAAATCAGGAATAAAACTGGAAGCGGACCCTACGGTTATCTATGCCGTGAAAAAAGAAGCCAATGATTTTAACCGCGTCATAAAAAGAGTTCTGTACAAGGACCTTGAAACGGTATCACCATACAATACCTACCGAAATTTTGGATTGCCTCCTGGGCCTATTGCTATGCCTGACGTATCGGCAATTGATGCCGTATTGAATCCGGAAAAACACAATTACATCTATTTCTGTGCAAGCGTTACTAATTTTGGTTATCATGAATTTGCAGTGACACCTGCTCAGCATGAGGTAAACCGTCAGAAATATGTAGCTTGGGTGAACAAACAAGGAATCAAAAGATAGTTTTGAAATATCATAGCGCATTATATTTTTTATTCTTGCTGCTATTTACAGATGGCCTGGCGCAAAATCAATTTCAGGATTTTCTCAGGCCATCTGATAGTTTAAATATACCGCGAAGAAATGCCGTTGTTATTTCGGAAGGTGTAGCCATAACAGGAGCCTTAGTCGGATTGAGCCAATTGTGGTACAATGATTACGACAAATCCGGCTTCCATTTCAAAAATGACAATGCTTCCTGGCTTCAGATGGACAAAGCCGGGCATGTTTATTCTTCTTATCATATTGGTCGTTTTGGAGCAGAACTTCTCAACTGGAGTGGTGTTTCAAAAAAGGACCAGCTAATTTACGGGGCCACCACAGGTTTTGTTTTCCTGACCGCCGTGGAAGTCCTTGACGGCTATTCTTCTGAATGGGGATTTTCGTGGGGTGATGCCGCGGCAAATGCTTCGGGAACTTTATTATATGTATCACAGGAACTGCTTTGGAACGAACAGCGAATTGTTCCTAAGTTTTCTTTTCACAGAACTCCTTATGCCAAGGCAAGACCGGAAGTGTTGGGCGCTTCTTTTTCTGAAGAAATTCTAAAAGATTATAACGGCCAGACCTACTGGCTTTCAGCCAATATCCATTCTTTTTTTAAGGAATCAAAAATCCCAAAATGGCTCAATGTGGCTGTTGGCTATGGAGGAGAAGGAATGATTACGGCAAATGACGAATTGGTAAATACGATTTTCCTGCCCGAAAAGGAAAGAACGCGCCAATTTTATCTTAGTCTTGACGTTGATTTGACAAAAATTAATACCAATTCACATTTTTTAAAGACGCTTTTCTCTGTTTTTAATTCTGTAAAAATTCCTGCACCAACTATAGAATTCAGGGAGTTAGGCGGTATAAAGTGGCACTTTATCTATTTTTAGAAAACATTAACAGGCTGATTTTCAGATTAATATTATTTGTTGTATATTTGCCGCGTAGAAATTTCAAGATGGTGACAGCGCTTGAGAAATCAAATTTATGTTAAGAAAGTATTATTTTTTTGGCGGACTGATACTGTCCGTTGCGTTCATTACATTAGGGTTTACCTCTAAAGAATCTGAAAAAGACTCTTGGTTTTATGTAGGAGATGATGAAGAAATCATTAGCACCGTTCCTACACTGGATGAAAGCCAATATGTCAACCTGGAACTCCCTTACACCGGGAAATCGTACACCGGCTTTAAACAAGCCATAGCTATCCGAGAATCTCAAGGCCAATACAAATTAGTGAATCCTTTTGGATACATGGGCAAATACCAGTTTGGTATGTCGGCTCTGCGTTCTATCGGCATTAAAAGCCGAAGTGAATTCTTAAACAATCCAAGACTTCAGGAAAAAGCTTTCAAGGCGCTATTGTCCATCAACAAGGCACAATTGTCTGCTGAAATTGAAAAATTTGAAGGAAAGATTATCAACGGTGTGAAAATTACCGAATCCGGGATTCTGGCAGCGGCACATTTAGGTGGAGCCGGTTCTGTAAAGAATTATTTGCACAGCAATGGCAAACGCAAATTTAAAGATGGTTTTGGTACCTCGATGAAGAGTTATTTTAAGCTGTTTGGCGGTTATGATACTTCGCATATCATTCCTAATATGAATGCAAAAGTGAAGCTGAATTAAAAGCTTATGAGAGAATAAAAAAGGAAGACGAAAGTCTTCCTTTTTTATTGCTTTATGTTTTTGCTAATTGATCTTGTGAATAATAAAAATACAAGGTCTGTTATGGAGGTCAACTTTTGTCTTTTTCCAATCTGCCACTCTTAATGTTTTGATATATTCCGTAGGCAGCGTAATGTCGCACGCAATACATAATAAGGTGTTGCCTTGCAATGTCTGGAGCAGGTCTTCCAGAAGTTTGTTATTTCTGTAAGGTGTTTCTATAAAAAGCTGTGACTGGTTTTTATCGTAGGACAGTTTTTCCAGGCTTTTTAAAGCTGATTTTTTTTCTGACTTGTCAATAGGGAGATAGCCGTTAAAGGCAAAGCTCTGTCCGTTCATTCCCGAACCCATAAGAGCTAATAGGATGGAGGAAGGGCCTACTAATGGCACAACCTGAATTCCTCTTTCATGTGCAATCTTGACGATTACAGCACCTGGGTCTGCAACTCCTGGACATCCGGCCTCAGACATTAATCCTATATTAATTCCCTGCAGGCAGGGTTTAATCATCTGTTCGTATTCGCGACTGTCTGTATGTTTGTTAAGCAGGCTTATTTTTAAATCCGGCTGTTTTTTTTCAGGGTGTATAGCCTTTATGGATTTTCGGGCTGTCTTTTCGTTTTCGACAATATAGTAGTCAATGAAATCAATGGCTCTTTTCACGGTTTGAGGCAATACGTCCATCGGGTCACTTTCGCCAAGCGTGGTCGGAATCAGGTATAGTTTTCCTAAGACTTTCATTGGTGTTTTGCTTTGAGTTTTTCGGCTATGATTTCACAAACTTCGTCCAACATTCCATAAACATTTGAAAATCCGTCTTCCAATCCAAAATAAGGATCCGGAACATCTACATTTTCACCCGGGAAAAGTTCGTTAAGAATCAGGCTGACTTTTGATTTTGCTTCTGCATTCGGAGCCAAACGCATCACATCCTTATAATTGGAATTGTCCATTACAAAAATATAATCGTTGGTCTCAAAATCTGTGGCGGTAAACAGTCTTCCTCTTTGTCTTGAAATATCGAGTCCGTTTGATTTGGCTACGGCTATTGATCGGGAATCAGGTTGTCTGCCTATATGCCAGTCGCCGGTACCTGCAGAATCTACAACAAACCTGTCACGCGGAAGTTTGGACTGCAGGATTCCTTCTGCCAATGGTGAACGGCAGATGTTTCCGAGACAGACCATCAATATTTTTACGGGCATAATTTTAAAAGATGTCAGTTATCAGAATTCAGGCTTCGGGAAGTTTCCGGATTCTTATAAAGATAATTTCTTGTTGATATCGTCTACAAATTTTTTGAACTGTTTGTCTGTTGAAACTAGGTTGTCAACAGTTTTGCACGCGTGAAGCACGGTTGCGTGGTCACGGTCTCCAATTTGTGAGCCAATATTGGCCAAAGAAGCTTTGGTGTATTTTTTAGCAAAGAACATGGCCAGCTGTCTTGCCTGTACCACATGTCGCTTTCTTGTTTTTGATTGAAGCATATCCAAATCTAGCTGGAAATAATCCGACACGACTTTTTGGATATAGTCGATTGAGATTTCGCGTTTTACGTTTTTCACGAATTTTTCTACAATCTGCTTGGCAAGATCCAAGGTTACTTCTTTTTTGTTGAAAGAAGATTGTGCAATCAATGAAATTATAGCTCCTTCGAGTTCGCGTACGTTTGTCTTGATGTTTCGGGCAACATATTCTATGATTTCTTCCGGAACTTCAACTCCATCACGATAAAGGATGTTCTTTAAGATGGAAATTCTTGTTTCGTAATCCGGCTGATGCAATTCTGCAGAAAGTCCCCATTTAAAACGGGAAAGCAATCTTTGCTCAATATCCTGCATGTCAACAGGAGCCTTGTCAGAAGTAAGGATTACCTGTTTTCCGTTTTGGTGGAGGTAATTGAATATGTGGAAAAATACATCCTGTGTTCCTGTTTTTCCGGATAAGAACTGTACGTCGTCAATAATAAGTACATCTATTAATTGGTAAAAATGGATGAAATCGTTACGCGTATTTTTCTTTACGGAATCAATATACTGCTGCGTGAATATTTCGGCAGAAATATATAGTACGGTTTTTTCAGGGTATTTGTCTTTTATTTCGACACCTATTGCGTGTGCCAGGTGGGTTTTACCCAAACCAACGCCGCCAAAAATCAACAAAGGATTAAAGGAAGTACCGCCTGGTTTATTGGCAACGGCCATACCTG
Organism: Flavobacterium sp. 38-13; assembly: GCF_001899155.1. Lineage (NCBI taxonomy): Bacteria > Pseudomonadati > Bacteroidota > Flavobacteriia > Flavobacteriales > Flavobacteriaceae > Flavobacterium > Flavobacterium sp. 38-13. Next base: position 282,519 of record NZ_MKVG01000014.1, read on the forward strand.
CCGAACGGGCCAATCGGTTGGAATCACCTTCCAGAAAGTTGTCAAAACTATAATTGGCATTCAGCTGGGATTCGATTTTGACGTTTCTGATTCCCGGAATAACAAAAGGATTCTTCAGTTCAGGATTTTTATTTTGTAACGGAACATCAACATCCTGTGCTTTTACAGGTTGGCGGTGCGCACTAGGCAATTGTTCCGTAAACGGTTGTTTATTGCCATAAGTGTTTTCCATTTTAATTTTATAGAGTAACTTTGCGTTTTTTCCAAGTTCTTTTGTCAACGCAACTTTTAATAATTTAACATAGTGTTCCTCCAACCATTCATAGAAGAATTTACTAGGAACCTGGATGTATAAAGCATTGTCTGTTAGCTCAACCGATTTAATAGGTTCAAACCAAGTTTTGTATGCCTGATCTTGAATGTTGTCCTTTATAAAAGAGAGACAGTTTTCCCATACCGATTGCGCAGTTTTGTTCATATTATCCTGATAAATTATTATGTTTTTAAAGTTATTCCTACAAAAGAAAAAGAGCCTCTTTCGTAACTTCTTTGGGAGAACAAATATGTGACAAAAATCTGTAAAAAAAAATTAATTACATGTTGATTTTGTAAAAATATTGTTGTAAGTACACAGTAAAAATACATTGTCTTAACCTTAAATTTAAATTACAAAAAAAGGTATGCGGGAATATGAGTTTAAAGTAAGAGTTCGTTATGCTGAAACGGACCAAATGGGGGTTGTTTATCACGGAAATTATGCCCAATATTTCGAGATGGGGCGTGTGGAATGGCTCAGAAATCTAGGGGTTTCTTATAAATGGATGGAAGAAAACGGAATTATGCTTCCCGTAGTTTCACTTTCTATGAACTATAAAAAACCGGCTCGATATGACGACCTGATTCGTGTAAAAACTATCTTTAAAAGCCAGACGTCTGTCAAGATAGAATTCGACTACGAAATTTATAATGAAAAGAATGAGTTATTAACAATCGGTAATTCGGTGTTAGTATTTGTTGACATGAAAACCGGACGTCCAACGCTTCCTCCGGACTATATTGTTGAGAAGCTTTTAGCGCTTGAGGAAGAATAATATCAAATCGGTATTTATTCTTTCAATTTGATGCCGATTTCATATAAATTAGAAAAAATGTCGAATACCATTTCGGCATTTTTTTTTCGGGTTTTTATTTCAATCTCGCAGCTCATTTCCATTTTTTGTGAAACGATATCCAGATTTTTTTCCTTGATGACCCGCATTACCTTATTCATGTTTTTGTAGTCAAAAGAAATCAGGTAATGGATGTCAATTGTTTTTTCTACAATTTCTGAAGCTTCCAGCGCCATTTGTGCCGCAGCCCTGTAGGCAACAATCAATCCGCCAACGCCCAATTTGATTCCTCCAAAATAACGAACAACCACAACCAGTACGTTTGTGATTTCAAACGATTGAATTTGTCCGTAAATGGGCATGCCGGCACTATTGCTGGGTTCGCCGTCATCGTTAGCCCTGAAATGTATTTTTTCTGTTCCAATCTGGAACGCATAACACCAATGTCTGGCAGAGTGATGCTGCTTGCGCAGGCTGTCCAGGATTTCTTTGGCTTCCTCTTCAGAGGAAATCGGGAATGCATAACCGAAAAATTTGCTGTTTTTTTCTTTGTATAAGACTTCTTCCGAAGGAAAATCAAGCGTTCTGTAAGTATCTTTTACTTCCAAGATTTATAATGAAATAATTTTTTTGTCGAACATATCTACAACATCTTCTTCGCCAACTTTTAAGTTCCATACCTGAAACCCGAGGCTTTCGGCAACATCTGTATTGTCTTTCCGGTCGTCAACAAATAAAGTGCGTTTGGGTGATAATTCGTGTTTGTTGATAATATAGTTAAAGGCTTCCGGTTCCGGTTTGCGCTGTCCGATTTCAAACGAAAAATAAACTTTCTCGAAGCATTGGTAAAAATCCCGGCTGAACGATTCGCCAACAATATGTTCAAATTGCTCCACATGGATGGAATCGGTATTGCTTAGCAAAAATAAACGGTAATTGTGCGAGAGCTTTTGGAGAAATTCCAATCGGTATAAGGGAAAATCCAAAAGCACTTTGCTCCAGGCATTTTTGATTTCTTCCAGCGAAGCATTAGGAATATGGCTTTGGATTCCTTTCAGGAAAGCTTCTTCTTTGATGTTTCCCTTTTCGAATTTATAGTTCAATTTGTCCAGTTCCTCTGTCCATTCTTTTAATCCCAATGATTTCAACGCCTTTTGCATGGCTTCGAAATCCAGATTGATAAAAATATCTCCAAAATCGAAAATTATTGTATTAATCATGGCTTTTGAAAATTAAAAGTTCGTCATTCAGGATGTTTTTCCTGTCTATCAATTCTCCTTTAAATTTTGGAGCCGCCGTTCCTGAAACCAATGAAATGGCTCCTTTAAAGACTCTGGCTTCATCCCAAAGTCCTGCATCTATAAAAGTTTGCAATGTCATTTTGCCGCCTTCGATAATCACGGACTGAATATCGTTCTTGTACAAAATTTTCAAAATAGAATCGGGGAGGCTACTATCAAAGATAGTATTTTCAAAAATAATATTTTCAGAATTTGTCGTTTTTTCCTGTTCGGTAATGATAACCGTTTTGGACGTATTGTCTTTGACGGCATAGTGATTTGGGATTTTTCCGGTTCTGTCCAATACAATTCGGATAGGGTTATTGCCTTTCCAATCGCGGGAATTTAACTTCGGATTATCGTCCAATACAGTTTGTGTTCCTGCTAAAATGGCTTGTTCTTCGGTTCGCCATTTATGGACTAATTGTCGGGAATAGGTATTGGTAATCCATACCGGTTTTTGTTCGTCCCGGGTGTCCGGACTTAAAAAACCGTCAGCGCTTTCAGCCCATTTTAAAATAATATAGGACCTTTTCTTTTGGTGAAATGTAAAGAAACGCTTGTTCAGTTCGTTGCATTCCTTTTCCAAAATGCCAACCGTTACGTTCCTGCCGGCTTCTTCGAGTTTCCTGATTCCGTTTCCGGATACTTTTGCAAAAGGGTCAATTGTTCCTATGACAATATTGGGGATTTTTTGCTGTATAATCAGGTCGCAACAAGGAGGCGTTTTTCCAAAATGGCTGCAGGGTTCCAGACTGACGTAAATGGTTGCTTTTTCGAGCAGTGATTTGTCTTTTACAGAATTGACCGCATTGACTTCGGCATGGGGTTCTCCGGCTTTTTTGTGCCAGCCTTCGCCTATGATTTTGCCGTCATATACGATAACGCTCCCCACCAAAGGATTCGGATAAGTTGTTCCAAGTCCGTTTTTGGCAAGCTCAATGCATCGTAATATGTATTTTTCGTGTATCTTCACGGAACAAAAATAAGCTAAAATTTTTAGGGCTTGAAATCCAGAATCTGAAATGAAAAGAATACTATTCCCTTTTTTTGTCTTTTTTATATTATTTTCCTGTAAGAAAGCAGAAGTGGTAGAGCAGGAAAAAAACGTTGATACGGTTAATGTTCCGGTGGTAGAAAAAGAAACTCCGGTGGCGATGCCTGCAGATGAAGCTGATTTTAAAAACGATTTTGATATTTTAAGGGCTACAAGCTATCGCACTTGGGAGAATGAAAATCCGGCCACTTCCTTGACTAAAAACTGGGCGGATTTGTATGAGAAGAATGGCAGGTTTTATCTGGGGAAAGCTGATTTTAAGATAGAAAACGGCTATGACGAATGTGCCGGTGATTCCACCAAAATTATCAACTCTGCTACAAAAACACTTCTTTTTATAGACTTGCCTGAATTAAAATCAGGTGAAGTCAAATCATTGAAAATGGACAGGAATAAGATTTGGCCAAACGAAAAAATAACACTTACTTTTAATGGCACGGAATATGTTTTGCGAGGAGAAGGAGAAGTGCTGGCATCTGAAAAAGTGATTAATGATGACGGGAAAGAAGAGCTTTTTCAGAATGTGAAAAACTACAAATTGTATATTTCCACGAAAAATACTCCCGAAAAGCTACTTTTACAGGAACCTTCTTTTAATGATACTTTTGTTGAATTACTTTTTGCAGGCGATATTGACCGCGATGGCAAATTGGATTTTATTTTTGGGGCCAATAGGGATTATGAAGAGGAAAGAGTAATTTTGTTCCTTTCTTCCAAAGCCGAACCCGGAAGCAATGTCAAAAAAGTTGCTGAAATTGCTATCCAGTTCGATTGCTAAATCTGCAAAAAACCAATCAAAAATGTTAGCCAAAGATTACCGGAATCGTTTTATACAAAAGCTGGCACCTCTGTATGATGTGCTTGAAGCAGAAAGTTTTTTCTATATCCTCTTAGAAGATTTTTACCAAATGAAACGTATTGACCTGGCGTTGCAACCTGATTTTGTTTTTACAGACCAGGAAATAAGCAGGTGGAATCTGGTTGTGGAAAAGCTCGAAAAAGAAATTCCGATACAATATATTTTGGGTAAGGCCCATTTCTACGGACTTGAATTTGAAGTGAATGAAAATACATTAATACCGAGGCCGGAAACCGAAGAATTGGTGGAATGGATTGTCAAAAAGAACGAATTCAAAGGAAAAATCAAAATTCTGGATATAGGAACAGGTAGTGGCTGTATAGCGATTTCACTGGCGAAAAACCTTCCCGATGCAGAAGTTTTTGCCATTGATGTTTCTGGAAAAGCTTTGGAAACAGCAAAAAAGAATGCCTTTACTAATGAAGTCAATGTTGTTTTTATGCAAAGGGATATACTAAAAACAGAAGATTTGGAACAGAATTTTGACCTTATTGTTTCCAATCCGCCTTATGTGAGAAACCTTGAAAAGGACGAAATCAAAAAGAATGTTTTGGAGTATGAACCCCATCTGGCTTTGTTTGTGGAAGATGATGATGCCTTGCTTTTTTACAGAAAGATTTCTGAACTGGCACAGAAAAACCTAAAAGAAAACGGAATGCTGTATTTTGAAATTAATCAATACCTGGGGACTGAAATGATTGATTTGTTAGAAGCGAAAAACTTTAACGAAATCGAATTAAGAAAAGATATTTATGGAAATGACAGGATGATTTTCGGAAGAAAATAGACTGTTATTCGTATCTTAAAGCTTCTATCGGGTCCAGATAGGCTGCTTTAATGGCAGGATAGAGTCCGGAGAATAAGGCGACGATAAAGCTGATAATTACAGCAGCGATGATTGCCATCCACGGAGCAACAAATTCAAAGTTCAGACCGAGAGAAATTAAATAGCCAATCAGTACTCCGAGAAAAATTCCAACAAAACCTCCAATTTGCCCAATAACAAGACTTTCTGTGAAAAACTGGAAGGCGATGGTGGAACGTTTTGCTCCAAGTGCTTTCCGAACGCCAATTTCACGCGTTCTTTCAGTCACAGAAACAATCATGATGTTCATCAGGGCAATAGAAGAGCCAAAAATGGTAATGATGCCAATAATCCAGGCGGCATAGCCCATAATTTCTGTTTGGGAGCGTAGCATTTCTAAAAGTTCGTCGCTTCTGGTAACTCCAAAATTATTCTCTTCAACCGGATTCAGTTTACGTACTCTACGCATAGTAATAATGGCATCATCAACAGCCGAATCCAATAATTCTTTTTTTCCTACAAGTACTTTAAGGTCATAATTGATGTTGGGTGCCGTAAACAGGGAACGCGCAATCTGGGTTGGAATCAATACGCGCAAATCCTGGCTGTTTCCAAAGGTGGAGCCTTTTTCTTTAAGTACTCCAATTACCTTAAATTTAGCACCCCGAATGGAAAGTACTTTATCAATTGGATTGACGTCTTTTAGAATTCCTTTTAAAAAATCGGAACCCACAATGCATACATAATTGTTGTTTTGAATATCAAACCCGGTAAAATTTCTTCCGGTTTGTGTTTCCAGTCCTGAATTCACCAGGAAATTTTCATCTACACCCAAAACGGAAATATCCGGGTCAGTCTTTTTATTTTCAAACTTGATTTCAGCAGTTGAGGTTGCCGTAAAAGATAAAGAGGTTGTAGTAAAAGGATAGGAATATTTTTCCTGAAATGCTTTTGCCTGCGGATAGCTTATAATCGGGTTGACTTTTTCAGTATTATTATTCCTGTTGATTTGAGCGGATGAATCATATTGGCTCATTGAAAAGGTGTTGGAGCCCATAGAGGAAAAATTACCGCTAATGGTATTCTCCAAAGCAGATACCAGGGTAAGGATTCCAACCAAAGCCGTGATTCCGATAGCGATAATAAGTACCGTCAGGATGGTACGCAATAATTGGGTTCGGATGGAACCCATGGCGATATGCACGTTTTCTTTCAGCAGTTTGAACATGTCTCCGTTTTATGGCTCTAAAGTATGAATTTTAAGTCGAAAGTTGCAAGTTGAAAGTCGAAAGTTGTAGGTCGAAGGTTGAAAGTTGTAAGTCCAAAGTCGAAAGTCGAAGGTTGAAAGTCGAAAGTCGAAAGTCGAAAGTCGGGGAGGGAAGTTGAAACCCGATTCTATTTTCCCAAATCCCAAATAAAAATAAGATATTTGCATAAGTTTAAATTACAATATAAGAAGTCTAAAAAATGGCCAAACCGGGAATTCCAAAAGGGACCAGAGATTTTTCACCAATCGAGGTTTCGAAGCGACAGTATATTATCCAGATTATAAAAACCAATTTTGAACGATATGGCTATCAGCCTATTGAAACGCCGTCTTTTGAAAATTCTGAAACCCTTATGGGAAAATACGGAGAAGAAGGTGACCGTTTGATTTTTAAGATTTTAAATTCTGGAGACAAGGTTAAAAAAGCGGATTTAGCAGCTTTGGAGGCAAATAATCTTGCCAAATTTTCCAATTCATTATCAGAAAAAGCATTGCGTTATGACCTGACCGTGCCTTTTGCCAGATATGTTGTACAGCATCAGGCGGAGATAGAATTTCCGTTTAAGAGGTATCAGATTCAGCCTGTTTGGAGAGCCGATAATCCGCAAAAAGGACGTTTTAGGGAATTTTACCAATGTGATGCCGATGTGGTTGGTTCGACTTCTTTATGGCAGGAAGTGGAATTGGTACAGTTGTATGATGCGGTTTTTACCGAATTAGGTCTGGAAGGTGTTACCATAAAAATTAACAACAGAAAAGTTTTGTCCGGTATTGCAGAAGTTATTGGCGCAAGCGATAAACTTATTGATTTTACTGTGGCTTTGGACAAGCTGGATAAAATTGGCGAAGAAGGCGTGAAAAAAGAAATGCTTGCAAAAGGAATTTTGCCCGAAGCTATCGAAAAGGTCCAGCCTTTGTTTCAGTTTACCGGAACAATTGCAGAAAAGATAGAGAAGCTTTCAGAACTTTTGCAGTCGTCTGAAGAAGGAAAAAAAGGAGTAGCGGAGTTGCAATTTATTTGTGATACGGTGACTAAGTTAGGCTTGAAAAAATCAAATCTGGATTTGGATGTTACGCTCGCTCGTGGATTGAACTATTATACAGGAGCTATTTTTGAAGTAGCTGCTCCAAAAACCGTTGCCATGGGTTCTATTGGTGGTGGTGGCAGGTATGATGACCTGACCGGAATCTTTGGATTGAAAAATGTGAGTGGTGTCGGGATTTCTTTCGGACTTGACAGAATCTATCTGGTATTGGAAGAATTGGGGCTTTTTCCGCAAACGGTTACGGCTACTTCCAAAGCCATCTTTTTTAATTATGGTGAAACCGAAGCTTTTTATGCGATGCAGGCCATTACAAAATTAAGAAATGAAGGCATAAAAGTAGAATTGTATCCTGACAAGGCGAAATTGGATAAGCAGTTCAAATATGCCGAAAAACGACAGATTACTTTTGCTGTAATGGCAGGTTCTAATGAAATTGCAACCGGAAGCTACAGCCTAAAAGATTTGGTAACGGGTGAGAAACACACTTTAGATTTTGAAGGCCTGAAAAAGATGTTACAATAATTAAAATATGAATAAAAAAAGTCCCGGAAACCCGGGACTTTTTTATTAAACCAACCTAAATAATTATAATCCCCATTATTATAATTATTTTACGATGATTTTTTTGCTTAGCTCACCATCTGTAGTGATTATTTTGACAATATAAGCTCCGGCGCTTAAACCTGAAATTGGAATCTGAATGTTTTGTTGTGTTTGATTTTCCACATTCCATGTGGTAAGGCTTTGGCCTAATATTGTATATGCAGCAACCGAAGTTACCGTAGTATCCAATAATTTGTTTTTGATGTGTAACGTATTGTTGTTGCTCGTAAAGGCAATATCAACCCCTTGTTCCAGAGTAGGGTTTTCAATTCCTAAGTTTTCACGTGGTGAAAATCGTAGCGAAAATCTTCGGTCGTGCAATCCCGCATCAAGATTGATTTCAAAGGCATTGTTCCTGATGTTGTGATAGATTCCGGTCATGTTGTCAAAAATATAAATACCCTGATTTTCGTCCAGATTTTCTACTTTGTCAAGCATGAATTTTACATTTCCAGCCGCGTCTGCTTTTACTGCTACAGGATAGATATTGTTGACATCAAAATAACCGTCACCCTGAATGACCAGTTTAGTGCCATTGTGGACAAAATACATGTCGTTAACCTGATTGTCAATGTGGATGGCATCATAGCCCGGTTCAATTTCACTGCTGGCAAGTTCGTTCATAAAACCTAAAAGAACCTGTCTGTGGTAATTGTTTCTGGAATTGTATCCTAATCGTATTTTGATGAAATCATCCTGTTCTTCTTCCAAATCTTCCGAATTTTTTTCAAAATGACTGGCATTTGGAATAGTACCGGCCTGGTTTCTAAACATCAGGTTTGAACTGGCATTATCTTCCTTAACAAATTGTCTTTGGTTGTTGTTAAACACCATATCGCCACCAATGTTGCTTGAAGTTACAAAAAATCCTTGTCCTACTGGTATATATCTGTTCGGGATTTTGGTACCCGGACCTACATCCTGAAGCTCCGGCTGTGACATAGCTACAACACCACCAATGAGATTTCTTGCTGCATAACCTCCTAAATAGGATAACAATACATGGGTTTCGCCGCCAAAATGGTCCCAAAAATAGAGTGTTCCGGTTGTAGTAGCCAGGTTGTCATTAATAAATGCAGTGGCATCCAGTGCGGATGGATATGGGTTTCCAGTCAGGTTCAGTAAGTTTGGACCTATGCTGTATTGGATTCTTCCATTGTTAGGCTTGCCCACAAAAGTATAGTTTTGTGTTGGAGTAGCAGCTCCGCTTCCTTTCATAGTGAAGCCTTGTGCAGCCAGTAATCCTCCGGTATGTCCTACATAAATCCAGTTGGCATAATTGTTTGAGGCGCTTTGGAATTTATAAAGCCATTTACTGCTCAAAGTGATAGGCGAACCCGGAGCTCCGTCAGTACCGGATGTCCACATAATGGTTTGCGGTGTACTTGTTGTACCATCCCTCAATACGCCATTTATGGTATATCCGATATTGTTTGTCGTCGCATTTTGAGTACTCACCGGCGAACACCAGTAATTATAATTGTATTTATTGCTGGTACCTTGCTGGTCTCTTTCCAGAGTTCCTGAGCTGGTAGGGTCAAGGTCGCTGTTTAATGTCTGTATCAGCTGTGATTTTCCCACAAGGTCAATTTTTCCGTTTACTTTTAGGTAATGAGATACCTCAATTTTAGTGTCGTTTTGGGCGCTTAATGTATTGCTGCTAACATTGAGTCCCAATACGGTTTTATTGCCTACAGAAGTAACATTGTGTGATGTCTGTACAATATTCCAATCTACCGGAATGCCGGCATTCACTACGGAAACATTATTAGGAAGTTCCTGTACATTACCGTTCGCCCAGGTTGTTGTGGTTGCCCATGCTCCGTCTGTTGCAGAAACATAAGGAAGTGGAGCCGTTTGGGTAGCTACCATATTCTTGTCTACTGTAAGGTATTTGATTCTTGCCCAACGATTATTATCAGATTTGTCTTTTATGGAAGTGCCGTAAAAAGTATTCAGGTCATAATAAGCCTGAAGATTATTCCACGGAATGCTTGCAATATCGTTCTTAGTAATTGTGTTAGGAATGGCTTTTCCATACGTATTTGTACCATTTTTTTCAATTTCCTGATTCATGATATAACGAATCTGAGCGGCTGTCAAAGCGCTGTTCCAAATCCTGATTTCATCAATATCACCTGAAAATACACTGGAGATTGCTGATTTGTTAGACCACATTGCACCAATAGAAAAATTAGCTGTATTAGACAGAGGTGCTGGCTGACCTGTTGTGGTAGCATCCAACACACCGTCAATATAAAGGCTGGCAGTGCCACTGTTGAAAGCAACGGCTACATAGTGCCATTTTCCGTTATTGACAGAAGTTGTACTTGTGATTCTGTCGCCACCATTCCAGTTTCCTACGAGTTTATTGGAACCGTTAATGTAGAATTGATAAGCACCATTTTTGGCCACAACTGTACCGCCGCCGCTTGTGTGTCTAACCCATCCTGAAACAGTAAAGCTCGAATTAAGGTTGATGTTTTTTTCTCCCAAAACAAAATCTCCGGTTTGGTTGTCAAGTCTGTATTTGTTGTCAAATTGGTTGGAAACTCCAAAGCTGAAAAATTTAGTGCCGTCGAAATCATACCATACCTCATAATTGTTTCCGGTATCTGTCAATGGAATAATGTCAACAATATCATTACTGCCAAAGGTGCTTGTTGAGGAAACAATCAGTACATATTCCTGTGTAGCCGTTTTTGTGAAATTAGAAGTCAGGGAAGATTTAGGAAGTGATACTACTACCTGGCCCACATCTGTTCCGGTTTCTACAATTTTCCATTTTCTGTTTCCGGCCGTAAAAGCAGTCGTAAGTCCTCCAAGATTTACGTTTGTGGTTGTACCTGATGATGCAAAAGTACCGTTATTACATCCCCAAACCAGGTAGTCTTTATTTGTTGTAAAGGTTGTCGCGTTTTGTGTATTGGTTGTTGCTATTTCACCTAATCCAATGGCAACGTCTGTCGCTAAGTTGACACTTCTGGATTGTTTTTGGTTCAATTTTGAAAGGTCATCACGCCCAATTCCGGCAATGTTCCAGTTGAATCCGGCATTCGAAGTCGCATTCCAGATTACCGTTCCGTCAGAGTTGGTGTAGTTTTGTGACGTACCGTTTACGCCCATGGTGATGCCGTATTTGATGGCCAGGTAACTCTCAATGCGGATTCTTTCACTGGCATCGTTTTTACGGGAGCTAAAGGTAATTATCTCGGCAACTCTTCCGTCAAGTGTGGCTTTCCATCCTTCACTTCGTCCAATCCAGTATTTCCCGTTGGATAGGTTGGTAAATGTTCCGGTGGAATTTGTATTTACAACGTTTACACCATTATAGAAAAGTTCCTGAGCGGTTGATCCCGCATTGTTTCGGGTATTGATTATCCCAACGTTTGTATAGGTCTTTGCTGTGCTTGTTTCAGCAACCCCATATCCGTTTCCTAAACCGGATGAAGTGGCATAAGCATAAGAAAGAACTTCGTTGTTGAAACGTTGCGAATAGGCGCCAAAACCAATTCCGGTTCCGTCATTTTCCTGTGTTGATGTATCTGCATCAGAACAGAGAATGTCCATACTTCCGAAAGAGCTGTTCACGGTAACGTTTGGAATAATAACAATAAACTGGTCTTGCGTATAATATCCTGAATTTCCTACCAGATATTGCTGACCAGCAAGGCCGTAATTATAACTGCTGGAAGCTTCTGTAGAGACATTCTTAAAATCAACAACAGCGTTGAAATTAACGTTATCTGTCGGATTGTTTTTAAATTTTGGTTCTTGTCCGGATGTATATACTGAAGCGTTGCTTCCCATAGCTTGTGTTTGCCAGGAAGAAACATTCGTATTGTCTGCTACAGAGTTAGTTCCGTTTACAAGGTCAGCGCGTAGCCATAATTGCAGTGCGGCTGTAATTCCTCCCGGTCCGTTTGGCAAAGTATAGTTGACAACTACTTGTCCGTTGGCTCCATTACCTCCGTTTCGGGTAGTAGAACCGCTGGTCCTTTTTCCACCACCGCCACCACCGCCGGGTATAGTACCGTTAGCACCATTTCCATTGTTGGTACTTGAGTTGACTCCATTACCTCCATTACCACCGCCGGCGGGAGCTGTTCCCCCGTTAAAAGTAGTACCGTTGGTTCCTGCAAGAGCATTTCCTGCAGACGAACCGCCACCACCACCATATATGGTTATTAGGGAAGAACCATCGGCACCATCACCGCCTGAACGTTTAAAATCGCCTATACTTGCAGCGGCAGCGCCTCCGTTGCCTCCGCCTGTTGTATTATTTGCAACGCTTTCGCCTCCTTTGGCAAGCAGGGTTGTATTTGAGCCAAACCACGAATCGCCTCCGGCAGCAGTAGAAGTACTTCCGGCACCTACGGTTACGGTATAAGTAGTTCCTGGAGTTACGGTCATTACGCTTCTAACATAAGCGCCTCCGCCACCTCCTCCGGCACCGCCGTTGCTGGTTCTTGTTCCTCCTTTTCCGCCGCCGCCCCACGCTTCAACAGTGATGCTGGTAACGCCAACGGGTACGGTAAAAGTTCCTGAAGTTGTATAAGTCTGGTTTTGTGAATAGCTTACGGAAGTAAGCAATACAAGGAATAGTGTAAGCGTCAGCTTACAGCCTAGTAGGTAGGTTTTTTTCATGATCTTATGGGGTTTAGATAATGATAAATTACGATAAAATAGACTGGGGTCTTAATGTATGAAAGTTGCAGGGGTTAGCAACTTGGGCTATTTTATAGATTTTAAAGATTAATACTAGATTTGGGTATTCAAATATAAAAAAGTTTTTTTAAATTTTAACAAAAATTAGCAAAAATATCGTGTAAAAAATACAAAGGCTTGCAAATACTGGGACTTGCAAGCCTTTAATTAATAGGGTTTTACATTTTTTGAAGCCCGAGTGTCACAAATTTAATGTGGAAACCGGCTCTTTTTAAATTTTATGATTTTTCTTTCGCCGTTTTTGGACTGTATTTACAAAAAATATAGACTAATCCAACCAGGGCAAGAAGCCAAAGATGGTCACTGATTGGAGCAATAGGGCCATCTACTTCTTCTGGAACTTCTTCTGGATTTTGCGCCAGTACCGAGAATGAATTAAATAAGAAGAAAATCAGGACAGAGAATTTCAGAGCTATATCTTTCATGTTTTCTTTTATTAATTAGTAAACCATCTTTTTGGTAGCAGTCCCGTTTTCTGATGTGACGATTTTTACCAGCAATACCTGATTGGCAACGGAAAGGTTTGAGATTACGGTTTTCGTATCATCAACTTCTGACTTCGAATAAATAAGTCTTCCGCTTACATCGTAAATCTCAATTTTCTCCATCATATAATTTCCGGCATCAATGTAAAGCATTTCGTTTTTCTTGTAAACGACAATGCTGTTGGAGTTGATTGTTGGGGTTTCCATACCCAGTGCAGCTCTGTATACAATCTCGAATCGGTTGGTGAAATTTCCGGATTCTGTTACAAAATTATAAGCCGCTATTTTTAGGTTATGGATTTGTCCGGTCTGATTGTCTTTTAAGAAAACATCCTGGTTTGCTTCAAAAAGTCCGTCAAGATGGTCGATAGAAATGCTGTAGCTGCCCGAAACGTTGGTTTTAAAGCTCAAAGGAACCACATCATTTATAGAAAATGGCAGGCTTCTTCCCTGAATTGCATATTCTGAATTGTCAATATAAGAAGTCAGGGCAATTGGGCTGTCGTTGAAATATTTTCCATCAATGCCATAATCCACATTTTCTGTCGCACCGGCCATATATCCGAGCAAGGTCTGACCAATGATGTCTGTTTCGTTAGACAGGTTTAACCATATTCTGTGCTTTTCAGGTTCGTCTGAATTGATATTACCATTTCTGAAAAATACACCATTTGTACCGGCCGAACGGATACTGTTGTTGAAATTTAAAGATGACTGAGTAGCACCGTTTTTCACTTTCACGAAAAATCCTTGTCCGCTGCTGATGATTCCGTTTGGATTCATGCCTGCTACTTCCGGCTGTGCGCTGGTGATGCCCAGTCCTGTTGTTGTAGCATAACCACTTCCGGCAACGCCATTTCTTTTTCTCCAGAACCAGACAGTTCCGTCAATGGCATTGGAATTAGAAGAGAATAGTCCTGAAATTGAGATAGCCGAAGGATAAGGGTTTCCTACAAGGTTAAATCCGTTATTGGCATTGGAAAGCGGAAAGCTAAAGCTGCCATTGTAAGGAACTCCTACAAAAACACCATTATAAGACACTCCGGAAATGGATGAGTTTACATAAGAAACATAATTGTCCGGAACCCTGATCAGGTATCCTTTTGCCTGTGCAAATGTATAAGTACCTTCATTTTGTGCAGGAAAAATGGCTTCATAGTTACCGTTGTTTCCTGATGCAGGATTATAGACGTAAAAACGATTTGTTAATGTAGCAGGTGAGAAATTACGCAGGTTCTGGCCACTCACGGGTGAAGACCATAAGGTATAGTCAAAACGGTATAACGGAGCGCTGTTTCTTTTTACTGTAATCAGGCCGTTATTTACGGCATTGTTTGTCTGTATCAGGTTGGCGTTGCTTTCTACAATGAAATTTGCTGCTCCTGCATTATTTACGATAGCGTCGCTGATGGTGATACTACTTCCTGTATTTACAGTTAGTGTATAACCGGAGTTCAGGGTAAGGCTCTTGGTTGTAAATGAACCGTTGGTGCCCGAAGCATAATTTCCGTTGATAATAGCGTCAAGACTTGAGTTTGGAGTTCCATTTGACCAGCTGCTTCCGTTCCATGTTGTTGATGTTGGAGCCGTAATCGTAAAGTTGGTTGCCGCAGATGAAAAGTTATTGCATGTATTGAATACTTTGACTTCTACCGTTCCGCTTGCAGCAATGTCTGAAGCAGAAATTGATGCCGTCAGTTGGGTTGAACTTACAAAAGTTGTAGTCTTGTTTGTACCATTCCAGTTAATTATAGATTCGCCGTTAACAAAATTGGTTCCGTTTACAGTTAAGGTAAAGCCCGCTTCGCCTCTCACTTTTGTATTTGGAGTAATCGTAGTAATGGCAGGATTTGGTTTTACAGTTACGATAACTTCGTCTCTGACACTCTTGAAGGTTTGGAATTTCCAGTTAAAGAAAGGCAGGAATGTTCCAGTACCGCTGTTGGCAGTAATCGATACAATTCCGTTACTATATGGATAGGTTATTCCGGAATTAGCAGCATAAATATTGAATCCGGAAATTTGTCTTAAGACCAATCTCATATTATTTTCAGCAGGCACAAAGAAATTCAGGTCGATTTCCTGGGTTCCGGATACTGTCAGTTTTACCATTTTGGATTCTAACATTGTTCCGGTACTATTTTGAAGTTCTACCAGAATTTCTCCGGCTGCACTTGTATTGATTGTGACTGTTTTCAGTTTTGATGGAGCCGTAGCGCTGAAAATCATGTACTTGTTTCTGGAATTTGTATTGTTTACGCTACTACCTCCTGAAATTGATGTTGGACCTACCGTTTGAGGAGTTTCACGTTCAACAAAATATGATTTATTTGCGCTTAATGCCGGAGTGGTATATGAAGTGCCCGTAGCAAGAACTGTGGTAGTCGTATTGTCTGCATACCATCTGATGGTTCCTGTTCCGGTTGCTGTTAATGCAGCAGTTTGTCCTTCGCAGATAGTCTTTTCGTCTGCCGTTGGAATAGTCGTGCTTGGCACCATTGTTACGTTTAGTACAGTGGCTGCATTGTTTGAAACAGTAACATTTTGTGTCTGGCTGGTATAACCCGGAGCTTCAAAAATTACGTTATAGGTTCCTTCAATCATTACTTTGTAATAATCTCCCAGCGGTCCTGTTTTTACCCATGAACCCATCAGGTCAGTGCCGTTGATGTATACTTTGGCATCAATAGCTTCGCCAGCGCTGTTTTTAACGGTTCCTTTGAGACCATAGTTGGCTTGTTTTATATAGTTCAGAAGCGCCTGCCTGTTTCTCTGCCAGTAGAATGGAAGATTGGCTGCGGAAGGGAATTTTGTTGCGGAAATTTCGATAGTCATTTCTTTGTTATGGTTAAAGAAATTGTTCCAATCCTGTCTTCCGCCATAAACAGAATACCAGGCGGCACCGTTTGTAGTTCCTGCAAATTGGCCTGAGTTGTAAACATCGTCCATATAGTTGGCATTTCCGTCTGCGGTTTGGCAAAGCTGCGCATATTCCTTGGAAACAAACTTAAAATAGTTGTCGTGCGGGTGGATGCTGAAATTGGAAGTGCTTGGCGTAGTTGATGTATCCCATGGAAAGTTAACGACTTCAGCACCACCGTGATAATTGGCTGCCAGTACAAAATTTCTTGTTTTCTCAAACTCCATAAAAGCAAGTGTTTCCGGTTGGTAAGCATAACCGTCAGGGTGAAGCCCGTCAATTGGGTCAGGATAGTTTCTGTTGAGGTCGACTCCGGCAGAATTGGCACGTGTTGCCGTATTTCCTGTAGAATTCATAGTGTCGTTTCCGGCAGTTTTATACGAACCGTCAGGATTGGCCAACGGACAAATAAAAATTTCGGTATTGTTGACAATATTGCTGATTTCACTGTTTGTAGCATAGCCTGTCAACAAATAATCGATAAGGCGTAGCATGGTTGGATATCCCGTAATTTCATCTCCGTGCATGGAAGAAGTATATAGAAATTCCGGTTCGGCTTCATCAACTTGTGCGTTGTCGGAAATTTTTAATACATACAGTGTTCTTCCATTTGGAGTGGTACCAATGCTTTGAAGCTTGCATAAATTAGGATAGGTATTCGCCCAATATTGCATTTTGGCTACATACTCGGAGTATTTTGGATATGCATTCCAAGTGTCATCCCAGGCCGAAGTACCGTAAGTAAGATATTCATCGGCAGTAAATTCATTTTCAGAAACGCTGACTTCAAATGGAATGCCATACATCTGAAATTTTTCAAATTGCTGTGGATTGGCATAAGCCTCCACTTTCAACTCGTTTTGGTCGACTCTCTTGTGGCTGATAGACAAGAAACGCGCCAGTTCTTTAAATTGTTCTTTGGATTGAGCCTGGAAAGTAAAGACTACTTCTCCTTTTTCTTTAAGATAGTGCTGTGCTTTTTCAAGTGGGGACTTGTTCTCAGACACAACCTGACCTTGGGTTATGCCCATAACGAATAGGCATAACACTCCTAATAAGGTAGTTTTATTCATAATTAATATTAGATTTGGGATTACAAACGTAGGAAAAAAGATTTAAATAATGTTAAATTGTTGTAAAATATTTCATTTTAAGCCAAAATGTTGCCGTTTTACAAGTTTTTTAAGCAATAGTTTTTCTGCATTAATTGGTTCTTTGCATTTTGGGCTACCCTTGACTATTTATATTTGCTTAGTAATCTGGTTTCGTCTGATTGGGTATGTTCAGCTTCCCTTTTATTTTAAATTGCATAAAAATCTTCTCCAAAAAGAAAACAGGTGCAGACGATACTTGGTGCCAACGGACAAATTGCTGAAGAACTTGCCAGAGGGTTAAAAACGGAATTATGGGTAGTTGATAGTGTATAGTTGATAATGGATAGTGAAAGGCATTCCGAATAGTCTTTTAACTTTCGACCTTTGACTTTCGACTTTCCAACCATATTAACCTTTTGACTTTCCAACTTTCCCACTTAATATTTTATTCAATTAAAATTGTTGCGGCTATTGTAGGACACCTGCCGATTGTCTAATTTGCGGCCTAAATAATTAAAAAAAAATATGGCTTCAGGTATTTTTGCCGTTTTAGATGATATTGCGCTACTCATGGATGATGTAGCGATGACTACAAAGTTAGCAACCAAGAAAACTGCCGGGATTTTAGGTGATGATTTGGCAGTGAATGCAGAAAAAGCAACCGGCTTTTTGGCTTCCAGAGAAATCCCTGTTCTTTGGGCAATTACTAAAGGTTCGTTGCTTAACAAGGTAATTATTGTACCTATAGCTTTGCTGTTAAATGCCTTTCTTCCGTTGGCTATTATAATTATCCTGATGTTTGGTGGAGCTTTTCTGGCCTATGAAGGAGTAGAGAAAATTGTTGAATATCTTTTTCACAGAAAAACGGCCAGTCATGATGCGCCTGCAGTTGAAGAAGTTCCAAATGATAGGGATGCCGAAAAAACAAAAGTCAGGTCGGCTATCACCACAGATTTTATACTTTCGGTCGAAATCGTAATCATTGCTTTGGGAAGCGTATTAACAGAACCCTTGACGGTACAGATAATTACGGTTTCAGCAGTGGCTGTAATAGCAACTGTTGGCGTTTACGGTATTGTGACACTAATTGTTCGTATGGATGATGCAGGTTACAATTTGATTAGGCGTTCAAAAGAAAAATCGTTTCTGTTTTTAATAGGTACATTGTTGGTGAAGTCATTGCCTTTGATTATAAAAGGATTGGCAGTAGTAGGTACTGTAGCCCTAATTTTGGTTGCCGGAGGAATTTTTGTGCATAATGTACATTTCCTGCATGAATTATTTCCTTCCATACCTTCAATAGTTAAAGAATTTGGTATTGGTCTGGTTGTTGGAATTATAGTAGTTGTTTTGGTAACTGTAGTAAAAAAAATATTCGGTAAGAAAACATCTGCTTAATTATAAAAATATCTTTTTAGAAAAACAGGAACGGCGGAAGTGAATACTCCGCCGTTCCTGTTTTATACTAATTGCTTTGCGACTCTGTGCCTTTGCGTAAAAAGAATTACCCGCTGCAAAACCGTCAGATTATTTATCAAAATCGGGATAAGGAAATCCCTTACCGGTTTCGCAAAGAAACTTCAGGCTTCTAAAGAAAAGTGCCCAATCAAAACTGCACGACGCCATTTCCGGTGTATAGGCTTCCCAACCGTCATGATGAAACAATAGAGTGCATCCTTTTTGATGGGCTTCCAATTCAAAAGTGAGCGTGGTGCCAATCCAGTCTTCAAAAGCTTTGATACACTTCCATTTTATAAAGCTGTACGGTTTTAACTCTAAAACTTCCATTTGTTTGAAATACTCCGGACCAAATCCAAATCTCAAAATACTGCCCACTTCGGGTTTTGCAGTAGTGTCCGGCGTCCACCATCCGGCTAATCCTTCCTGTGTGGTTAGCGCCTGATATACTTTTTCCAAAGGCGATTTAATCAGTAATTTGTGGTAGATGCTTTTTGTATCGGATGGGTTGTTGTTTTGTTTGGTTACGGCTGCCGATTCCGTTTCTTTTGGTGTTGGCTGACCTTTGCCAGTTTCGACAAGCATTTTCAGGCTTTCCTGTATGTAGTAGGTCCATGCATCTTGGCATACCTGATAACATTCATAGGTTGGAACTAACCCCTGATGTGTGAATTTCATCTCCGTCCGGCCATTTTTTTCAGTAATTTCAAAAATCACATAAGTATCTTTCCATTCGCTTTTGTCTTTGGTAAACTTAAAATGGTTGTCAAGTACATGCCAGACTATTTTAGTATCGGGCTGCATTTCCGTTACTCTTATCCTGCAACGGTGAACATCCATATAATGATAGGAAAACTCGCCGTTAAGTTTGTCTGTTGGGCCTTCTATGTTTTCGGACCACCATCCGCGTACATTGTTGATGGCATCAAATACTTTTCGCGGCGTAGCGTCCACGGTAAATGAGGTTGTAAAATCTTCTTGTTTCATGATTTGTTTGCTATTTTGATTGTTTTTATTCTCTAATCAAAGGTATTGACAAGAAACTACCTGTATAGGGTGTGAAATAGACTTTATAAGAGGTTGATTTGGACAAAATGCTTTTTTAACTTTGTAGTAACTATGGAGTTATAAAATGAAATGGTTTTAAATCTTGTCTTATGAAACACCTTACCATATTAGTGCCCGATACACAGGCCGGACCCAACACGCTGTCGTGTATTATTGGTGCCTATCATATTTTTACGGAGGCCAATAATTATTATATCCGGCAACATAAGGACCCGGTATTTACTATTGAAATGGCGGGTGTTTCAGAACAATCCAATTTTGTAAATGGTTTGCTTACCGTTATGCCACAAAAAGGAATAAATTCCATTCCCAAAACAGACCTGATTATTATTCCTGCAATACTGGCTGCTTTTAAAAAAGTAGAAGGAGGAAATGTTATTCTGGTGGATTGGATATTGGAGCAGTACAAAAAAGGAGCTGAGGTAGCGAGCATGTGTACCGGAGCCTATATCCTGGCTTCAACAGGTCTGTTAGACAAGAAAAGCTGTTCCATTCACTGGAATGCGGCTGCGAATTTTAAACAGTTGTTCCCGAAGGTAAACCTGAAAGCTGAAAAACTCATTACAGATGAACAGGGCATTTACACCAACGGCGGCGGTTATTCATTCCTGAATCTTATTATCTATTTGGTTGAAAAATATTATGACAGGCAAACAGCCATTTATTGTTCCAAGGTTTTTCAAATTGATATTGACAGGCAGGCACAATCTGACTTTGTGATTTTTAACGGGCAGAAAACGCATGGGGATGAAGTAGTTGTAAAAGCACAGGAATATATTGAAAAGAACTTCACAGAGAAAATATCGATAGAAGAACTCTCGAAGAAATTTACTGTTGGTCGAAGAAATTTTGACCGCAGATTTATAAAAGCAACGGGTAATACGCCGGTTGAATACCTGCAAAGAGTAAAAATCGAATCGGCAAAAAAAGAACTCGAAACTTCCCGAAAAACAATCAATGAAATAATGTATGAGGTTGGTTATGCCGATGTAAAGGCTTTTCGCGAGGTGTTTCGGAAAATTACAGGTTTGTCGCCATTGGAATATAAAAACAAATACAATAAAATAGGCATGGTGGCTGAGCTATAATGGTTATTGCGGTATGCTGAAATATTTATAATTGGGCTGATAATCTACATTTCATCCCTATAATTAGGTGTAACAAATAGGTATTTATATCCTCTACGTAGCTTTCAAAATAGGTGCTTTTAAATTCTTCGGCGTCTGCCAATCGAAAAGTTATCGAAAGTAATTCCACTCTTGGGTCAACTTTTGCGTTTTCCAACGGCTTATTTCCCTATGCAACTCCATAATTGAAATACAAAAAAAGCCGATACTCCGGTACCGACTTTTTGATTGAAAAGTAATAATGACTTTGTTTATTTTTCCGCTCCGGATTCTGTGAATAAATTAAAAAGATTGTATTGTCTGTTCCAGAGATAAACGCGACTTGGCTTTAACAGAAGGCTGGTTAAAATCTTCCGGATTTCTGTAACCTATGGCAACAGCAAATAACGATTTATAGCCATCCAATTGCAATATTTTGTCGTATTCTTCATTTTTTATGCCTTCCATTGGCGAACTGTCAATATCCATACTGGCACAAGCCGAAAGGAAAAACCCGAGCGACAAATAAACCTGATGTTCCAGCCACGATTTGATTTCAGATTCCGGTTTTGGCTTTAGGAATTGGTTGTAATAATTTACCGAACCTTCAGGTAAATTTTGCCTGATTTGATTTTCAAATAACTGAATGTCATCAATGACGCTAAAAACAACCAGGTGGCTTGCGTCATTGATTTTTTGCTGGTTAAAATAAGAAACGCCGGCCAGTTCGTTTTTTAGTTTCTCATCGGAAATAAAAATAAATTTCCAGGGCTGACTGTTAATCGAAGAAGGGCTCAGGCTTAAAATCTCTTTTAGTTCTGCAATGTTTTCTTCTGAAATCCTTTTATTCGAATTGTAGCTTTTTGTAGTGTATCTGCTTTTTGCAAGGTCTAAGAAGTTCATATCGGTTCTGATTTTTATACTATATATTTTATAGTTGCAAAATTAAGTATAGTTAGATAACTTTGCAATAACGGTCAAAAAAGATAGTATAAATGTATTGCATAGACGACAAAAAATATCCCTGTACTACCAGTCTTACCATGAAATATATTGGAGGGAAATGGAAAGCGGTAATTCTTATTCATTTGATTCGGAAATTACGTTATAGCGAATTGCGAAAAGAGCTGCCAATGGTTACAGAACGTACAATAAGCCTACAATTAAAGGAACTGGAAGAAGACGGTTTAATTAAGCGTACAGTCCATACCAGCAAACCACCATTAAAAGTAGAGTACGAGCTGACAGAATTTGGAACAACACTAATCCCGTTACTCCAGGCTATTTCTGAATGGGGAAGGGAAACGGCAAAGAGTAATAAACGTATTGATATTGTTGCGTAATGGCAAAGTCATTATAGGTTTTTTATCCAATTGGCTATTTCATTGGCAGGCGTTTCATTGATAGCATACATACTTTCAGATGTAAGTAATGTATTGCCTAAATAATGATTCAGCTTATCATAGACTTTTACGGTGATGTTTGGATTTGCAAAATTCTTTAATAATGCAGTTTCTGCATTGGCATCTACAAAATCATCTGCGCTGCCAACAATATATAAAAGTGGAAAATCTGCATTTTTATACAAAGGCTCCAGATTTTTCTGCACAACAGCTTTTTCAGAAGTAAGTGTCATATAAGGAAACCTGGTGTAGCGTTTTTCATCATAACCTATTTTTTTAGAAACCTTGTCAAGCTTTTTAGAAAGTGGCCAGCTATCCAGCTCAGGATTTTCTTCCGCAACTTTATGCAACGATTCCATTACAGTAAGCTTTTCTTCTAAAGTTTCATATTTAAAAATATCAGTAAACCGTTCTGGCCTTTTTGTTAACTGGTATTTCAGGAAAGCACCATGTTTTTGCACCGGCGTTGCCCATTGAATAAGAAAATTAGGTTTTGCGCCAAGTTTATAGGCGCCCATTGTCACCATTCCACCCTGGCTATGGCCAAGCATTCCAATTTTTTTGCCATTTAATTCGGTAGTTTTTTTCAAGACTTTGAAGGCATTGTATAATTCGGCACTCATCTGGTCGATGGTGTAATTGGCGCTATTGTTTTTACCGCCGGATTTGCCCGTACCGCGATCGTCATATCTGTAAACTGCGATGTTATGTTGCAAGAGTTTATCCGTCAGTTTATAATGGCTGTATTGGGTATCTGCTCCTGAGCCTGGTACAATGATTACTAATTTTTCAAACCCAGATTTAGGCATCGCCAATGTTCCATAAATGGTAATACTGTCTTTCTTTTCTGCTGCTTTAAATGAAATTTCTTTGAGGATATAATTTTCCTTGTTTGAAATATCTCGCTCATAAGGAAACATTTGTTGTGCAGTAACAACTTGCGTAAATAATATCACGGCAAAAGAAAGTAATGCTGAAAGCTTCATAGGCTATAGAGTTGGTAAAGAATATAGCCAAAGTATTACAAATAATGATAGATATAAAGATGTTTATAATAACCTTAACTATGCAGATGGAGTCATTTATAGTTTTGGTACAAACAAAAAAAGCTAACAGATTTTTCTGTTAGCTTTTTTGATGTAGTAATTTGAACGAGAGCTTTTTGAAGTAAATAATTCCTTTTTTACTTTATCTTAACTAGTTCTACCCGTCTGTTTTTTGCTTTATTACTCTCTGAATCGTTTGGAACTAACGGACGTTCTGCCCCAAAACCTTTGGCTGACAGTCTTGATTGGTCAATTCCCTGTGTTGTTAAGGCAGATAATACAGCTTTAGCACGATCATCGGACAATTTTTTATTGTGAGCGGCATTACCTGAATTGTCAGTATGTCCTTCTATGGCAATTTTTAATGAAGAATTTTCCTTTAATGCTCCTGCTATTTCTTTTACGATTTCCTTACCGTCAGGTAAAATGGTAGATTTATCTACATCAAAATTAATGTATAAGATTGATTTGCCTTTTTCTGCTAAATCTTTTGCTATTTCATCTGCTGTAACCTTTGTTATGGTTTGTTTGAATGCTTCTTCCTGAAGAATATTAAGCTTTCCGGCAGCATTATTGGCAGAAAACTGAACATAAATATTTCCTTTGTCTTTTGTACGGATAATGTAAAATTTAATCTGTTCATCTGCATAACCAATATCTCCTTCATCTCCTTTATTAGGATCCTGTTTGTTGTATCGGTCATATTCTTCGGAAGAAATTTTTCCATCAAAAACCTTTACTGCTCCCACTGAAGTGAGATAATCTTCAAGACTCTTTTCGAAATACCGCTGCGAAAATTCTTCGCCCGGCTTGGAAGTTATATTAGCTTTGTAGAGTCTGCCTTCAAATGGAGTCATTATGCCGTCAATAGGGAAGTAACAAACATCGAATTTTTTTTCCAATGGTTTGTTTTGCTGCGTTAGTCCTTGTGGTAGAGTGAAAAATGGGAAATCGCCTATGCTGGCATTCGAAAAAGCGATGTCTTCAATATTGAATTTTTTTTCTGTCTCCGGTTGGTTGTTTTTTTCAGAAACTTGCTCTGTTTCTGCTTCCGTATTCTGGTCGGCTTCAGATTTCTTGTTGCACGAGAATATCATTGATGTTAATGCGAGTAAAAGAATTCCTTTTTTCATTGTGAATTTTATAAAATTTTAGTTTTTAAATGTCTTATTTAATTTTGTAAAAAGCAATATTTGATTGGGAAATCAGTCCATAATAATTAAGCCAAGTTGCCGAATACTCCCGTATAAATAAGCAATAGAGTGATAGTATCAAATAATGCATGTGAAAGAATGACTATCCAAAGATTGTTATTGTATTTTCGGTATAGAAATCCCCAATATAGTCCTCCCAGCGTCGCCGCTATAATACCAAAAGTGTTCTGTTGCCAATGGTAAAGGCCAAATAATAGGCTTGTAATAATAATGCTCCATGGAATCCTTGAGCTTTTGGAAATCCATTTTTCAAATAGTGATTGTATATAGCCACGAAATACAATTTCTTCATAAAAACCGCCTATGAGCCATGCAGCGCTAATGGTCATTATGAGTTTGGAGAGGTTGCACTGTATGAAATTGTATTCCGTATAATCCGGTACAACAAAGAGGCTTTTGATTACAGGAATATAAATAAACTGCATAAAAACTACCCATATCAAACCGGAAATTATACCTGCTAAAATGGTTTTTAGAGTAAAGCGGCTTTTAGAAAGGCCCAGGTCACGGAATGACATTCCTTTTTTTCGCAGAAGAAACCAAATTACCAATAAGCATATAACAGCATACAAGTAGAATGGTAGTGGAGCAAGGTGTGGGAATAAAATAAGAAATGCTATACTGCACACATCCAAGAGAGTTGTACGGGTTTGATTTCTTACTTTATCCATAGTTTTGTTTAAAATTAATAATCATTTGGAACTTTATGCCTAATTCAAAAAGCAAAGTAAATTTTGTGTTGAGAATTTAAGATGCAAATTTTTATTCATCCGTACCAAAATGATTATGGATTTAAATTCCTCCGTTAATTATTTAAAATTACAATAAAGTTTTCTTGCATTTCATTTAAAATTAAGTAAAAAATAAATTTTACATATATGATTATTGTGGCGCGTATCTAAAATTCTAATCTGATTTCCGACAAACATGTTTCATTCCTCTTCCAGATTTAAATTTTTAAATATTTCTCGTGTAATAATTCTTGTGTTACAGATAATCTGGTCAAAAGTACAGTCCAGCATTGCTATAGGTAGTGGTATTCCATCCTTCATTTCGGTAAAATCCATTGTCAGAACGGTTTTGTCTGAGATATCTAATGAACCATGCAGCTGGTCAAAAATTGCTTTTGCCTTCTCTTTGTTCGAACCGAGATTGTAGGTTGCATAGTTTTCAAAACCGGATGCTGTTTTAATATTGAGTGAGATGAAAAATAAATTGTCCATTTCAAATACTATTAAATTAAGGGAAGTTAGTAGATAACTATGGTTGAAAACTTTTTTCCGGAAATTTTGAAATCGAATTTGACAATATGATAAATTTACTTAAGATATTTTATTCATTATGTTTCCAAAATCGGTTACTTCTATAAGAACACTCTTAAGTACATTTCCTACTGAGCAGTCCTGTATTGAGCATTTGGAAAAAATCCGATGGAACGGAAAAGTCATAAGTCCATTCGATACTTCAGCATCAGCGTGGAAATGTAAAGATGGTAAACGTTATATATGCGCCAAAACAAGAAAATATTTCACGGTTCGCACGGGTTCAATATATGAAAAAACAAAAGTACCGCTTCGTGACTGGTTCGTGGCCATCTGGCTTATGAATAATCACAAAAGAGGTATTTCTTCCATACAGCTTTCAAAGGAAATTGGCGTTACAATCAAAACGGCCTGGTTTATGGCTTCAAAAATTCGCAGATCTTTCAAGATTCCTGAAGAAGAAACTGAACCTAGAGCACAGCAAGTCTTTGAAGCTGATGAATGTGTATTCGGCGGCCTACAGGCTAATAGGCATAAAGACAAGAAGATTCCAAACAGTCAAGGTGGTAACGGGATTGACAAAACGTGGGTGTTAGGAATAGTGGAACGTGGCGGACTATTACGTACATTCATGCTTCCAGCCCGAAAGCCTGAATACGTTCAATCATTGGTACGCAACGTGGTTCCTGAAGGCTCATATTTATTACGGATTCTTGGATAGGCTACAATGGGCTTAACGACAAATATATTCACTTCAAGGTCAAAAACGGCGAAAAGTTATCAGAAGACCGACCACAGGAGATAAACACAAACCGCATCGAGGGACTTTGGGCCAATATGAAGCGAGGCTATATCGGCACCTATAATTGGTGGTCTAAAAAGCACTTGAACAGCTATCTGAATGAATTTACTTTCAGATATAATACTAGGAAATGGAAAGAAGACAAACGTTTTTTTGTATTTTTACAGAATGTTTTCGAGCGCATCACTCAGCGCGATATAATAGATAAGGCATGGACTTGATAGGTATTACATTGGAATCTCTTTTAACCAACCCGCTAATTAAAAAAGTGACGGTTGGTGGAAAATGGTATTTTTCAAAAGAAGCCCTCAACATTATCTACGATGATAATTTCAAATACGTGGACTCCAAATTAGTCAAAATCAAAGAAAATGGATTTTATAGTGTTAAAGAGTATATTGGCTGGGAAGATATATCTGAGCATATTGAGCACATACGTCAAGCTCCTGGTTTTGATGACAGATTGCGTGAAATGTTTGATTAAGTATCAAATTTTCGTAATTACTAAAAAATATATGATAATTAAATTTATTATGAGATTTTATTGTTAATTTTTTCACAGAAATCCGTGAAATATTTGAAAGACTGAATATGATTTGTCTTTGTGCTACGCTTAATTAATTTATCTAGAAAATATTTTTCTGCAACTTCTTTGGGGTCTTTTTTACTATACTTAATATTTTTTTCAGCAAACATTTCTTGTAAATATACCGAATGAAATACCGCAGTAGACCGCTCAAAATCTGCAGGCTTTTCCATTAATTCCGGATCATCTGTTTTTACATTATAATGCTTAATACAATCAGACAGAAAACTGCTGTCGGGATTCTTTTTGAAAATCTTTTGATTTCCTAAAAACCAGGTTTCAAAACATTTATTTTGAACAATTATTATAAGTTTAGTATTTGGACTTAGTTCGATTTCTTCTTCTTCTATAAAGTCTAAAACCTGTTTTCTACGTTCATCTATTGAATCATCATCAGAATCTAAACAAACAACAAAATAATCAAAATCTCCCTTTGTATTTACATCATCGATACTATTTTTTAAATGCTTATCTAATAAGGATGGAAAACCATCTCCAGTAAAAATACAATAATTATTTTCACTTACTTCGTGGTACTTTCGGCGTTGGGTAACGAGTTTGCCTCACGCTTTTGGTTTTCAAAAACTTAAGAACCCTGAGAGGCAAGGGCAAGTCAAAATATGAAAACAAACTTACTTATTGCAGTCATACTACTGACTTCAATCTTTGCCAAAGCACAGACAAAAAAAGAAATCTTAATTGAGATTAACAATTTCAAATTAAAAACAATCCTCAATACTTCATTTGATGTACCCAGGCAGAAAATATGGGATGCTGTATATATTATGATGAAGCAGGAGTATACCGAAATCAAGAAACAGGATTTCGACAAGGGAATAATTGAAGGTTATGCAGAAGCAGAAAATTTTAAAGAAGGTTTTACTTCCGAAATAGTGGGAAGCGGCCCATATAGGGTAGTTTTTTCAATGAAGCGTCAAATAAGATATATTAACAATAACGGCGTGTACTCAGGATGGTACGACAGAAATGAAATTTCAAATGAATATCTCTATAAGATACAGAAAACCATATATGAGGCCGTATATGGCCCTTTGGAGATTCCCGACAGCCTTCAGAAAAAAGTAGATGAATATAATTTAAAACAGAAAAAAGATAAGAATAAAATTCTCTTGGGACGAGATTACTAACCTCTCATAAAATAAAAAGCCTCTCTATTGAGAGGCTTTTTCTTGCATTGTTAATAAATCAGTTAACAACTTGCTGAAGCGTAGTTAATTACGTCAGCCAGAAGCCGCTAAATTTATTGATTCATCAGGGCAAGCTGTACGAAAGTTTTAAAATCCTGATGAACCTATATCATGCAAGCAATTGAATTGTACGCAAGTAAAGGAGATACTTCTGTTGGAATTCGTTTCAATACGGCAAACGCTATGGCTATTCTTGTTTTAGGAATCGCAATAGGATATGTTGTTCGATCCCACCATGAGCTAAAACTCCTTTATTAATTTGGAAGGACGATAGCCCGACCAATTTTCTAGCCAACGTTAATCTTTTGATTAACAATAGCCACTACCGACAACTACCTAAAATGATAAATACGAATTATGCCTAAATTGCCTGTAGATTCCAAAATCTATGGGCTTTTTTATGTTCAATCATTTCAACCGTAGTTATCTACTAACTTCCCTAAATTAATTGTAATTACAACTATTCTGACTGAAACTTTCAGGCAGATACATCTTTGTAAGTTCTTTTATATTCTCATGTTCCTTGCAATTGGTAAGCGATAGATTAACTGTTGTATTATTGTCAGCCATATTGTCGTTAGAAGCATGGTGAAAGTAATAACAGCAAGTGTAATCTGATACGTATAACTTGTAACCAATCCCAGGGAAGCTCCTAATGTAGCAAGCATAAAGCTAAACTCTCCAATCTGTGATAAAAGTGCGCCGCCATATATGCTGTCTCTCCAATTATTTCCGGTGAGCTTAAAAAGCAGGCTGTTAATTAGGCTGTTAATTAGCAGTACACTTACCGTAACCATAATAATTGTATCCATATTCTCAACAAAAAAGCGGATGTCGAGCTGCAATCCTACTGCCAGAAAGAAGAAAGCCATAAAGAATACCCTGAATGGAATAAACGATTTTTCAAGCCATCGTGTCGCTTTGTCCCGGCCAATTATTATTCCTGCGGCAAAAGCACCGAAAGCATGCGACAGGCCAAACCAGGAGCTAATCCATGCCATTCCGAAACATATACAAAAACCAATAAAAACCTGCAGATCGTGGTCGGCGATAATTTCTCTTCGCATTGGAATCCGGAAAAGTTTCTTTGTAATAGCGGCTCTTAAAAATAAAAGTATCAGTATGCCGCCTACGCAAACTTTTACCAGGTCCTGCATGGATGCGTTACTGCCCGACATAAAATTTAGCGTTAGTATCATTGGTACTACAAGAATATCCTGCATTAACAATACGCCACAGGTAATGATGCCAAGCTGACTCTTAATTTCTCTTGTCCTTGCCAGATATTGGAATACAATGGCTGAACTGCTTAGGCTTATAATAAAAGAGATTAAAACAATCGTATTGATATTCCATCCCACCTGTTTACCTATACAGTACATAAAGAGGAAACTTAATGCAACTTGTACAAAAGCTATTAATAATGGTTTGTAAAAATTTTTGCTGAGATTCCGAAGGTCAATATGAGCTCCAATCGAAAACATGAGTAGCACTATACCAATTTCTCCCAATTCCGACACTACTTCCGGCGAATGGATGATGTTTAAAACTTTTGGACCAAGAAGTAAACCGGATGCAATATAAGCAATGAAATAAGGTTGCTTCAATCTGCGCAGGAGGAGAATAAGCAACAATAGTACACAGGACAGCACAGCTATCCCTGAGAATAATTGTGATGACATAGCAATGGCTTTTAAAGATAATGCAAAACTGCCCCGAAGGGCAGCTTTTAAATGGTAAATGATTGGTATTATTGGATTTCAATCATTCTTGGAGGCTTCTGTTTAGCTTCTTCCTTTTTTGGAATAGATAGCAGCAAGAGCCCGTTTTCATATCGGGCGCTGATATTTTCTTCATCGACCACATTTTTTGGTAATTCAAAACTGCGTTGAAATGATTGGTAGCTGAATTCCCTGCGTGTGAAATTTTGTTGCTCGCTTACCTGCTTATTTTCTTTTTCTGAAGAAATAGTCAGCAAATTGCCGTCAAGGGTGACTTTGAAGTCATTTTTTTCCAGTCCCGGAGCAGCGACTTCAACTTCATAAGTGTCTTTGGTTTCTTTGATGTTTACAGATGGCAACGTTGTGCTTGTAGTAGAAAAATTGTTGTTTTCCCAATTGAAAAGCTCACGGCCAAAAATGTCATCAAAAAACGAACGGTGGAAACCTGGTGTATGATTTCCGTTTCTTTTGATAAGATTCATAACATTTAACTTTTAAATTGTTTGACAATATTTTTTAAATAATGCACTAATTTGATGCGTGCTTCATGTAAAAATCCAAAAATGTGCCAAGAGAAAAAAATGACAATTTTTCAGTTTCTGATATGAAAAATTGTCAATAAGAATGTGAGTGCTGGTTGCGCTAACATTAGACTATAAATTTGATTAGGAGAATGTATAAAGGATTGTATCAGCTGTTGGGAAAAGAAAAAAGGCTGACAGTTTTTCTGTCAGCCTTTGCCATTTCTAGTAGCGAGGACGGGAGTTGAACCCGTGACCTTGGGTTATGAATCTTTCCTTCAAATTCTAAACTTAAAAATTCTCTATCTTCAAATTCAAACTGAGCTTCAAATTCAAACTCGACATTCAGATTTAAGTCTAAATATTCAGGGAGGCTTATAATCTGTCCGCATCGAATAACCTTTTTTTTATACTATTCTAAATCAAGAACAATGAAAAATATATTCTAACTGCAATGTTAGATTTTATCTGATGACTGCGTTTGCTCAAAATCCTGAATACTCTGGTCGTCCTTATTTATGGCAAGACAAAAAATATACGATCTGGAACCTGCCGAAGCGCAATTTGATACGAAGTAAAAAGGATTAGGATATGGAGGTGTTGGTATTTTATATACCGTCTTTACCTAAGAAAGGAATACAGAAAAAGTGTTCCTTATTTTAATTAATATTGTTCTCTAATAAAAAACTGGCAAATGAAAAAAAATCGTGTTGCATTATTAATAGGTGCGGGTGCCGTTGAGAATGCTTGGGCTCCTGTATTAAATGCTATTAAAGAGTTCTGTGGAATAGATACGACGGCTGACGGAGCAAATTTTGTTTTGGCTAATTGGATTTATATGCTTAGATTTTATTCAACTGTAGGACATATCAAAGCTCCTGAAATTCTGGAAATTCATAAAAAAGACACCTATTGGTTAAAGAAAGCAATCGTAGATAACCTAAAGATGGCTCAAGATAAAGATGAGATCAGAGCGAGGCCAGCTTTAAAAAGAATTATAGAAAAGCTTATCATTTCTGACGATAATACCTTTGGATTTGTAACCACAAACTGGGATACAACGGTCGATAAGGTGATTAGTCAGGAGCTTAAAAGATTTGGAATTTCACATCCGCAATCGATATTTCATATTCATGGTGATGTTGATGATTGTAATAGTCTGTATTTGCCGTCAGAAATAACAGATGAAACATTTAGAGCAAAAGAAGAAAGTTTTAAAATTGGTTTAAAGCATAAAATGGGCATGGAATTCTTTATGGAGGCTACACACATAATTCTGTATGGAATTTCTTTAGATCCTTTAGATGCTGAATTGAGCCAAATGCTTAGGTCAGCTTGTAACAAAGAAAATTTAAAAGAAGTGACAATTATCAATTTAGAAAACGAAAAACAAAGAATATCAGAAAGAGTAAGACTTTTATTTTTTCCTAGTAATAGAGAAATCAAAATTAATTTTATTGATCCAAATAGTATTTAAAAATTTATTTTTAAGGAATTAAAGGACAGATCGTTTACATCTAATAAATTCTAGTTAATACTTCATAATAACGTTATTCATATATTGCTATTTTGTATAATTACGTAGCATTTTTTTAATTTTTTTTGTGGTGGTGAAGGGTAGGGAAATTATTTGGTTTTGCGATCTGATTTCGGTTCTATCGTTTGTACAATTAATTAGCAATAGTATGTCAATTTTATGTTTTTCTTTAATCTTTTCAAATTCGTGCATTTGTTTTGACGTTATCGGCTGATAGTAATCTATAAGCAACTTTTTTTCTTTAGTAATAACTAAAGTAGCTTCAGAACTTTCAGGTAAAAAGTCTGGTCTAATCACCGTCAAATTTCTTTTGCTGATGAATTTATAAACTATATCTTTTGCTTTAATATAACGCACTATAAGATGCAATTCTTCATCTTGCATGAATGAGTGGAAGATATTTATGGCATAGTAAAATATTATCAACAGTAAGCCCAATGCAATAATAATTAAACTAAGAGGTAAATTTTGAAAGTTAAAAATGAAAAAATATATTAATATAAAACTAACATAAAGTTGAATAAATTCATTGATTAGCGAATGTTTAAAATCTGAGATTGCTTGCTGTACTGTTCTCTTTCTCATTTTTAAAAGTAAATCATAAAAAGTGTCGAAATCTCGCCCTTTTATTATTTTTCCGTCAAAACTATATTTAGCTATATTGGTCATTTCTAGTACTTTTCTCATGTAACGCATATCTTTCGTTACAGAGTGGCCTTTTTTGAACTTAAATAGGTCTAAACCAAAAGTTATGATTATGGGTAAAACAATAAATAGACAGATATAACTTACGAAATACAAAAATAGTGCTATTAAAGATTTTCCCGATAAAAGATACTTGTAAAGGTCTTGATAAAATCCGTCCGAAAATGGCACAAGAAGCGTATATTCACCAATCAAAAATCTATAAAGAAAATCCGCAAAAATTAAAGTCAAAAGTATCTTAATAGTAAACACCAGATACTTCTTTCTTTCTTCAGGGACTTTTATCAGGTTATCAATTATCTCAATCATACTTTGTTATTTAATATTTCCGTAAATGGTAAATATAATTAATTCGCTCCTGATAATTTACTGCAATAAAGACGCATAAATTGTAATATAACAATCAAAAATGCTTAATTTTAGTCATATATGTGTACCAAAGAAAAAAGGCTGACAGAAAAACTGTCAGCCTTTGCCATTTCTAGTAGCGAGGACGGGAGTTGAACCCGTGACCTCAGGGTTATGAATCCTGCGCTCTAACCAACTGAGCTACCTCGCCATTTCTGAAGACATGCATCCTTGAATGCGGGTGCAAATATAAAACTAAATTTAAAGCTTGCAAATATAAATGACCAAAAAAAATAATTTTTAAATTATAGTTATCTTGAATTTATTCTATATATTTCCAAAAAAAATTAGAGCATACTATGGAAAGTAAAATACGTTACGAACTAGAATTTCCTTTAAATTCCTCACCTCAATTGCTATATCAGTATATATCAACACCTTCGGGTTTATCGGAGTGGTTTGCTGATAATGTCAATTCTCGCGGAGAGCTTTTTACGTTCATATGGGATGACGCAGAAGAGAAAGCCAGACTGGCTTCCAAAAAAACCGGTGAAAAAGTAAAATTTCGCTGGATTGATGAAAACGGGCAGGACGGAGACTATTTCTTTGAATTGCGAATCCTTGTGGATGAAATCACAAAAGATGTTTCCTTAATGGTGGTTGACTTTGCCGAAAAAGATGAGGTGGCCGAATCGACTCAGTTATGGGAAAACCAGATTTCCGATTTAAAACATGTAATCGGATCGGTATAGCAGAATTCCCTTTTTAAGACTTATATTTGCCCTGATTTAATTTCAGGGCTTTTTTTATGATTAATTTCAACGGAACTATTACAGACGACACAAATATATTGGCTGGTAACAGAGCATTTCTTTACGGAGATTCGGTTTTTGAAACAGTAAAAATTTTAGATGGGAAAGTGCTTTTTCTTGAAGATCATTATTTTAGGTTGATGTCTGCCATGCGGATTGTTCGTATGGAAATCCCGATGAACTTTACGATGGAATATTTCGAAGGGCAGATTTTGTCTACGGCTGCTTCGGAAAATTTTTCAGGTTCCTGCCGTGCCCGTATTTCCGTTTACAGAAAAGAGGGTGGCTTTTATCTTCCTAAAGACAATAATGTGTCCTTTTTGATTACGGTATTGCCATTGGAAGATTCGGTATACCGAATTGAAAAAGACCAATATGAAGTTGAATTGTACAAAGATTTTATCGTTACCAAACATTTGCTTTCTACAATTAAATCGTCTAACAGGATGATAAATGTCACGGGAAGTATTTTTGCTGATGAGAACGGCTATGACAACTGTCTTTTGATTAACGATGAAAAGAATGTTATTGAGGCCTTAAACGGGAATCTTTTTATGCTTATAGGGAATAAACTGGTAACACCGCCAATTTCTGAAGGATGCCTTAATGGCGTCATGCGTAAGCAAATTTTGGCTCTTGCTAAAAAAATAGAAACGATAGAAGTGGAAGAAGCTCCAATTTCTCCTTTTGACCTTCAAAAAGCGGATGAATTGTTTATAACGAATGTAGTCAGAGGTATTCAGCCTATAACAAAATATCGTAAAAAAGAATATGGGATGGGCTTGGCTAAAGACTTGCTGCTTCGATTAAATGCGCAAATCCGTTTGGGCTAATTCAGTATCGGATTTTCGGGGGCATTCGACCATATGACATAATCGCCCCCTAACTCGAGGATTTTCTGCTTCCAGAAATCAGTGGTGGATTTGCCAATAATCTTATTCTCATAGATATTCTTGGAAATAATCCAGGAATTGGCCTGCATTTCCCTATCCAATTGTTGTGCATCCCAACCGGTATAGCCTAAGAAAAAGCGGATGTTATTCTTTTTGATTTTTCCTTCGTTAATAAGTGCTTTGGTTGATTCAAAATCGCCGCCCCAATAGATTCCGTTTGAAATTTCAATACTGTTGGGAATCATTTCCGGAATATTGTGGATAAAATAAAGATTGTCCTGTTCGACAGGTCCGCCATTATAAATCTTAAACTTGGCATTGATTTCAGGAATCAGATCTTGTATGGTATATTCCAAAGGTTTGTTAAGGATAAATCCTACAGAACCTTCCTCGTTATGATCTGCCAGCAAAATCACTGAGCGATTGAATGATAGGTCTCCGATTATGGATGGTTCCGCGATCAGAAGTATTCCTTTTTTGAGTTTTTCTGAAATCATTTGGATGCATTTTTCATTAAATTTAACAATAAAAAGTTTTTTTTCCAAATTAATTCGACGAACAGTATAAAAAAAGCCTCCCAAATGGAAGGCTTTAATTTATATCGGGACAAAAAACTATTTAGAGTTAACTGATCCTTCTAATTCAGCACCAGCTTTGAACTTCACTACATTTTTAGCAGCGATTTTGATAGTTTTTCCAGTTTGAGGATTTCTTCCTTCTCTTGCAGCTCTAGAAGAAACTGACCAAGATCCAAATCCTACTAAAGATACTCTGCCACCTTTTTTCAAAGTGCCACCTACGTTATTTAAAAATGACTCTAAAGCTAATTTTGCAGCTGCTTTAGAAATTCCTGCGTCAGCAGCGATAGCATCAATTAATTCTGATTTGTTCATAATAATAGTTTTAATTGTTGGTTAAACATTATGTTAATTATAACAAATTTAATAGGATTTCCTTACTGGGCAACACATTTCGGGTGTTTTTCGCTGTTTTGTTGATAACTTGGGGCTTTTGTTAATAAAACCGACTTGTTTTTCTCGAAATCGCTGTGAAATCAGTGTTTATGCGGGGTCAGAACGCTTTGGCATTCGTTCCGAAACTGATGCCATTTAATAGTTCGGACGTCTTTAGGTTTTTCTTTCCCGGAAACTGTAATTGGATAATTTCTATATAGCCGTCACTGACCGCAATTTTCATTTCCTTTTTTGTGGTAATTATTTTTCCAATGGTTTCGGCATGCGTTTGGGCCATAAATTTAGCTTCATATATCTTAACGTTCCATTCCTGACCGTTGTCGCTAAAGAAACTCCAGGCGGCCGGATAAGGAGATAGTCCGCGTATCTGGTTGTGGATTTCTTTTCCCGGGCGGTTCCAGTCAATCTTGCAGTTGTCTTTATTGAGCTTGTATGCCGTTTTTATTTCAGCAGAGTCAACCTGTAAGGTTGTTTCTGCTTTTCCGTTTTGGATTAGTTCTAAGGTTTCGGCAACAGCCTGACTTCCCAGATGCATTAAGGTGTCGTGCAGTTGTCCTGCATTTTCATCGGGAGTAATAGCTACTTCTTTGCTCAATATCATCGCGCCGGTATCTATTTTGTCGTCAATAAAAAAGGTAGTGACGCCGGTTTTGGTTTCGCCGTTTATAATGGCCCAGTTGATAGGAGCGGCACCACGATAATTTGGAAGTAAGGAAGCGTGCAGATTAAACGTGCCAAATTTAGGCATGTCCCAAACTACTTTTGGCAACATACGGAAAGCTACCACTACCTGAAGATTGGCATTTAAATCTTTTAGCTCTGCTAAAAAAGCTTCCTCTTTAAGATTGGTTGGTTGCAGTAATTTCAGGTTTTTTTCTAAGGCATATTCTTTTACGGCAGAGTATTTGATTTTCTGGCCGCGACCCGCTGGCTTGTCAGGAGCAGTAATTACTCCAACGACTTCAAAATTAGTATTCAAAATGGTATCCAGTATGCCTACGGCAAATTCAGGAGTTCCCATAAAAACGATGCGTAACTTTTCCATTCTATTTTAAAGTATATTTGTTGTTGGGCAACAATTCTATTTTGTTTGTTTCTAAAAGCTGTCTCAATGCAAAGATAAGTGCCTCATCCGGAAATTTGGAATGAAACTGAATTTCTCTCGAACTCATTGGAGCCGTTTTTAATAAATGCAGTATTTTTTCACCGGCAGTAACCGGAATTGCAATTTTGTTTTTTTGGATGCAATAGGAGCAGACACCGCAATCATTACTGTCTTTTTCTCCAAAATAACTCAGGAGTTGTCTGCTTTTGCAGGTTGTGTTGTTGGTGGCATATTCCAAAACCGCTTCAAATTGCTCTTTTTTCAGGCTGTTTTGTTCTTCGAGGTATTTTGAGACCCGGTTGATGGTCCGGTCATCTTCACGTATTTCATTAAAGGTAACGGTAGAATCGTTGTTTTTTGCATGATATTCTATAATTTGCCTTTCCTGCAGCTTTAGCAGCACGGCCATTACCTGCGTTTCTTTAGCACCTGATTTTTTTGCAACCAACGGAATATTGATGGCGGTGACAATTTCATAAATACCGGGATAGGTGCGTAACAAGGTCAGGATTATTTCTTCATCCTGCGGGTTAAGGCTCATGTACCTGATTACTTCTTTAGATTCGATAACAAACCGTACGGTTACTTTTTCTGAAAATTCCTGCGAAAGGGAAATGATTCCCTGTCGGTCTAAAAACTGAAGGCTGTTAAATGTCTTTAATGCAGGAAAGCCATATTGGACACAAAACTGGTTGATATTGAAAGAAAACTGTTCATAGATTCCTTCTCCGTAGGCAATCTGGAAAAAATTACAGAGTTTGACATACATTTCTTTTAAGAACTTTTTGTCGGGAAGGCTGTTCAGTATTTGGTTTTCGGAATATTGAATGTCAGAAGGACTGTTCAGTAAAACGGCAAAAGCCTTTTCTCCGTTTCGTCCGGCACGTCCGGCTTCCTGATAATAGTTTTCCAGATTTTCCGGTAATTGTATATGGATGACTGTTTTTACATTAGCCTTGTCTATTCCCATACCAAAAGCATTGGTCGCTACAATGACCTGAACTTTTTCTTCCATCCACAGTTTCATGTTTTTTTCTTTTTCGGTAATATGGAGTCCGCCGTGATAATAAGTAGCTTTTATGCCCAATGATTCCAGTTGTGAAGCCGTATCAAGGCAGCCTTTTCTGTTTCGGACGTAAATAATGGATGGTTGTGGATGTTTTTTTACGATTTGCTCTATCCGGTAAAGTTTGTCTTCGGCCTCAAAAACCATATAGGCAAGGTTTTCCCTTACGAATGATTTTTGAAAAACAGCCGGATTTTCCATGTCAAGCTGGGCAATGACATCTTTTTTTACACGCTCCGTAGCAGTGGCGGTTAATGCCAGAAAAGGAATCTTAGGGAAATGGGTCTTAAGGGAAGCGATTTTTAAATAAGCCGGGCGGAAATCGTGTCCCCATTGCGAAACGCAATGTGCTTCATCAATAGCAATGAGATTTATGGGAAGGTTTTTGAGACGTTCGACAATCCAGTCGGCTTGTAATCTTTCCGGCGACAGGTATAAAAATTTATAATTGCCAAATTGGCAATTGTCCAAGAGGTCGCTGATTTCATCGGTAGAAATGCCTCCTGTGAGTGCAATCGCCTTAATGCCTCTTTTCTGAAGATTGGCAGTCTGGTCTTTCATCAATGCAATCAGAGGTGAAACTACGAGGCAGATACCGTTTTGCATTAGGGCAGGAACCTGAAAACAGATAGATTTTCCGCCGCCTGTTGGCATCAGGGCAAAAGTATCCTGTCCGTCTAAGACAGAGGCTATAATCTCAGCTTGCGGAGTTCGGAATGAATCGTATTTCCAGTATTTTTGGAGAATCGATAACGCTTCTTGCATGTTTCTAGTTCGAAAGATGCCCTAATATAAAAAGAATTCTGTTATCAACCGTGTCTTTTGGAACTTCAATCAACGAATAGCCGTAACTTTCGTAAGTTTCTTTAAGGTGCTTGTAGATTAGGGTTGCCTGTTCGTAATTTTCATAGCGTGCTTCATCACATTCGTAAATGTCTTCCCAAGGTGGCAATATGAAGATTTTAGTGTATTTGTGTTCGCGGCAGGCTTCGTCAAAGAAAGCCGGATAAGCATCGCCTATGTAGTGCATATAGGCTAAAACGTCAGGAATTCCGCGGTCTATAAAAACTACCGGACTTTCCTCTTTCAGGGCATCATGGTATTGTTTTTTTCTTCCTTCCAGAAGCAATTCGCTGAAAAGCAGCGGATTTTCAAGAAACAATTGTTCGATTCCCTGTTTTTTTGCTTCCATTGTTACTTCCCGTGAAATTTCAGGGTAACAGCAGTGTCCGCGTTCAAGCAGTCCATCAATGATGGTTGTTTTCCCAGTTCCGGGACCGCCGATGATAACAACAATATCTTTTTGCACTTTTTTGAAAATAAGGGGCAAATTTACTTAAAGATTTTTAAATACTAAAGTGAATTTTGTTTTTTAGAAAGCCGTCCCGAAATGAAGAAATAAACAAGGATAAACCATCGGGAATTGTTTTTTATGCTTGGAATGCTATGTAGGTTCATTTCATATTAAATTAATTCCATACGTCTTAAATCTAAAATCAATACCGTATATTTGCCTTTATTTTAATTTTGAAGATGGATAAGAAGACACAGGAATTTTATGAAAGGCTGAAAACAGAATTGGACGAGGCGAATGTATGGCCGGCAGAATACCTTTTTAAGTTCATAGTCCCAACGGATAAGCAAAAAATTGATACGGTAGAAAATGCTTTTAACGGCATGGGAGCTGTTATTCATACGACGCAATCAAAAACGGGAAAATTTACCAGTGTTTCTGTAAATGTAAGAATGGAAAGTTCACAGAGTATTGTTGATAAATATATTGAAGTTTCCACAGTCGAAGGAATCATATCGCTTTAAAGCTTCACGACGATTTTATGTATATAAAAGAAAACCCACACGACATTGTTCATCATCTGGAATATAATGCTGAAAGACCGCATTTGATTATTCCGGAATACGGACGTCATTTGCAGAAACTAATCGACCAGGCAACTGTAATCGAAGACAGAAATGAGCGCAACAAGGCAGCGAAATATATTATAGCGGTTATGGGAAGCCTGAATCCGCATTTGCGTGATGTGCCTGATTTCCAACATAAGCTTTGGGACCAGATTTTTATTATGTCTGATTTTAAGCTGGATGTAGATTCTCCCTATCCGGTGCCGTCAAGAGAAATGCTGCAGCAAAAGCCGGAACGCCTGAAATATCCGCAAAACTTTCCTAAATACCGGTTTTATGGGAACAATATCAAATACATGATTGATGTGGCCAATAAATGGGAGGATGGCGAATTGAAAAGTGCGCTGATAAAAGTGATTGCCAATCACATGAAAAAATCCTACCTAAGCTGGAATAAGGATACGGTAAAGGATGAAGTGATTTTTGAACATTTGTATGAATTGTCAAACGGAAAAATCAATCTGAAGACGAGTTCTGAGGAATTGCTGAATTCTACAGATTTGATGCGTACAAACAAAAAAATGTCTAATAAAAATCAATCGACTCCGCAAAAGGCAAAATCTAAAAATGGCGGAAAGCAGAATAATCAAAACAAAAACAATAGAAAACCACAAGGTTAGGCAGGCATTTGGCTTTGGCCAATAGCTTCTGACCTATAAACTCATAATTTAATAAAATGGAAACTTTCAAGATTGAAGGAGGCGTTCCTTTAAAAGGAGAAATTACGCCACAAGGGGCAAAAAATGAGGCATTGCAAATTTTATGTGCGGTTTTGCTTACTCCGGAAAAAGTAACTATCAATAATATTCCGGATATTATCGATGTCAATAAGCTGATTACCTTATTGAAAAATCTTGGAGTTAAAGTTGAAAAAATAGGCAAAGGTTCTTATACTTTCATTTCAGATGAGGTGAATATGGCTTATCTGGAATCTGAGGCTTTCAAAAAAGAAGGAAGCTCTTTACGTGGTTCCATCATGATTGTAGGGCCGCTTTTGGCTCGTTTTGGAAAAGGTTATATTCCAAAGCCGGGTGGTGATAAAATTGGAAGAAGAAGATTAGATACGCACTTTGAAGGCTTTATCAATCTTGGAGCTTCATTCCGTTACAATAGAGAAGACCATTTTTATGGTGTTGAAGCGACTAAATTAACAGGAACTACAATGCTTCTTGATGAGGCTTCCGTAACCGGAACGGCTAATATTGTAATGGCCGCTGTTTTGGCTGAAGGAAAAACATCTATCTACAACGCGGCTTGCGAACCGTATTTGCAACAGCTTTGCAAGATGCTGAATTCCATGGGAGCGAAGATAACAGGAGTAGGTTCTAACTTGTTGGAAATTGAAGGTGTTTCGTCTTTGGGCGGATGCACGCATACCATCCTTCCGGATATGATTGAAATCGGTTCCTGGATCGGATTGGCAGCAATGACGCGAAGCGAAATTACAATCAAGAATGTAAGTTGGGAAAACCTTGGAGTGATTCCGGGAACTTTCAGAAAGCTTGGAATTACATTAGAAAAAAGAGGCGATGATATTTACATTCCGGCTCATACTGACGGTTATGAAATCCAGAACTATATTGACGGTTCTATCCTGACTATTTCAGATGCTCCATGGCCTGGATTTACACCAGACCTTTTGAGTATTGTTTTGGTTGTGGCAACGCAGGCAAGAGGAAGTATTCTTGTTCACCAAAAAATGTTTGAAAGCCGTTTGTTCTTTGTCGATAAGCTAATTGATATGGGGGCGAAAATTATCCTTTGCGACCCGCATAGGGCAGTAGTTATTGGTCACGATTTCAAATCGCAACTGAAAGCTACGACCATGTCTTCTCCTGATATACGTGCCGGAATTTCCCTGTTGATTGCTGCACTTTCTGCAAAAGGGGTGAGTAAAATCCAAAATATCGAACAAATCCACAGAGGATATGAAAATATCGAGGAAAGATTAAAAGCATTGGGAGCTAAAATTACAGCTGAATAATAGTAGGCAAATCATGATATAAAAAAGGCGTTTCAATTGAAACGCCTTTTTGTTTGCCTATTCTAAAATGTTCAGGAATTTCAATCCAAAGATGACACCGTCACCCTGGAATCCATTTTGGTAGGAACGTACATAGTCCACACGCAGCATTCGGAACTTGCCAAAACCAAGATTGTCTAACCCTACAGAAAACTCGGAATAAGGTTTTACATCCGGTACTGCTATTGCATGATATCCAACCACAAGATTTGATTTTAGCTTGTTCAGCAAAGGAATTCTGTTCATGATGTAACCTTTGAAATTATGCTCGGCATGAAATTCAATATAGGCATCGTTGGTGCTGTGTGAATAATACGGTAGCAGGTTGAATACGTTCAGGTATCTTTCAGTCTGGCCAATATGTGTCTGGTTGCCGTTAAAGTGCTTGTAATCGGCAAAAGAAATATTGTCTGCATTAAAAAACTTTCCGGCTTTTAGGTTGATTCCCAGTTCTCCTTTATTTCCTAAAGTAACATCGTAAGTCATACGCGCATGAACAGCATCATATTCATATTCCTTTTCGCTTCCTGCGAATGCTTTTTCATAGGTTGCAAAAAGCACCGGATATTTTTCGTTTCTGATATTCATTTTTCCGTCCGGTCTTGAGATGTATTCCTGTCCGAAATTCACCCTGGCAGAAATCGAAGCTTTTGCCAAACGGTGTGTTTCAAAAATTGGCAACGAATTGGCTGTAGGAGCCAAAGGATTATTTGAAGTATATTCCTTATCGTTTTTAATCAATACATAGTCTGTATTGTTGAAAAGCGATTTTCTTCTGGAATATTCGGCATTTCCAAACAAGGTCAATCCGTTTACAACTTCCTGCTGGTAGCTAATTCTACCAAAAGTCTTGTCGTATAGTTTCATGTAGTTGTCTTTGAAAAACAATGTGCTGACTGAATTGACAACATCAGAAATAGCCGCGCTGTTAAATTGTACGATTTGATTACCGGCAGAAGCAAATAAATAGGCATTGGTCTGGTTGTCTAATCGGGTCGAAAAATAACCGTAGGCTCTTAGCCTTTCTTCTGCTATTCCGTAATTCATTTTTACGCCAAAACTGGTATAGGTTCTTTCGTCAGGATTGGTCTTAGTGTATGAAAAGCCTGTATTTAAATTCCACCCCTGAACGGTATTAAAACCAGGTACTTGTATTAATCCGTCATATTTTACACTCCAGTTTTTATAGGAATTTCTAAAGGTATAACCTTCAATTAGGTCAAACGGTTTAAAACGATTTTTCTTCCTGTCTACGGAGTCAAGATAGGTCTGGGATTTACGGATCGTCTGGATACTGTCTTTTTTGATGTAGTCTTTTGATTCCTCGTCAGTCAAAGGAACAGGACGGGCAGCATCCCAAAAGTTGTCGTCTTTTTTGTTGGCTTCCTTATCTATTGATACGATTTCTTTGGTAAAAGTTTTCTTTTCAAATTCCTCTTTGAATTCATAATTGCTAAAGGCATGCGTAAATTTTCCGGTAAATTTGATACCGAAAAGCCCTGCGCTGAAATCTAAAGTCTGAAGGCTTTTGGCCCAGATTTTAGAATTGGAATTATAGCTGAAGTTTTGCGTAAGGTTCATCACTTCAAGAATTGGCTCCTGCATTCTGTAACCTTTGATGTCAAGGTCTACGGCATAAATAGCCCAGCTGTCTTCAACAATATAGATGTAACCTTCAAAAACAGGGTCGCTGTCTCTTTTAGGAGTTACTTTTATTTTATTTATAGTATTGTTATTTTCGTCTATAAACGTACCTTCCATCTTAAACTTGTAGTAACCAAAAGCATTGCTGGCGATTGGAGAAACCATATTGATGTTAAGGTTGATATAATTTTCGTAGAAATCATAATCGGTATTTCTGGCAGTATTATAGCTGAATCCGTTGTCGTTTCCGCTTATTTTTGACGCGATAATCTTTTCCTTTAGCTTGTCCGGTTTTTGGTAAGTAATTCGGGATACTGTTTCTGATAAATACATGATTCCTGTTCCGGTAGAGTCCAGTATGCCTTCTTCATCTACAGTCTGACCCAGAATTTTCTTTGGCATGTCTTTTACCCTGAAAATTCCTCTGGAATAGAAGTCGGCAGTAAATTTAGCGGTCATTTCAGAATTTTGTTTTCTCGCAGCAATAGCACTTCGGATAATAGCATTGGCCGGA
Organism: Flavobacterium sp. 38-13; assembly: GCF_001899155.1. Taxonomy (NCBI): domain Bacteria; kingdom Pseudomonadati; phylum Bacteroidota; class Flavobacteriia; order Flavobacteriales; family Flavobacteriaceae; genus Flavobacterium; species Flavobacterium sp. 38-13. The sequence goes on from NZ_MKVG01000014.1 coordinate 326,708, forward strand.
TTTTCTTTTGAATCAATGACAATTTCCGGAATGGCAATGTTTTCTTCCAATAGTGTTACATCCAAAACATAAGGAAGCCTATCGGCATTGATGGTAATTTTTTGGGTTTTATAGCCCAAATACTGAAATACTACGGTGTATTTTCCTGATGATTTTACGCTGAGTTCGTATTGCCCCACTTCATTGGAAGAGGTGCCGTTATAAGTATTTTCGATGTATACGTTTACGGCTGGTAAGGTAGTTCCGGACTGGTCGGTAATTTTTCCCTTAATTTGTGCTGAAGCAGCAATAGAGAAGGCAAATAAAATGAGGGTAATTATTTGTTTCATGCAGAGAGTTAAGTGAAGTTTAAAATTAGTAATACGGTCACATTATAAATAGACGTTTCTATTTATGAAATGGTTGTATGGGTAAAAAAAAATTATAGAAAAGCCTGTATAGCGAGTTTATAACTCTCAAGTCCGAAACCGATTATGATTCCTTTTGCGTTAGGCGAGATATAGGATTGATGCCTGAAAGATTCTCTGGAAAAAGTGTTGGAAATATGAACTTCTATAACGGGAGCAGTAATGGATTTGACGGCATCGCCAATTCCTACGGAAGTATGGGTATAGGCAGCGGCGTTCAGGATAATTCCATCAAAGGTAAAACCTGTTTCCTGAATTTTACTGATGATTTCTCCTTCAATATTGCTTTGGAAATAAACAAGCTCGATGTTTGGAAATTCAGCCTGAAGCGAAACAAAATAATCTTCAAAAGTTTGGCTGCCGTAAATTTCAGGTTCCCGTTTTCCAAGCAGGTTTAAGTTAGGTCCGTTGATAATAATGATTTTCATGAAAGATGATTTTTGTAAAAATAGGAATTTCCCTTCTTTATAAAATGTTAAGGCATAAAAAAACCGTTTTGCTAAACAAAACGGTTCTCTTTTAAGAAATATATTTTTTAGAAAAAGTATCCAAGTGATAATTGGAAGACAGCATTTTTGACTTCTGCCTCTTTTGAAACTTCAGAAAGCCCGATAGTATATCTTGCCTGAGCAAAAAAGTTATCGGTAATGTTAAGTCCTAAGCCTCCGGCAGCCGCGAAATCAAAGCTTTTGTTTTCAAATTCATTTTTTGCCTCATCGATCAAAAAAGAAAACTGAGGTCCTACTTCCAAACTCAATTTTTCTGAAATTAAGTAAAATTTCGCCAAAACCGGAACAGAAACATAGTCCAGGTTGAAATCACCAAGTCCTTTTACATCAGCACCTTGCGAAGTATAAAGCAATTCTGGTTGTAATGAAAAGTTTTGAAAAAGTTTTACTTCGGCAACCGCACCTGCATGAAAACCGGTTCTGCTGCTGTAGTCGATACCATCGGCACCTCCGTTAAAGTTGGCGAAGTTAACACCTCCTTTGATACCAAATTTTAAAAGTTGTGCATCAGCATTTGTTGCTCCTGCAATGATTAAAATTGCAGCTACGATAAATTTTTTCATAATAAATTTTTTAAGGTGGTTTAAAAGTTTTAAAGCTTTTTAGCTAAACAAATGTAGCTATGTTTTTTTGAGTTAATTTTAAAATTATGAAATTATTAATATTTTTTTTCTTAAAATTAAGTTAAACAAAGTCATGAAAGCCAAGCATTTCATGTGTTTTCTTGCTGTCTTTTGATTGTGTTTTAAAACTTAACGACATGAATTTTTTATCAGTAATTGTGATAGGTTCTTTTGGGTTTGCTAATGCTCCCGAAGGAATTAAATTTGATGTTAGTGGGTTTGAATTTACCAATTTTGGAAGAGATTATAAATTGCCAATCGGTATGTCCTTTGATTGACATATAATGTCGGGTTGACGAATAGTAATGATACCGTACGGGTTTTGATATCAATACTACCGGTTTTCAAATTGGTGCTGGTTACCGGTTTTAATTCCGTTTTACTATGACGTAAAAGCTTTCCGTTTTTTGGAAGGCTTTTTTATTTTGAAATATCCGTTTTCGTTCTTAAAACCAGATAAATACAGGAAGATAGGTTTCGTTTTTGTTAATTTCATGGTTAATAACAAAAGTTATATGACAGCTTTTTATATCAATTATTTGATACATTTGATTAGTAATTTTAAAACTAAACAAACATGAAAAAAATTATTTTAACTGTAGCTGCAGTATTTGCTTTTGGGTTTGCGAATGCTCAGGATGCAAAAAGCACAGCTAATGGAGGACAAACTGCAAAAGGAAAATGGTTAATTGAGGCGAATACCGGTTTCGGTGCTGCTCATGCTGCTAATACTTCTTTTGGATTAGATTCTACAGATGGTGAAACGACATGGTCTATTGGGGCTGAAGGTGGTTATTTTGTAATGGATGATTTGGCTATCAAAGCCGGTTTGGGTTATGTAGATATGGGAGACGATGTTTCTGCATTCTCATACAAAATTGGTGCGAAGTACTATATCATCAGTCAAATTCCTGTTCAGTTAGACTATTCCGGAGCTTCTATTAAAGATGCTGATGAAAATCCTTCCTATTTAGGAATACAGGGCGGTTATGCTATCTTCTTAGGACAAAACGTATCTATTGAACCAGGTTTGAGATTCAACAAAAGCTTAAACGAGGATTTTTATGATGACGTTTTCCAGGTAAGAATTGGTTTTGCGCTGCATTTCTAAGAAATAAAATTTAGATTACATAATAAAAAGCCTCCTGAACGGGAGGCTTTTTTATTTTTCAAAAGCACTGTTTTTATCTCGGTTTTTGTGTTAATTTTCTGATTTTCAACAATGTATTGTTTTTGTATGAATTTAATGATAAATGAAAAATAACATGTCAGTTGTTTCGTGTTATTTTTTTTATACTTTTGCCGCATAATTTTAAAACTAAACAAACATGAAAAAAATTGTTTTAACAGTAGCAGCAGTATTCGCTTTCGGATTTGCTAACGCTCAAGAAGAGACTTCTGAAGGTTTCAAAAAAGGTGATGTATTCATTTCTGGTGCTGTAAGTTTTGGTTCAACTAAAACTGGAGATTTCAAAACTAGTGATTTCGAAATTGCTCCAAGTGCTGGTTATTTTGTAACTGATAACATCGCTTTAGGTCTTGCATTCGGATACGGATCTTCAAAAGTTGATGTAGGTACTGCAGATGCAACAAACAGTACTCTTTCTGTTGGTGCTTTTGGTAGATACTACTTTACTCCGGCTTCTAAATTCTCTATCTTCGGTCAGTTGGGTGTAAGCTACATGAGCTATGATAATGAATTTGATGCAGAAGCAGGAACACTTGGTGAGTTCAAAGGTGACGGTTTTGGTGTTGCAGTAGCTCCAGGTGTTAGCTATTTCCTTGCTAAAAACTTTGCAATTGAGGCTTCTTTCGGAATCTTAGGTTTCGAAACTACTAAACCAGATGCAGACGGTGCTGAAAAAACAAATTCTTTTGATTTCGGTCTTGATATGAGAGATATCAGATTAGGATTGGTTTACAAATTCTAAGAATAAGATTAGAATATATCAAAAAGGCTTCCCATTTGGGAAGCCTTTTTCTTTTAAGATTAACTCCCGTTTCGCTAACTTTGCAATCTTCAATCCACATTCATGTTATCAGTCCAGAATATTTCTTTCGGTTATACCGAAAAACAAGTAATAGAGAACATCAGTTTTACCATTCAAAAAGGCCAGAATATTGCCATAATTGGTGAAAGCGGTTGCGGAAAAAGTACGCTTTTAAAACTAATTTATGGACTTTACGATTTAGATGAAGGACAGATTTTTTATGGCGATACGCCTATTTTAGGACCAAAATACAATCTGATTCCCGGAGAAGATTATATCAAATACCTGGCACAGGATTTTGACCTGATGCCTTATACAACCGTAGAGGAAAATGTGGGTAAATATCTTTCCAATGTTTATAAAGAAGAAAAAGCACAGCGTGTAGCCGATTTACTGGCTATGGTTGAAATGTCTGATTATGCCAAAACCAAAGCGAAGTATTTAAGTGGAGGTCAACAGCAAAGAGTAGCTTTGGCAAGAGTTCTGGCTTTAGAGCCTGAAGTTTTGCTATTGGACGAACCTTTTAGCCATATTGATAATTTTAGAAAGAATGCCCTTCGCAGAAACCTGTTTGCTTACCTGAAGAAAAAAGGAATTACCTGTATTGTGGCTACACACGACAGCGCAGATGCGCTTTCTTTTGCTGATGAGACCATTGTGATGCAAAAGGGTAGAATGCTTGAAAAAGCACCGTCAAAAGAGTTGTATTTTAATCCGGTTAACAAATATCTAGCCTCACTTTTTGGTGAGATTAATGAAATTACGGTAGAAGACGAAAACGGGACAATGATCAACCTGCTTTTGTATCCGCATCAATTAAAAGTGGCACAGACAGGTTTTATACAGGTGTTGGTAAAACAATCTTATTTTAAAGGAAACCGGTATCTGGTTAAGGCGGTACTTGAAAAACAGGTTATTTTCTTTGAGCACAATAGTGCACTTGAAAATGAAACTTTTGTCTTTCTGGAACTGAATAATAAAATATCTTAAAATAAAAATCCCGGAATTTTTGATTCCGGGATTTTTATTTTTGGAAATGATTCCAATTAGTTTTTCAGGTGCTTTTCTAAGAACTGGTCCTGTTCCCAAAGCAGGTGAAGGATGTTTTCTTTAGCAGCATAGCCGTGGCTTTCTTTTGGCAATAAAAGCAATCTTACCGGAGCACCAAGACCTTTCAGGGCCTGGAAATATCTTTCTGACTGCAATGTGAAAGTTCCCGGATTGTTATCAGCGTCACCATGTACAAGCAAAAGTGGTGTTTTCATTTTATCAGCAGTCATAAATGGCGACATTGTATTGTAAACTTCCGGAACTTCCCAGTAGTTTCTTTGCTCGCTTTGGAATCCGAATGGTGTAAGCGTTCTGTTATAAGCGCCGCTTCTTGCAATACCGCAGGCAAACAGGTCAGAATGTGTCAATAGGTTAGCTGTCATAAAAGCACCGTAAGAGTGTCCTCCAACGGCTACTTTTTTACGGTTGATATAACCTAGCTTGTCAACTGCATCAATTGCAGCAGCGGCATTGTCTACCAACTGCGTGATAAAAGTATCGTTTGGTTCTGTTGAGCCTTCTCCAATGATTGGGAAAGAAGCATCATCCAATACTACATAGCCTTTAGCTACCCAATACACGAAAGAACCGTAGTTAGGAAATGTAAATTCGTTCGGGTTTTGAGAACTTTGTCCCGCACTGTTCTTGTCTTTGTATTCTTCAGGATACGCCCAGATTAAAAGAGGTAATTTCTCTTTTTTCTTCATGTCATAACCAACAGGAAGGTATAATGTTCCTGAAAGCTCTACACCGTCTTTTCTTTTGTATTTGATTACTTCTTTGTGTACGTTTTTGATACTTTCAAACGGATTTTTGAAATTGGTAATCTGCGTTAGCTCATTCTTCTTTTTGATATTTCTGAAGTAGTAGTTCGGGTATTCGCTTTTTGACTGAATCTGAACTAATACATCGCCTTTTTTGAAGTCTTCAATAGAGAAGATGCTTTCTTTTTTGTCTTTGTAAGCCGATTGGTACAAACGTTTTGTCTTGAAAGTCTTGATGTTGAACTCGTCAATAAATGGAAACTGACCATTTTTAGTATGACCTTGGCCAATAAGGAAGGCATTGTCGTTTTCAAGAGCCAATACTTGTCTTCCGTATTGGTTTTTGATTGTTTCGAAACTTCCCGGGTCAGAATAAATGTCCTGAGAATTTCTGTCAAAGATTACTTTTGGAGCCTGTCCAGGATTTGACGGATTGAATAAGTAGGTCTTTTCATTTCGGGTGTCATACCACTGGTCGTATAAAATGGCAGTAGTGTTATTACCCCAAACAATGCCTCCGTAACGTTGTACTGTTTTAACCAAAGATGTAGGATTGGAAGTAAATGGAGCCTGCCATAAGAAAACTTCGTCCCTGAAATCTACTTTATTGGCCGGGTCTCCACCGTCTAAAGCTTCAACAAAATAAAGAGTTGCCGGAGCATCGCTTCTCCAGCCCATGCTTCTTTTTCCTTTTCGGGTAGCCATAAAACCTTTTGGCATGATTTCAGAAAGAGGCACTTCGTTAACCACCTTAATTTCTTTTCCTGTCAGGTCATATACTACAGACTTCATTGGGAAACGGCTCAAAGGAACGATATAAGAAAATGGCTTTTGTATCGTAGTAATCATGATGTAGTTTCCGTCAGGAGAAAAACCTTCACCGGCATATAAATCGGCACTTTTATAAAGCGACGCTTTTCCGCTAAGGTCAATTTTATAAAGCTCAGAACTTACTAAGGTTTCAAAATTAGTCTCGTCAGTTTTGTTTTTTAATAAATCCTGATAGGTTCTGTTTTGTGATTTTGAACCGTCACTGGTAGAAACCGTAGGTCCTTTTGGGAGGTCTTTTTTAGAATCAATCAGGGCAGGACGGTTTTTAGGAAGCATCCTAACCAATAGGTTCTGATTGTCTCTGTACCAGCTGTACGGACTACCCATGTTGGCATTTACAGTTGCCTCTGTTAATCGGGTTGCTTTTGCTGAAGCAATGTCTAAAACCCACAATTCCACTCCTGTAGCTGTAGTGTGTGTAAAAGCAAGTTTCTTTTCGTCCGGTGACCAGGAAATATTGCTGATTTTTGGATTTTGTGGCAAGCCGGTTACCTGAGTTTCATTCTTATCCTTGATTTTGCGGACTTTCAGGTTGTTAATATAGGTAACGGTACTTGAGATATTCGTAATTGGGTTAATTCTCAAACCGCCTAATCTCATTTCTTCCTGATTTAATTCATCAAGAGTTTTGTAGGTATTTCGGTACGAAAGAAGCATGTATTCTTTTTTGGTGTCCATCGAAACCGAAGGAGCTCTTTCATAGTCGGCCAGGTCCAAAATTTCTTTGGAGGGCTTTTGGTAAGTAAGTTCTTCCTGCGAAAATCCTGTCAATCCGACAAGCAGGAAAAGCATAGATAACTTTAATTTCATATTATTTATATTAGGGTTGATGAAATATTTGTCTAAAATAAGTCAAGCTTGTTACATGTGCTAAAATATTTAGTTAATAAATAAAAAGGAGTTATAGAAAAGTACTTTCAAAAACGCACACTCAATTGCTGATATTGAAATATTTGCTAACTTGTGCGATAGATAATTTGCGGATGCGTAAATTTGCGGTCTGATTTTTAACGAAATAATAAAATATGTATCATTCAAAAATTGCAGGTTTAGGATATTATGTTCCTGAAAATATTGTTACTAATGATGATTTGTCTAAAATAATAGACACTAATGATGAGTGGATTCAGGAGCGTACAGGAATTCAGGAAAGACGCCATATTGTAAAAGGCGACGGGAATACTACGACGTCAATGGGTGTGAAAGCGGCAAAAATTGCAATTGAACGTTCCGGTGTAGCAAAAGAGGACATCGATTTTATCATTTTTGCTACCTTAAGTCCTGACTACTATTTTCCAGGCCCTGGAGTTTTAGTACAGAGAGATTTAGGACTAAATACCGTTGGAGCGTTGGATATCCGAAACCAATGTTCAGGATTTGTATATGCCTTGTCAATTGCAGACCAGTATATCAAAACCGGAATGTATAAAAATATCCTGATTATCGGCTCTGAAGTGCATTCGACAGGATTGGACATGACAACACGCGGACGTGGCGTTTCTGTAATTTTTGGAGATGGTGCAGGAGCGGCAATCATTTCAAGAGAAGTAGATACAAACAAAGGAATTTTGTCTACGCATCTGCATTCTGAAGGACAATATGCGGAAGAACTTATCGTAAAAGCTCCGGGAATGGGCGGACGATGGGTGACAGATATTATTGCTGATAATGACCCGAATGATGAAAGCTATTTCCCATACATGAACGGACAGTTTGTATTTAAAAACGCAGTAGTTCGTTTCAGTGAAGTAATTATGGAAGGATTAAAAGCCAGCAATTTGGATGTTTCTGACATCAATATGCTGATTCCGCATCAGGCGAATTTGAGGATTTCCCAATTCATCCAGCAAAAATTCAAACTGGCAGACGACCAGGTTTATAATAATATTCAGAAATACGGAAATACTACCGCAGCTTCTATTCCAATTGCCTTGACAGAAGCCTGGGAACAAGGAAAAATAAAATCTGGCGACCTTGTGGTATTGGCTGCTTTTGGAAGTGGCTTCACCTGGGGAAGTGTTGTTATTCGTTGGTAAAAAAGTGGCTAAGGTGCTGAGATTCTAAGTTGCTAAGTAGGTAAAGTTGCTAAGGTTTTAAGTTGAAAAAGCTCTCAATCATTAGAGCATCTTACTACTTTAGGTTCTTACATATTTTGATTTTGGTAATCTTATGTTTATAAGATAATGTCTTGGTCAAAGAAACACAAAACCTCTGTACCTTAGAACCTCAGTACCTTAGAACCTTATCGCTTAGCACCTCACTAACTTAGCACCTCAAAAAAAATGCTCCTTCTAATTATACCCGTCTCAATTCTTCTCTACTATTTTTATCGTGGGGAAAAATTGCCGAAAGATAAGATTATCGACAGGATAGAAGTTTATAAGTCAAAAAGGAAAATGAATGTCTATTCCTGTGGGATTCTTTTAAAAACCTATAAGATAGCTTTGGGCAAAAATCCGATAGGACATAAAGAAATTGAAGGCGACTGTAAAACTCCGGAAGGGACTTATACGATTGACGGAAAGAATCCGGAAAGTGCTTTTCACAAAAACCTCGGAGTTTCATATCCTAATGAAAAAGATTTGGAACATGCCGCAGCTTTAGGGGAATCAGCAGGAGGTGATATAAAAATTCACGGACTTCGGAACGGGAGGGGCTATCGGTCAAAGTTCCACCGATGGAAAGATTGGACGGCCGGTTGTATTGCCGTAACCGATTATGAAATTGACGAATTGTATCAATCGGTAAAAGTAGGTGCTGAAATAGAAATATTTCCTTAAATGGCATTGTATAAAATAGAAAAACTCGGAGGCATCACTTCCGAGTTTTTCATTTTTAACCCAATATATAAAAAAACCTAAAAATTGATTCTTAGAACATACCGCCACCTTGTTTGGTATTGTCTTCACGGTACTTTCTTTGAAGTGCCCTGTTTTTACCTCCACCAAACATATAGTTGATTCCGAAGTAAAGACTCTGGCTTTCCCATCTGAAAGTTCCTGTGCTTGGATAAGGGTGTTTGCTGTCGAAACCGTATTCCATCATATTAAAGACGTCATTGAAACGAACGCTGAAGTTCAGTTTGTTGTTTAGCAATGAATAACGGCCTCCCATATCAATCTTATACATGTCCTTGCTGTCGTTTTGGATTCCGTCAACACCACTTCTAAAGAATCCGAACAGAAGGAAACTTAAATTTTTTGTCGCTTTGAAGTTACTGTTCAGTCTTGCGTTAAATGCGGCTGCATCAATTTCTTTTCTTACAAAATCAAATTGGTCTGTTGTTCCGGGTCTCAATACAGAAACCAGACCTTTTTGGGTAATGTTTGAGAAGTCTACAGAAGGCTGTACATCCCACCATTTTGTGATTTTGTAGTTCGCAGACACTTCAAATCCGTAAGCAGAGTTGTTGTCAAAGTTAGCCCAACTCATAATCAGGTCATTTGGATTGTCTGTTGTTTCGTCAGAATATAAAACCCTGTTGATTTCGTCATTAATCAATCTGTAGTAAATACCTCCGGTAATTGAACCTTTTGAAAGTATTCTGGTGTAGTTCAATTCTACAGAGTTGGTAAACTGTGGCTCCAATTCCTGATTACCCAGACCGGTAACCAAAGGCGTTGCAAATTCCCTGATTGGTTTTGTCTGCTCCAAACTTGGTCTGTCAACACGACGGCTGTAACTTAACTGGAACATGTTTTTCTCAGTTAGGTTATAGGTAAGGTAAGCCGATGGATAAACAGTAAAATAATCGTCGTCAAAGGCTACATTGCTATTGTTTACATTCAGGTTGGCTTTTACTTTGTAGCTTTCAAAACGTGCTCCAAGCTGGTAGCTGAATTTTTCAAACTTTTGTCCGAAAGTAGCATAAGCAGAATAAATATCTATATCGTAGGTATAGTTTGAACTTCTGTTTTCAATCGGAACCAATAAGTTTCCGGTTGTATAATCATTGGTTGTTCTTGTAATTCTTGCCTCAGCACCCAATTCAAGAGTTGACTTTTCAGACAAAGGATTTACGTAATCCAGGTTTAAAGTTGTCGTTTTTCTTTCATCCTTGATTTTATCACCATAAACAACCTGTTCTGCCGGAGTATTAAATGTCGTTGTATTGAAGTTCGCATTTTGAGTCTGCTCATAATCGTTATAGTTTCCTTCAAAATCCAAAGTATGTCCTTCTTTTGCAAACTTATGCTTATAGGCCAGGTTGTAGGCTCCGCTATTATTGTCTGTTTTATATCTTCCTAGTTGAAGCACATTTGGCAGGTCGCCATTCAAATAGCGGATATCGGTATCTACATTTCCTTTACCATTCATAGAGTTTTGGTTCGTATAGAATGAAAGCGTATTGTTATCATCGATGTAGTAGTCCATACCAATCTTATACAAATAAGATTCGTTGTCGTTTACAATATCAAGTACTTGCTGTGAATTGTTGTCAAATCTTTGGATGAAACCATCATTGTAATATTTTCCGAAGTTGCTACCTGCATTCCCGAAGAAGTTTACTTTTCCGGTTCTGTAGTTCATATCCAGAGAGTTGTTGAATTTGGCATCTTTCGCAAAAGTAATTCCGGAATTCAAGCTTCCGTTAAAACCATTGTTGGAGTTTTTGTGCAAGACAATATTGATGATACCCGACATTCCTTCCGGATTGTATTTCGCGCTCGGGTTTGTAATCAATTCGATTTTCTTGATTGAAGTAGAAGGGATTTGCTTTAGCAATTGAGCGGGGTCTATGTTGGTTGGTCTTCCATCTACCAATACTCTGACATTTTGGTTTCCTCTCAAAGAGATTTTTCCATCCTGGTCAACATTCACCGTTGGAATGTTGTTCATGATTTCCGAAGCCGTAGCTCCTGCCGTAGTAAGGTCACGCCCCACGTTGATTACTTTTCGGTCGATTTTCTGCTCTATCGTTGAACGCTCTGCAATAACTTCAACACCTTCCAGTTGTGTTGCTTCGTCTGCAAGCATAATTCTGTTCAAAGACAGGCTTTTTTGACCGGAAGCCAAATCTGCTTTTCCGTTGTAAGGCTTGTATCCTATAAACTGTATTTCGATATCGTAATTTTTTTGAGCAAGTCCTTTTACTTCGAAATCACCATTGTCATCTGTGATACTTCCTGTAATTACTGCTGTGCCTTCCTTAATCGTTACCGTAGCATAAGAAATGGGCTGCCCTGATTTGTCGACCACTTTTCCGGTAATCGTTAAATTGTTTTGTGCCTGCATAGAAAGCAAAGGCATAATAAGGCATAGAAAAAATAATTTTAGTCTCATTGGGTTATTTTTGATTGATGATTGATGTTGCAAATGTATTTATTTTTTTTATTAATATGTAATACATAGTACTAGTTTATACAAAAATTAACATCTTTTTAATATTGAACAAGATTTTAGTTGCCTATATAGACTACAAAAATTAAAATATGTTACACTATTTTTTATATTTAAATTCATTCCAAACAATAAAAAGCTTCCTGTTTAGGGAAGCTTTCTGATTAGGTGTATGTTAGCGTTTTCGGATTTATCGTTTCATAGCGAAATGGGCCCTGAATTCTTTTGTAACGCCGTTTTCTGTATAGATGACTTTGAACCAATAATCTGTGGAAGGCATAGGAGCGTTATTATAAAATCCGTCCCAGCCACCGGGTTGCGATGGTTTTATTTGTTTCAGTAATTTGCCATAACGGTCAAAAATGTAGATAACGGCTTCCGGTTGGTGTGCTAAATCCCAAATGTTCCAATAGTCATTATAACCATCTCCGTTTGGAGTGAAATATCTTGGATAATTAATTACAAAAGCAGTAATTGTTGTTTTTTCACATCCGTTCAAATCGTCTACCGTTATGGTATGCTCACCGGAAGAAACATTTTCAAAAACATTACTGGATTGAAAGGGTCCGTTGTCGAGTTGGTAGACATAATTGCCTCCAACTCCGGTCGCGGTGACTATAATGCTTTGGTTGTCGCCAAATGTATTGGTTACGACATAGGTGACGATTGCTTTTTCGGAACGTACAACTTCAACGCTCGTAAGTTTTGAAGGACAGCCTGTCGTGTTATTGGTCGCAATTACGGAATACGTTCCCGGAGCTGTTGCCGTATAGGAACTGCCTGTTGCTCCTGCAATTGGCCCATTGTCATCAAACCATTCAAACGTATGGGTTGAACTGCTAAGTCCTGTTTGCATCGTATGAGAACTGATTAACTGGTTGGTTTCACTGTTAATGCAAACAGTTCCTCCTCTTGGACGCGGTTCCGGCAGACGGCGAACGGTCAATCGGATAGGCATAATATCATAACAGCTGTCTGAAATCCTGCTCGAAACCCTTACATAAATTGTCTGCATGGTAGAAGATGTTACCGGATTTGTTCTTCTAAGGGCGTCATTTTCAGATTCAAAATACTCTACAATGTAATCTGCCGGTAATTGGCTGCCCAGTGCAAAGTCCGTAAACGGAGTCAGGTCAAATGCGGTAAAACCGTCATTAACATCGTCGTTATCGCAAGTTATTTTCAAATCTTCGGGAATAGGATTTACTGTTGGAGTAGTGACAATAGTGATTGGGAATATATTATCATCAGAACAGATTTCGCCACGGTTGTCTATTTCAGCATAAATATAAAGCGTTTCGCTGGTGGTGATAACTTCGCCCGCATGCCTTAGCGTTCCCTGTCCGCCACTTTGCGTATAATAATTTCCAACCGTCAGCGGTGGAAGCACGTAGCTGTCACAGCTAATAGCAGGGTCAGGTGAATCGGCTTCAATGCCTACAATTGTTATTGTAAAGCTGTTTTGGGCACTACACGGAGGTTCTGTTGTGCTGATAGCATAGATATAAATAGTTTGCGTTTGGGAAATAACGTCTCCCGCATTAAGAATTCTTCCTTGTCCGTTAGGTTCGGTATAATAATTACCCACAGCCAAAGGGGTTAAGGTATAAGGCTGGCAGGTTGGTCCAATGTCAGACCTCGAACTGATTTGCGGAATAGGGTTAATGGTCACCAGATAACTGATTTCATTAGTACAGTTTTGTCCCGGAAGTACGGGTTTGTAAATATAAATCCGCTGTGTACTGTATATTGTTTGTCCGGCAAGCATCATCGTGCCGGTTCCGTTAGAACCGGTATAATAATTTCCAACCGTAATAGGAGGCAGTGTATAGCTGCCGCAAACTGCAATATCTTCCGGTATGGAATCAAACGGGTCGGATATGATAACATCAAAATGGACATTGTCTGTACAGTTTGGGTTTTCGGTTGTGGCAACATATATATAAATTGTCTGCGAAGTAGTGATTATTGTTCCTGCCGGAATCTGCGTTCCTGAACCGGCCGGTCCTGTGTAATAATTTCCGATAGGCAGTGAGGGTAGCGTATAGCTTGAACAATTCTCAGCATTAGGAGGTGTGTCAATTCTGATAAACACTGTAAATTCTTTCTCGTCCTCGCAGATATCGTTCTGTACGTAAGCATAAAGCGTTTGTGTAGCAGTAATTGTCGTACCCGCCGGCACTATGGTTCCTGTTCCTCCCGGTAACGTATAATAATTTCCAAAAGGCAGGGCAGGCAATACATAAGAGTCGCAGTCGAATACGGAAGAAATTTCAGGAAGATTCTCAAATGGTATGATTTCAACATCAAAACTACCATCAATAATACAGAAAGGCTCTTCAGGAAACTGATAATATACAAAAATAGTTTGGGTGTTTCTGATTACGGTTCCGGCAGCAATCTGTGTACCGTTTCCGCCAGATTGGGTGTAATAATTTCCAAAAGGCAAGGTTGGCAAAGTATAGCTGGTGCAATACCTTCCGTCAGGCGGAATTAATGACTCCGGGTCAATAATGGTTACTCTGAAACTGCTTTGGTTTGTACAGTTGGGTGAGCCTCCCGTTTGGTTAAACACATAAACGGTTTGCGTTTCTGTAATAACATCGCCCGGAAGAAGTGGTGTTCCTGTTCCGTTAGGTCCGGAAAAATAATTTCCGTTTGTTAAAGGGGTCAATTCGTGCTGGTCGCACACGATTACATTTTCCAGTCTGTCTACAGGAGGGAGGTTTTTTACGAAAATCTGAAAGTTGGTTGTGTCATAACAGTCTGTATCAGTTTTGTTTTCTATCCTGACATAAATCGTTTGATTGCCTCCCGTTGTGTAGCCTGTTGATGGAAGCGGGTTGCTTCCGGCCTGCGCATTTGGAAGGGACGTATAATATGAAATAGTATAAATATCTGTAGAAAGTCCGTTCAGAACAGAGGAATCCTGTACCGCAAAACTAAAGTCGGCATCTGTGGCGTCCAAAGCTACGGCACATTCTGTCATATCATTAGGCTGTGTTGCGGTTGGTGGTGCAATCAAAAGCAGGTCGAACGATTTGATTGTGATACAACCGTTTGTGTTGCGAATCCGTACGTAGATGGTTTCATTTCCCGCGCTTGGACGAATAGCCGGGAGAATGTTGGCGCCGCTTTCTGCATCTGCTCTGCTGGCGTGATAAGAAAGTGTAACGCCGGGGTCAATACCAGACAAAATAATAGGCGTGTTGTAGGACAGGTCATAATTATAAGAGGCTTGCCCCGTATTGCATTTATATAATGTATGTGGTTCCGGTGTAATCAGTTCCGGATAATATTCCACTACTATAGTATCAGTAACCGGAGCCTCACACGGAAATAGTGTATTGTTGTAAGTGACAGAGTAGGTTCCCGGTTCATTGATGACAAGTTCGTCAACATCTCCGCCAATTGGATTTCCATCTTTCAACCAGGAGAAAGAATAAGTGGCCGGGTCCAATCCGGTGGTAAGCGTATGTGTTGCGTCCTGACAAATAGCCGTTTGGCTGGCAATGGTCAAATCAGGACCCAAAACATCCTGACCGATATTAAAACTGTCTGACGAAAGGAAAATGGCAGAATCTGATTTGTAGTCCGAACGGTCGGCAATAACCAGTTTGATATGGTAAGGCGTATTGGGAATCAGGACCGATGTAGCCTGAAAAAGTACCGTCTGTCCGTTGAAGTTAATAGCAGAACCCAATGCCTCCGAACCTCCGTTAAATCGTCCGAAATATTCCGGATTGGCTGAAGGGCATGATGAATTGTAAAGAAAATCGCGAATCGTCAAGACAGAAATCGGGGTGTTCGTATTTGGAATTACGGCCAGATTTTGGGTGATTCCCGTATTCAGGTTGGTGAGAAGAAAGGCAAAGGCATCAGAAAAGTTACACTGCGAATTACCATATTCTTCGGAAGCAAACAGAAAGTCCATGCTGAAATTTGAAGAAATAGGCACGAAATCAAACTCAAGTACGGTAGCATTTACAGAATTCATGGTGATTCCTGCTGCTGCCAGCACGTTTTCCAAATCGGTATCGCCTATCCATGCCGGATTATCTCCGTCATTGAGTGTTGAATTGTTTGGTCCGGGAGCACGGTTTGCATCGCCTGTGGTCAATAGGACACCACTTGGTATGGGGAAATTAGGATTGGTGTTCTCGAAATAGCCAATACCGTTGCTGGAGCCAAAATTGGTTCCGGTCCGCCATGAAATATTCGTTACTTCTGTACAAGGGGAGTTTACCAGAACATTGGTGACAAGTTCAGGAACTGTACGGGTTGACGTATCGACAGTTATGGCCTGGGAATAGCCAACTATTGGCAATAATGCCAATAAAATCAATAGGTTATTTTTCATATCAAAATCTGGGCAAATTTTTTGATACTCACTTAATAAAAATTGGGGCTTTTATTTGAAAGTTCATAGCAAAGATAGGTATTCGCGTCAACGAAATACAAATAATTCCGATTAAATGTTAATATTTATGATATTGTATATTAATAATCTTACAGATTTGTTTAAAACAGGAAAAAACATCTTTTTGGAATTAAAATTTTGCCTTCCTAAATTCAGTCAGAATTAATATCTTTGCACGCTTAAAAAACACTTAAAATGACATTATCTCAAATTCTTACACCGCAAATTGAAAAAGCCATTTCGGCTTTGTTTGGAGTTACTATTGACAAAATAGAATTTCAGGCAACACGGAGAGAATTCGAAGGTGATATCACCATGGTGATTTTTCCGTTACTCAAGCTGGTGAAAAGCAATCCGGTTGAACTTGGAAATAAAATAGGAACCTATCTGGTTGAAAATGTTGCTGAGGTTGAAAAATTCAATGTGGTTTCCGGATTTCTGAATATTGTGATTTCGGATAGCTATTATCTTGATTTTTTTGCAAAAACCAGAACCGAAAAGAACTTTGGTTTTGTAACCCCAAAAGAAAATGAAAAAGCCATTTTGGTGGAATATTCGTCTCCAAATACAAACAAGCCTTTGCATTTGGGACATGTTCGTAACAATCTTTTAGGCTATTCTGTAGCCGAAATTATCAAAGCTTCAGGTAAAAAGGTATACAAAACACAGATTATCAACGACAGGGGTATCCACATCTGCAAATCAATGCTGGCCTGGGAGAAATTCGGGAACAATGAAACTCCGGAAACATCGGGTATGAAAGGCGATAAACTGGTTGGGAAATATTATGTGGAGTTTGACAAGGCCTATAAAGACCAAATTAACGCATTGATACAGCAAGGCAAATCAGAAGAAGAAGCAAAAAAACAGGCGCCTATTATTTTAGAAGCCCAGGAAATGCTTCAAAAATGGGAGGCAGGTGATGAACAGGTAATGAATCTTTGGAGAATGATGAACCAATGGGTTTACACCGGTTTTGCCGAAACCTATACTAATCTGGGTGTGGATTTTGATTCTTATTATTACGAAAGCAATACCTATTTGTTAGGAAAAGATATTATTGAACACGGACTCGAAAAAGGTGTTTTTTATAAAAAGCCTGACGGTTCGGTTTGGATTGATTTGACTGAAGACGGTCTGGATGAAAAATTAGTGCTTCGTTCTGACGGAACTTCAGTTTATATGACACAGGATATCGGAACTGCCGTTCAGCGTTCCAAAGATTTTCCTGATGTAGGAGGAATGGTCTATACGGTAGGAAACGAACAGGACTATCATTTCAAGGTGTTGTTCCTGATTTTGAAAAAACTGGGATACGACTGGGCTCAGCATCTTTTCCATTTGTCTTACGGGATGGTAGATTTGCCTTCGGGAAAAATGAAAAGCCGTGAAGGAACTGTTGTCGATGCAGATGATTTAATGGAGGATATGGCTGAAACGGCCAAAACGATTTCGGAAGAATTGGGCAAACTCGACCATTACTCTGAAGAAGAAAAGGCGAAATTGTACAAGACTATCGGATTGGGTGCTTTGAAATACTATATATTAAAAGTTGACCCGAAAAAACGTATACTCTTCAATCCTGAAGAATCTGTCGATTTCGCAGGAAACACAGGCCCGTTTATTCAGTATACCTATGCAAGAATCCAGTCCATCATCAGAAAAGCAGATTTTGACTATTCAGAAAACGTTTCGGTCGTACTGCACGAAAAAGAAAAAGAATTGCTGAAGCAAATGGAAGCTTTTCCGGAAGTAATTCAGAATGCGGCTCAAAATTACAGCCCGGCATTAATTGCAAATTATACGTATGAGCTGGTTCGTGAATACAACTCGTTCTATCAGGCCGTGCCTATTTTGGGTTCTGAAAATAAAACAGAGAAGATTTTCCGCGTCCAGTTGTCAAAAAAAGTAGCCGATATTATTGCTTCGGCATTTAGCCTTTTGGGAATTGATGTTCCTGAAAGAATGTAACGCATAAATCATAATCAATTAAGTGAAAACGAAATCTTATTTCTTTCAATCATTTGCAATTGTGCTTCTGGCAACTGTCGCATTTATTGGGTTTAAACAGTTTCTGCCCAAGAAAATTTTTTCTGAAAGTGCTCCTAATTCAAAGAACGTACTGATTGACAGTATGCTTCTGGATGCGGTTGCAAAAGATGTCAAGGCAACAACAAAGGATACATTGGTGAATAAAAAGATTGTCTTTGACCCGACCTTTGGAGTTACTTTTCCTGCAGAAAAATTTGAAGAATATAAAGGTTACCAATACCTGATTTCTTTTTATGAAAAGCTTTATCAGCTGGAAACAAATCCGGAGTCTGAAAATGTAAGGATTGCCTATTTTGGTGATTCCATGACAGATGGCGACATGATTGTTCAGGATTTGAGAGCCGACTATCAGGCAAAATTCGGAGGACAGGGCGTTGGTTTTGTTTCCATAACTTCTGAATCGGCAGCTTCAAGAGGTTCCATCACGCACCAATATTCCGGAAACTGGAAAACCCAGTCCTATTTGAATGTCAAAAAACCGAGAAGTCCGTTTGGAGTGAACGGTCATGTGTTTTTTGCCAACGACACGGCTCATATCGAATGGGTACGCTTCAAAGCCAATACGACAAGATTTGCAACCATGCTTGACAATCCAACGCTTTTCTATGGCAAATCGTCTAATCTTAACGGAAAAGTCAACGTAATTATTGGAAAAGATACCATTGTAAAAAGCCTGACGCCAAATAATCTGGTGAATACCCTAAAGGTTTCTTCCAACAGCATAAAAGGATTTAAGGCCGATTTTATAAAGGCCGATTCTATTCCAATCTTCGGTTTCAATTTTGATGACGGAAAAGGTGTGCATGTCGATAACTTCTCGCAGAGAGGTAATTCCGGATTGCCTATTTCAACATTTAATCCGGCGGTAATGCAGGCATTTAACAACAAGTTGGGTTATGACCTGATTGTATTGCACTACGGAACAAACGTATTGAACTACGGAACGAAAGATTATACCTGGTATGACAGAAGCATGACCAAAACCGTAAATCACCTGAAAGAATGCTTTCCGGGAGTTGCCATACTGATTGTTTCGACAGCAGATAAGGGAACAAAATACGACCTGGAAATGAAAACAGATTCGGCTGTGGTTCCGTTGACTGTTGCCCAAAAGAGATATGCTTTGAAAACCCAATCCGGATTTGTGAATCTGTATACCTTAATGGGTGGTGACGGTTCTATGGTAAAATGGGTAGAAGAAGAACCGGTAAAGGCAAATAAGGATTATACCCACTTCAATCACAGGGGAGCTAAAAAGATTGCAGGATTGTTGTACGAACAGCTGAATCAGGGATATGAAAAGTACAAGGCTTTAAGACAAAAGAGAAAGCCGGCTGCAAAAAAATCTCCGGATTCAACAGGAATTAAAAAGGACAGCGTCAATGCATAAGCTAAAATTATTTTTAAGCCTGTGGTTTTTATTGGCTGTGGTTGGTATGCGTGCGCAGGTAACAGATTCTATATTTGTAGAAATTGATACTGTTGCAGCAATTGATACGACAGAAACTATCGTTATTCCCGACAATCATTTTCACAATACCAAGGCATTGAAGCCATTTTTTGAAAAGCTAATCCTTAATCAGCAGCAAAAAACAGGAAAAATCAATATTGTTCATATCGGTGATTCCCATATACAGGCCGATTTGATGACGAATGTTATCCGGAAAAAACTGCAGGGCGAATTTGGAAACGGCGGGAGAGGATTTATTTTTCCGTACAGTCTGGCCAAAACAAACGGGTCTTATAACGAAAGATTTTCATCAAACAGAACATGGGAAAGCTATCGGAATATTTATCCCGCAATAGGACATCCTGTTGGTCTGAGCGGAATCGGACTTTGGACAAAGGCAAAGGATTTTGCCATTGAAATCAATGTAAAGGACAGTTCCTACGGTTTCAATACTATTAAGATAATTACTCCTAAAAATAAGGATATGTTTGATGTTGCTACGGCATCAAAAACAATCGTAATGGAATCGAGCGTTCCTAAAAAGATTACGCATAAGATTAAAAAAGGGGAAGCTGTTTCTATTATTGCTGAAAAATATGGTATTTCGGTTGCCCAATTAAAAAAAGCAAATAATCTAAAGTCGAATAATATCCGCGCCGGAAAGACGCTCAGGATTCCTACCAATGAAATGCAGCAAAAATCCATTTCAAGGTCGGAATTTATTCCTTTGGATATACAGTCCAATCAGTTAACGCATTATTATACAAGTGACACTCCTTTAAGCAAGATTTATCTTATTCCTGAACCTCAGGCTTCAGAATTTGCATTGAACGGACTGGTGTTGGAAAATAATAATCCGGGTGTTATTTATAGCAGTATTGGAGTTAACGGAGCAAAATTCTCAGATTACAACAAATATCCGCTGTTTTTCGAACAACTGAAAGCATTGCAGCCGGACATGATTGTCCTTTCCTTAGGAACAAATGAAACTTTCGACAAGACCGTTTCTTCAGAATATATGGTACAGCTCAACCTGTTTCTGGAGAATTTAAAGGCTCAAAATATAAACGCTTCCGTATTGGTGTCGACACCACCGCCTTCCTTGTTTAAAAGGAAATTTCCAAATACATTTGCAGCCGATTATTCAGAAAATATACTGAAATCGGCAGAAGAAAAAGGCTTTGCCGTTTGGGATTTGTATTCCCAGTTTGGGGGCTTGTATGGAGTGGAGCGTAATGCGGCAAGAGGACTCATGTCGGGAGACAGAGTTCACTATTCCAAAGCAGGTTATGAAAAACAAGGAAATCTTTTGTCGGAAGCATTTCTAAAAGCATACAATAATTTTAAATCAGGTACAGAGAATTAATGACGATCAACAGCATAAATGACTGGTTTATTCAAACCTTTGGAGCAATCACTTTAGAGCAGGTGAAAGGCTGGTTTATATACAATCCGAAAGAGCCTTTGCTTTTTAATACGGGATTGTTTTTAGGAATGTTCCTGATTTTTTATCTGGTTTATGCTTTTCTGCGTAAGACCTTTTATTTAAGATTGGTATATGTCATTCTGTTTTCGCTTTTCTTTTATTACAAGTCAAGCGGGATTTATTTTCTTTTGCTGATTTTGTCCTCCGTTGTCGATTATAATCTCAGCGGCGTCATTTATCGGGAGAACAGGGAAGGCTGGCGTAAATTCTATATCTGGCTCAGCGTCATCCTGAACTTAGGACTTTTAGGTTATTTTAAATATACCAATTTCCTGATAGGTACTTATAATGATATGTTTAATGGCCATTTCGCATTCCATGACATACTGTTGCCTGTTGGTATTTCATTCTATACTTTCCAATCGATAAGTTATATTATTGAGATTTACAGAAAGGAAATTGTTCCTACCAATAATTATATTGAATACCTGTTCTTTGTGTCGTTTTTCCCGCAATTGGTCGCGGGTCCAATTGTCCGAGCCAAAGATTTCTTACCGCAGATTTACCAAAAACTGAATCTTACCAAAGAAGATGTCAATGCGGCTTTATTTCTTTTGATTGGAGGACTTATTAAAAAAACGGTCATTTCGGATTATATCTCCGTCAACTTTGTCGACCGTGTTTTTGACGCACCAACCAGCTATACGGCGTTTGAAAACCTGATGGCTTCCTATGGCTATGCGATTCAGATTTACTGTGATTTTTCCGGATATTCAGATATGGCGATTGGTGTAGCACTATTGCTTGGATTCAAATTACCTACGAACTTCAGGACTCCGTATAAATCAGCTTCTATAACTGAATTCTGGAGAAGATGGCATATTTCGCTTTCTACCTGGCTAAAAGATTTTCTATACATATCGATTGGTGGAAACCGTAATGGTTCTTTTGCGGGATTCCTTTTTCCGGCACTGTTTTTCTTCGGATTGGTGGTTTGGGGAATCAGTTATTCTACAATCAGCCATATTCCGCTGATTATTGCCGTTTCCTCCCTGGTGCTTTTCAGCCTTACCTTTATCCTTTCAAAAGACAGGGAAAGAACTATGTTTACCAATGTCAACCTGCTCACCACAATGCTGTTGGGAGGATTATGGCATGGAGCCAGTTTGCGTTTTATTATTTGGGGCGCCTTGCACGGAATTGCTTTGGCAGTACACAAAATCTTTTTGGAATTCTTCCCATCCAAAAAAGATGGTGAAAAGAATGCTTTCAGCTATATCTGGAGATTTTTCTCTGTTTTGCTAACGTTTCATTTTGTGGTTTTCTGTTGGCTGTTTTTCAGAGCGAAAGACTTTGACACGGCCTTACAGGTAATCAATAATATTGGGCAGCTTACTTTTGACCCAAAACAATGGCAGATTATCATTCAGGGCTATAAAAATGTATTTCTTTTGATGCTGATAGGTTATGTCTGGCATTTCCTTCCGGAAGGCATTACCAGAAACATGAAGCTGGCTTTTGACAAAACTCCGCTGGTTGGTAAAGCCTTGATATTAGGCTTCGTCTATTGGATAGTCTATGCTACTGCAACAGCAGGCCCGCAGCCTTTTATCTATTTCCAGTTTTAGTATTTTTTTGTATTATTTTAAGATTTATTTGTAATAAATAAACGGATAAATTCGTTATTATTGTTAATAGAATATTATTTTAACTATAAAAGCGACCAACTATGAAAAAGAAGCTAATTTTTGGAGTATTTGCTATGACACTGTTTTTTACAACAGCTTGTAGCTCGGATGATGACAGTAATTCATCGTCGACAAATGCAACAATTCAACAGGTTACCAATATTGCCCGTTCAGGTAGCTGGAGAATTACCAGTTATATAGATAGCGGGACTATTAAAACCGATAATTTTACAAACTATAATTTTACTTTTGGAGCTGGTGATATTCTCATAGCTAACAATGGTACCAATAATTATCAGGGTGTATGGAGTGTAACACGTGACGATGATTCAGCAAATGACATCGACTTTAATATTTCCTTTACTGCACCGGCTACTTTTGCAGATTTAAGCGATGATTGGGATATTCTGGAAACAACCCCAACAAAAATCAGGCTTGTTGACGTGAGTGGCGGTGGTAGTGGAACGGATTACCTGACTTTTGAAAAAAATGTAGAATAACAAAAAGCCGGTCTGAAAAGACCGGCTTTTTTTGACTTTAAAAATTAAATTTCAAAGCAATATTAGGTGTTCTTTCCAATGAATAGGTATTGAAGCTTTCTATAGCATTATTATCATTCACCCTATAATAACGGCTAATCGTATTTTTTTTGTTCAATAGGTTAAGAACTGATATGCCTAGTTCCAGTTGGTTTTTTGAATTCCACTTCCAGCAATAAGCAGCAGAAAAATTTACCTGAAAATAATCGCTTAAGTTTTTATTGTTTGGGAAGTTATAATAGATTTCAGGTTTTGCCGGATTACTCAAATCCAGGAGATTTGTTGCCGGAGTGGTTTCCGGTCTTCCGGAATGCCATTTAGTACCTAAAGCTACCTTAAGATTGTTCCAATCATAAATCACTGCCCAATTGATATTGTGGATTATCTGGAAATTGTTGCTGAATTGAGAAGGTAGGAGTGTCCCGAAATTGTATTCGCTGCTGCTCAGGTTATAGCTAATCCAGGAATAAAATCGGTCAAAGTTTTTCTGTATCAGAAATTCGGAACCCAATACCGTATAATCGCCATTGAGTTTTATAAATTCCAATTGATTCTGGAATGCCTGGCTTGGTGTTGTAATTCCGGTTACTTTTTTGTAGAAATTATCTAAAGAAATCAGCCAATCTGATGTGTTGTAGGTAAACCCGACAGAAGCCTGCCTGCTTTTTTGTATCGGGATAGAGCGGTCGTCAGCCAAAACCCAACGTCTTTTTTCAATACCAAGAAAGTCTTGCTGCTGGTCAATAACCTGTGAGGCGGTCTGGCTTTTTAGTTCACCCAGAACTTCTATGCTTATTTCCTGTGTGAGTCTGTAATTGAATTGCAGGCGCGGTTCAAAAATATATTTTTCTAATTCTTCAATATAATTAAATCGGAAGCCCGGCTTTATAAAAAGATGTCCGTCGAGATAATGCATTTCGGCTTCAGAAATTAAAGAATGGGAACGTAAGACTTCTTTAATGCTTTTGGAAAATCCCGGATTATCAATGTCTTCGAAATTCCTGATTCCGGTTTCGTTGTATTGGTAGCCTGTATTTAAAACCATGTTTGGATTCAGGATGTGTCTGTTTTCCAATCGGAATCCCATATCGATAACCGTATTTTGCTGAACCAGCGTTTGGTTATTTTCTACGGCTTCATTCTTTGAATTGAGATTGTAATAGGAAAGATAGCCGCTAATTTTACTGGAAATATTATCATTCCAGACTGTTTTTAGTGCTAACATACCTCCAAAATTTTGCTGACTCAAATCACTGTTCCGGGATTTTTGGATTCCTTCGGAAATCATGTTCTGGTCAAGGTCCAGTGAATTGTTGATTCCTATAAATGCGGCCGTGGCTTCAGACTTGGAGCCTATTTTTTGCTGGTATTGGGCGGTAAAATCATAAAAGTAAAATTTCTCGTCTGTGTGATAATCAGAGATTTCATTGTTTTCAATATTGGTTACGATAGTATTTTGGAAAACGCGATTATATAAGTTCTGATAGGTTGGAGAATTGACCCAATCCGTAAAGGAACGCCTGCCGGAAATTTGAAAGCTGGAATTGTCGGAAATTTTTATATTAGAATTGAACTGTGCCGCAATGAGGTTAGTGCTGATGCTGGAAGCCGTATTTTCAATAGGTTCAGGAAAAGAAGATATAGCAATAGTGCTGGAAACACTTTCTCCATAAAAGGCAGAAGTGCCATTCTTTGAAATGGTTATTTTTTGTGGAAGTGACGGATTAAAGGCAGAAATCAACCCAAAAAAATGTCCGGTCTGGAACATCCGGATTCCATTCCATAAAAACAGGTTCTGGTCGTGGGTGCCACTCCTCACATTGATGTTGGAAACCGTTTCGTCAGCGCTGTAAATTCCCGGAACCTGTTGCATGGTCTGCAATACATCTGCTTCCGTCAGCCCTGGAAGTATCCCGAATTTTTTAGGTTTTATGACCAGATTTCCTTCTGCGGTTTTGGCAATGCCTTTGGTCAGGTATTTTTCAATAACCGTTTCTTCAAGAGGAATAGGAATACCTTTAACTGAGTCAATTATAGTAATTGCCTGCTTTTGTGAAGTAATAACAATATAGCGATTGTTTATGTTTTCAAAAGTCAATGCCGTCCGGTTGCTTAAATAGTGCAGTTTTTCAGACAAGCTCAATTCAGGTGAAGGCGGTATGACCGAAATATATTTTACTTCTTCTTCAAGAAAATTAAACTGGATTTTATACTGTTTGGATAAGTTGGCAAGAATTTCTTTTAAGGGTACAACAGGGCTTTCTTCTTGAGCCAGCATCGATTGGCCCGCGAAAAATAACACCAAAAACAACAATAATCGCGAGGTTATTTTCCTCATTCTTTCTTCAAAATAATCTTTTTGTCAGATGCTTTTATATAATTCAAATGATACACCTTGCCTATAATTTTCATGGCCGTATCAATATTGTCTGCCGGAACTGTCCCGGTAAAATACTGACCCGAATGAATTTGAGGATATTCAATTTCAATACCGTACTGGCGTTGAATTTCGTCCATGACTTCTTTTAAGTTGTTTTGGCTGAATTTTATTTCGTTCAAAAGCCAGCTTGGTTTTTCTGTATTCAGCGGCACTGTAGCGGTTATGTTTCCATTTCGTACCGTAATGCGGTTTCCTTTTTCTAACAGGAAGTTCTTATTTTCAAAGGCAACTTTTACTTTTCCTTCATAACATTCCACTTCAAAATTCCGGTTTCGGGATTTGACATTGAATTGTGTGCCTACAACCGTTACTTTTCCAAGGCTGGTATTCACGTCAAACGTTTCGCCTTTGGCAACTTTAAAAAAAGCTTCACCTTCAAGCTTCAAACTTCTGTTGGTTTTCCATTTCCATTTTTTATATTGGATTTTTGAATCAGAATTCAGTACGATTTCTGATTGGTCAGGAAGAGAAAAAGTTGTTTTCTGCCCGGCTTCTGCATATTGGGTAGTGGTCTTGTTTTTTGAATAGAACACTGTTCCCAGGCTGATTACAAGAGTAGCAGCGACTAGTTTTATAAACCAGTAGTTTTGCTTTCGTACCGGTTCCTTTTTTACTTGTTTTATAACGTTTTGATACGATTCGTCAGTATCAAAAGCTGGAGCTTCCATACTACCCGAATAGTTTTTAATTTTTTGATAGGTAGCAAATTCAGGCGATTTTTCAAAAGCCTCCAATTCACTTCCTGTCATTTCTCCGGCCAGCCACTTTGCTAAATCAACATTATTTTCCATTGCTTTTTTTATTAAAAAACAGACAACTGCGGGAAAACCCTACTTTATATTTTCAATTTCCTGTCGCAAAGAAACCAGGGCTCCATGTATTCTTTTTTCCACAGCCTTGACACTGATGTCGAGCAGAATTGCAATTTCACTGTATTTTTTGCCATCAATCCTATTCAAAAGAAAAGCCGTTCTTTGGCTTTCACTTAGGTTTTGGATAGCGCGTTCTAATTTCTTTTTGAACTGTTCTTCTTCTAAAATAAATTCGGGACTTTCGTTAGTATGCTGTGAAGAACTTTCTTTTTTTACATAATTCAAAACTACCTTTTGATGTGCAATCTGGTTTAAGGTTGCATTATTGGCAACCGTATACAGAAATGATCTTGCTTTGCCTACAGGCACGTTGGCGCAGTTTTCCCAAAGTTTTACAAAAGCCTCCTGGCACATATCATTAGCCTGTTCTTCATTGCCAAACTTATACAACAGATAATTCCGTAAGGTTTTTGCATGGGAACGAAAGAAATCCGAAAAGACAATTTCTTCGCAGATGCTCCCGATTTTTTTTATTTCTTCCATACAGTTAAAGACAGTTCCTGACGTATAACAGTTAAGATGATAAAAACCCTACCTTTATATCTCATTATTTTTTTAAGTTTTCCAAATATAGGCTTTAATTAAAAAAAGTGGTTTGCCCGGGTAGGGTATTTTTGGTATTGCTTGTTTTATAGCAAAACCATAAACCAAATAATTATGAATATGAAAAAAGTTTTACAATCGATTTTAGTGTTGAGCTGTATTGCCGTTTTTGCCATTTCCTGTCAGGATGAAGAGAACGAAACACGCCAGAATGAAGAGACTTTAAGTAAGACAGCACCATTGACAGGCCTGATGAAAAGAGTGTCGATGAATGCAACGGCAGATGATAATGTCATTGACAGTACAAGTTGTTTTAGCATAAAATTACCGGTCAATTTGATTGTGAACAGCCAGTCGGTTACTATCAATACAGAAAATGATTACCATTTGGTAAACGATATTTTTGAAGTGACAGACACCGACCAGGATTATGTGGATTTTGTATTCCCGATTACAATTATTTATCCGGATTACAGCGAAGTAGTTGTTCAAAATCAGACACAATTCGATGCATTAAAAGACGCGTGCCAGGAGCCTGAACCGGAACAGAGGAATATTTCATGTGTTTCCATTCATTACCCAATACGTGTTTTTGGGTACAACAGTAATTACCAATTGGCGCATACTTATACCATTCGTAATGATATGGAGTTTTTTCTACTGTTATTCAATTTGAACGCTACTGAATTTTATGCAGTCGATTATCCAATTACCATAACAAACAGGGAAGGCAATCAGGTTACCATCCGAAACAATATAGAAATGACAGGTGCTATTCAGGACTGTATCAATAACCAATGCCCGAATCCGAATATATTAACCAACGACCTGATAATTTATATGCCTTTTGCAAATGAAGTTCGTGATTTGGTTAGTGGAGACTATGCTGTTCCTGCTGCTGCTCCAACATTTGTGACAGACAGAAATGGGAATGCAAATAGCGCAATTTCATTTACCCGTACCAACTTCCTTAGGCTTAATACGACTGCGGCCCGCAATATACAAGTTGGAAATTCATTAACAGTTAGTGTTTGGTTCAGAATGCAGAATACAGAGGAGGGTGATTTAGAGCGAATATTTGAAAAATCGAATGGTACATCGAGTCATCTCCAACCACGATTTGGAGTAGCGATATATGACGGAAATGCACCTTTGTTCTACGGTAATACACTTGGTGTTTGGGATGATTCCTGGCTTATGGATCCTAACTTGCGGTATGATACTACAAATTGGCATCATGTAGTTATAACAGTTGAGCGCGCCGCTGCTGGAAATGTAGATAATGTGAAGATTTATAGAGATGGAATCCTAAGAAATTCGGATCAGGGTTCAGATCTATTCAGTAATACACAGGCTTTTGATTATTATATAGGAAAAGATTTTCAAGGTTTTGTGGATGATTTGAGAGTTTACAGAAAAGCATTGACGCCACAACAGGTCACAACGCTTTTCCAATTAGAAGGCGATAATAATAATTGTTTAGATAATTAGTAGTTTAGTTAAGACGGGAAACCAGGCAGCGATGTCTGGTTTTTTTTATTTACGATTGCTTTGCTGTCTCTTTGATACTTACCGTCTTTCTCTTATCTTTGCACCTTCAATAAAGAAAATCATTATGTTTGATAATTTAAGCGATAAGTTAGATAAAGCGTTCCATATATTAAAAGGACATGGAAAAATCACGGAAGTTAACGTGGCAGACACTCTTAAAGAAGTGCGCCGTGCTTTGCTTGATGCCGATGTCAATTTTAAGATTGCAAAAGAATTTACAACCAAAGTAAAAGAAAAAGCAATCGGTCAGGACGTTTTGACAACCTTGCAGCCGGGACAACTTTTAGTAAAGTTGGTTAAGGATGAATTGACTGAATTGATGGGAGGCGATGCAGCGGGAGTTAATCTTTCAGGCAATCCAACGGTGATTTTAATGTCAGGACTTCAAGGTTCCGGAAAAACAACTTTCTCCGGAAAACTGGCGAATTATCTTAAAACGAAAAAGAATAAAAAACCGCTATTGGTTGCCTGTGATATTTACCGTCCTGCGGCGATAAACCAGTTGCACGTAGTAGGTGAGCAGATTGGTGTAGAAGTATATTCTGAGCCGGAAAATAAAAATCCTGTTGAAATTGCACAAAATGCTATCAAACATGCGAAATCAAATGGCTTTAATGTAGTTATTGTCGATACGGCTGGTCGTTTGGCGGTTGATGAAGAAATGATGACCGAGATTGCAAACGTTCATAAGGCAATCCAACCACAGGAAACTCTGTTTGTTGTAGATTCGATGACCGGACAGGATGCAGTGAATACAGCAAAAGCATTTAATGACAGGTTGAATTTTGACGGGGTTATCCTGACGAAACTGGACGGTGATACGCGTGGTGGAGCTGCAATTTCTATCAAATCTGTTGTCAACAAGCCAATTAAGTTTATTGGTACGGGTGAAAAGATGGATGCTATTGATGTTTTCTATCCTAACCGTATGGCAGAGAGAATCCTGGGAATGGGAGACGTTGTGTCTTTGGTAGAAAGAGCTCAGGAACAGTTTGATGAAGAAGAAGCAAGAAAACTGCAAAAGAAAATTGCCAAAAACGAATTTGGTTTTGATGATTTCCTGACTCAGATACAACAGGTCAAAAAAATGGGTAACATGAAAGACCTTGTTGGAATGATTCCGGGTGCCGGTAAAGCATTAAAAGATGTGGAAATTGAAGACGATGCCTTCAAACATATTGAAGCTATCATTCATTCCATGACACCGGGCGAAAGAAGCAAACCGGCAATTATCGACCTGAAAAGAAAAAACCGTATAGCAAAAGGTTCCGGAACGGATATCCAGCAAGTCAACCAGCTGATGAAACAGTTTGACCAGATGAGCAAAATGATGAAAATGATGCAAGGCGGTGGCGGCAAAAACCTCATGAGAATGATGGGGGGAATGAAAGGAATGAGATAACTAAAACATACATTAGGGCTTAAAGTTTCGGGCTGAAATTTTAAGCCCTAAAAATTTTTATAAACAACACTAACTAAAAGAGAATGCAACTACTAGACGGAAAAAAAGTTTCGGATGACATCAAGAATGAAATTACTGCCGAAGTGCAGAAAATGAAAGAAAAGGGCGAAAAAGTGCCCCATCTTGCTGCCGTAATTGTGGGTAATGACGGTGCCAGTCTTACTTATGTGGGAAGTAAAGTAAAAGCCTGCGAAAGAGTAGGTTTTGAATCGACCCTGGTAAAAATGCCAAGTACTACTTCTGAAACAGAACTTCTAAAAAAAATCCAGCAATTGAATGAAGATGACAATATCGATGGATTCATTGTACAATTGCCTTTGCCAGACCAGATTGATACGCAAAAAGTATTGATGGCAATTGACCCTAAAAAAGATGTTGACGGGTTTCATCCGGAAAACTTCGGGAAAATGGCTTTGGATATGAGTACTTTTATTCCTGCTACGCCATTTGGAATTTTGGAATTGTTGGAAAGATATGGTGTAGAAACGAAAGGAAAACACACCGTAGTTATTGGAAGAAGCCATATCGTTGGCAGACCAATGAGTATTTTGATGGGACGCAAAGGTTTTCCCGGAAATTCCACGGTTACTTTAACCCATAGCTACACTAAAAATATTGCCCAAATCACTACTCAGGCAGATATTATCATTACAGCTTTGGGAGTGCCAAACTACCTGAAAGCAGAAATGGTGAAGGATGATGCTGTGGTAATTGATGTGGGAATTACACGTGTTAACGATGATAGTGAAAAAGGATACCGAATTACCGGAGATGTGGATTTTGAATTTGTAAGCAAAAAGGCATCCTTTATTACGCCTGTTCCCGGTGGAGTTGGTCCAATGACTATTGCCATGCTGCTTAAAAATACGCTTCTGGCAAGAGAACAGAAACTTTTGAGAGATTAAATAAGAAAAAAATAAACCCAAGGCTTTCGTCTTGGGTTTATTTTTTATCTGTCTTTTCTGAAATTTCTATTGTCCTTATTTCTTGGTGGAATTTTTCGGATAACTCTTTGCTGAGGTTGCCTCGGTTCTGGTTTTGGAAGGCTTGCTTCTTCTGTTTTACTTGAAGGTTCAATCAGTTGGTTCATATCTTTTATTTCCTTGTCTGTCAGTTCCCTGTATCTGCCAACCGGAACATCTAATGAAATATTGATAATACGGATACGCTTCAGTGCAGTAACTTCATAACCCAAATACTCACACATTCTGCGAATCTGGCGGTTCAGTCCCTGGGTAAGGATTATCTTGAAAATATATTTGCTAACCTGCTCAACCTTACATTTCCGGGTTACAGTATCTAAAATAGGAACCCCATTGCTCATTCTTTCAATGAACCGGTCTGTAATCGGTCTGTTAACGGTTACGATATATTCTTTCTCGTGATTATTACGTGCCCGCAGAATTTTGTTGACAATATCGCCGTCGTTTGTCATAAAAATCAAACCTTCACTGGCTTTGTCCAAACGTCCGATAGGGAAAATACGAGTAGGATAATTAATATAGTCAACTATATTATTCCTGACTTCCTGATTGGTTGTACACTCAATTCCCACCGGTTTGTTGAAAGCAAGATAAATTGGCTTTTCCTTTTTTTCAACAATCAGCCTTCCGTCAATACGCACTTCATCATTTTGGGAAACTTTTGTGCCCATTTCGGCTACAGAGCCATTAACGGTTACACGGCCTTCTTCGATAAGTTTGTCTGCCTCACGGCGTGAAC
The DNA here is from genome assembly GCF_001899155.1 of Flavobacterium sp. 38-13. Taxonomy (NCBI): domain Bacteria; kingdom Pseudomonadati; phylum Bacteroidota; class Flavobacteriia; order Flavobacteriales; family Flavobacteriaceae; genus Flavobacterium; species Flavobacterium sp. 38-13. The sequence continues at coordinate 358,388 of NZ_MKVG01000014.1, forward strand.
AATAGCCTGTTTCGCCAATAAATTTATTGAGACGCTTGATATTTTCTTCCATAATGCAAAGGTAGGGTTAATTTGCTTTTTAGGAAAACATCCTGATTATTTATATAAGTTGCTTTGAAACAGATAAATATTAATAAGTGCCAAGTTAGTGTGTCTGAAAAATATATATCTTGCATCAGATTTTTATGCATAATAACTAAAGCCCAATTATTTTGAAAAAAATTACTCTTGTTATAAGTTGTGCCTTGTTTTCGCTATCCGTTTCCTTCGGGCAGGACAGGAAAGGCAGTTTTGTTTTGGAAAAAGGAAGTGCATCTCACGAATTGTATGTTTCTTTTCAACCAACGTTGCATTTTGAAGGAGAGGCTTACCAGGCTGTGGCTCTTGAAAAAATACCGGACTTTAAGACATTGCAGGAAGAATATAATATTGTTTTGGAAAAAGGAATATTGATTTCTGACGAAAAGCTTGAAGAAATGGAGCAAAAGGCAATTGAACTTACCGGAAAGGGAAATTCTGTAGCAAAATTGCGCAACATACTTAAAGTAAGAATTGACAATCCTACCAACGAAAGGCTATTGGAACTGGCAAAAAAACTGGAAGGACTTCAGGAAGTGGAATATTGTTCATTAAATTCTTTAGAGCCTGTACAACCACCTTACGATATTGCCCCGACAACGCCAAATTTTGAGGTAAACCAAACCTATATCAGGCCCAATCCCGGTGTAAACATGACCTATGCCTGGGGATTGAATCTTACGGGAGCAGGAATAAGAGTACGTGATGTAGAATATGGTTTTAATGCCAGCCATGAAGATTTAAATGAAAGAAATGTTTCGATAGCACCGGGAATGACAATTTCTGCTAGTGCCAGTGTAAGTTTCACGGAACACGGAACGGCAGTTTTTGGTATCGTATATGGAGATAAAGGCGCTTATGGCATTTCAGGGATGGCTTATGGAGCTGCAGAAATGATGCTTGCTCCGGAATGGCAGCAATCCGGATATAATCGTGTTAATGCCGTTACACAGGCTATAGCGAATTCTACAGCAGGCGATGTTTTGATTTATGAGATGCAGGCAACAGGTGCCCAGGGAAATTATGGACCGGCAGAATATACTGGTACAATTTGGGATTTGACCAAAGCAGCAACCGATGCCGGAATGGTAATCGTAGCTGCTGCAGGCAATGGTGCGGAAAATCTGGATGATGCGGTTTATCAAAGCTATAGAAACAGAGGCAATAGCGGAGCCATTATTGTTGGAGCCGGAGATAATACAATAAATCACAATAAGCTTTCTTTTAGTACTTATGGTGACAGGGTAGATGTACAAGGCTGGGGAACGGGTGTTTTTTCATCGGGTTATGGTGATGCACAGCAAATAGGAGGTGATTTCAATCAATATTATACCAATTTTTCAGGAACGAGTTCGGCAACGCCTATTGTGGCTTCTTGTGCCATTGTCTTGCAATCCTATTATCATAGTCTTACCGGAAATTATATGACTTCTGTACAGATGAGGAATCTCCTTAAAAATACCGGTTTGCCACAAGGAACAGCAACTACAGGAAATATTGGCCAGTTTCCGGATATGGAGGCAGCCATCCTTTATATTCAGGATGAGTTTTTAAGCAGGGAAAAATGGACGGGACTGGAATTTATAGCCTATCCTAACCCGGTTCAGGACAGATTGACTATCAAAACAAAAGACCTGTCAGCAAATGCAAAAGTTGAAATCAGCAATTCTTTGGGGCAGTTTGTTCATAAAGGAGCAATAGCTGAGGAAAATACAATTGACCTGAGTTCATTTTCACAGGGACTGTATTTTGTGAAAGTTACTGATGGAAACAAAACGCAGACTAAAAAAATAGTAAAGAAATAAAAAAAGAGCATCACTAAGATGCTCTTTTTTTATCCCTATAATTGTCTTTTTCAAACAGAAAAGAGCATATCTTCTGATACAGCATGTCATCATGCATGCTATGTCCCAGGCCTTTGGTTTCTATAAAGACGGCTTCTTTCCAGGAACTTACTATTTTTTTAGCTTCTTCAAAGGAAACCACATCATCATCAATATCATGGGCTATGAGCCCTTTTATTTTAATTTTCGAGCCAAATACCTTTCCGGAAAATTCTTCAATTTTGATTTTGAAATGTTCCATAAAATGGTTCTCAATCATGCTGATGGCTTTTAGATTCAGGCTCAGCAATTTTGCATAATTTAAAACCAAAGTCTGTAAATCAGAAGGAGCGCCCAATAAAACTAATTTTTCTACGGCCTTATTCTGGTAAAGGTGTTGGTAATATAGGGAAGTGGCCCCACCCATGGAATGTCCTACTAAAAATTGCGGTTTGTATTTTTCAACCACTACGTTTACAAACTCGGCATATCGGGGCACATTAAATTCTCTTCCTGATGACAAGCCGTGAGCCGGCGCATCCAGGGCAATAATTGTGCTGCCGCTTTCTTTCAAATAAGGGAGAAAGTTTTCCCAACGCGAAGCATTGCTCTCCCATCCGTGCACAAGTAATACATAGGTGTCATTACCTTCCCAAATATATACCGGGAATTGGTGTTCGTGAAGGTTTAGGATTTCTGTTTTGGCATTTTTCAGTACATCCGGCATCTGATTTGAGAAAAGCTTTCCTGTTCTTGGCTCGCTAAAAAACTTATAGGCCAGTTGTGACGCTTTCTTTGGAAATACGTAACTGAGCAGGTTGATATACAATCCTACAGATTTGGCGAGAAGAAAATTGCTTATCTTTTTCATAAAAAAAGTCCCGATGATTATCGGGACTAAATATATCTAGAATTGTGAAAATAATTTCTCCATTTTCTCTTTTTCTTCATCAGCTAAGGCTGCATCAACCAGGATTCTTCCTGAATGCTCATCTGTAATTACTTTTTTACGGGAAGCAATTTCCATTTGAGTTTGTGGTGGAATCGTGAAGAAAGAACCTGCAGAAGCACCTCTTTCGATTGAAACTACTGCCAATCCGTTGCGAACGCTTCCTCTGATTCTCTTGTAAGCCTGCAATAATCTTTCTTCGATTAAAGCTTCATATTCAGCTGATTTTTCAGTAAGGAAGATTTCTTCTTTTTCTGTTTCAGACATGATAGCTTCCAATTCTGATTTTTTGTGTTTTAGGTGAGCCGATTTTGCTTCTAATTTTTCTTTAGAATCAGCAATTACCTGCTTTTTGTGCTCAATAGAAGCTTTCATTTCCTTGATTTGCTTTTCAGCCAATTGAATTTCAAGCTCCTGGAATTCTACCTCTTTAGTCAAAGAGTTGAATTCTCTGTTATTGCGAACGGTTTCTTGTTGTTTTGTGTATTTTTTGATGGCTTCCTTATGCTCGTCGATAGCATTCTTTTTTCCTTTTATCTGCTCTTCGATAACTTCCAGGTCATTTTTTAATTTGTCAAGACGTGTGCTCAAGCCAGCCACTTCATCTTCTAAATCTTCTACTTCTAAAGGCAATTCACCTCTAACATTTCTGATTTCGTCAATTCTTGAGTCGATTAGCTGTAGGTCATAAATCGCTCTTAACTTGTCTTCAACACTCAATTCTTTTGTAGTCGCCATATTTTATAAGTACTTAACTGGATTTGTATTTTCTTCTGATAAAATGATTGCAAAATTAGGAATTTTTTTCGTAAGATAATCAACTATATAATTTTTTGTATAGCGTTCGCTTTCATAATGCCCGATGTCGGCTAAAAGTAGTTGGTTTTCAGCTTCATAGAACTGGTGGTATTTCAAATCGGCAGTCAAAAATGCATCGGCACCGGCCTGTATGGCCTTTTTAATGGCGAAACTTCCCGAACCACCAAGTACTGCCACTTTTTTAATTGGTTTTCCCAAATATTCCGAATGTCGGATTCCGTCCGCTTTCATTTTGTTTTTTACGAACAGCAGGAAATCTTTTTCCGGCATTTCAGTTTCCAATTCGCCAATCATTCCCAGGCCTATGTTTTGGTGGCTGTTTTTCAGGTCGTAGATTTCATAGGCAACCTCTTCATAGACATGGTTGGAAAACAAGGCTTTCAGAATTTTACTTTGCAGGTGTTTTTCAAAAGTGACTTCTATTTTTATTTCGGTATTTTCCACAAATTCACCACGTTCTCCAATTTCAGGGTTGCTGTTTTCGTTGCCCTGGTAGCTGCCAATTCCCTGCGTATTGAAACTGCAGTTTTCATAATTTCCAATGCTTCCGGCTCCGGCATCGAATAAAGCATTTCGCAATTTTTGATGGTTTTCAGGAATCGTATAAGTAACTAATTTTTGGATGAAGTTTTCCTTTGGAACCAGAATTTTGGCATTCTGCAGCCCTAAAGCATCACAAAAAATTTTGTTTACCCCGTTTTGATGGTTGTCTAAAGCAGTGTGTACGGCATAAATTGCAATATCATTTTTGATGGCTTTCAATACCGCGCGTTCTACATAATTTTTGCCCGTAATTTTCTTTAGCCCCGAAAATAAAATAGGATGGAAGCAAACAACCATATTGCACTTTTTTGAAATGGCTTCGTCAATCACATTTTCTAAGGCATCATGGCAGACCAGTATTCCTGTGGTTTCGTCTTCCGGATTTCCTACGAGTAGGCCAACATTGTCAAAATCTTCAGCATAGGCCAGCGGTGCCATGGTTTCTATAACGGAAATTACTTCTTTTATTTTCATAACTTTAAACGAAATTTTATCAATCTGAGGTGATTTGTTTTAAGGCTTTGGCTGTAAAAAGCCTTTTAAATTCGGATTTGCTTTATGTTTCAAAGATAAAATATTATATTTTCGTACTATGATGTTACTACGAAAAATACTTCTTCCTTTTTCTGTTCTATACGGATTAATAACAAGCATTAGGAATTTTCTTTTTGACAAGGGGATATTTAAATCCTACTCGTTTGGCCTTCCTGTTATTGCTGTAGGCAATCTTAGTGTGGGTGGAACGGGTAAAACACCTCTGATTGAATATTTAATTCGTTTGCTTTCTCCGGAATATCAAGTGGCTACCTTGAGCCGGGGCTATAAACGAAAATCAGAAGGATTTGTTTTAGCCGATGAAAATTCTGATGCTGCCCTTTTAGGAGATGAGCCTTTCCAGTTTTATAAAAAATTCCCCAATATTAATGTGGCTGTTGATGCAGACAGGAGAAATGGTATTGAACGGCTTTTGGAAATTACCCGGCCGGAAATCATTTTGCTGGATGATGCCTATCAGCACCGGAAAGTCAGGGCGGGATTTTATATTTTGCTCACAGCTTATGGTGATTTGTATGTGAATGATTTCATATTGCCGGCAGGAAACCTGCGTGAAGGTAGAAGTGGGGCAGAACGTGCGGGAATCATTGTGGTTACAAAATGTCCGCCCAATCTTTCGGCAAAGGAGCAATATGATATTAAGCGGAAATTAAAAATAGATTTGGACCAAAAATTATGCTTTACGACCATAGCCTATGATACGTTTGTTTTTTCCGAAGAAAGCCAGCTTGCCGTTTCCGAAATAAAGGATGTTGATAAATTACTTTTGGCAGGAATAGCCAAACCCGAACCGTTTTTCGCATATTTGCAAAGCGATAACGATGTAGTCATGACTTTTCCGGACCATCATCATTTTACGGAAAAAGATATTGCAGAAATAAAAAATAAAGCACAAGACAAAAAAATCATTACAACCGAAAAAGATTTTGTCCGATTAAAAGGAAAACTACCGGACAGCCAGCTTTTCTATCTTCCAATAAAGAGCGATTTCATATCCGGAGGTGATGATTTTGATAAAACAATTTTAAATTATGTGGGAAAAAGTTCAAGAAACCGTTAATTATATAAAGTCAAAAACCAATTTTTCACCGGAATATGGGGTTATACTAGGCTCCGGACTTGGCGGTTTTACAGAAGATATCCAGATTGAGTTTACATTGCCTTACAGTGAAATTCCTAATTTTCCTGTTTCAACCGTTCAGGGCCATAAAGGGGCTTTGGTTTTTGGAACCATTGGCAGTAAAAAAGTAGTTGCCATGCAGGGGCGTTTCCACTTTTACGAAGGTTACGACATGAAAGAAGTGACTTTTCCTGTGCGAGTGATGAAATATCTGGGCGTACAGCGATTGGTTGTTTCCAATGCTTCCGGAGGTGTGAATCCTTTTTACAAGGTTGGTGATATTGTAGTAATTTATGACCATATCAACATGATGCCGGAACATCCGTTAAGAGGCCATAACGATGAAAGATTTGGACCAAGATTTGTGAACATGAGTGAGCCTTATTCAAGAGACTTAATCAATAAGGCCAAGGCAATTGCTATTGAGCTGAATATTGAAGTAAAAGACGGAATTTATTACGGACTTCAGGGGCCAACGTTTGAAACGCTTTCAGAATACAGAATGGTAAAAATCTTAGGTGCTGATTGTGTTGGGATGTCGACCGTACCGGAAGTTATAGTGGCACGTCATATGGATATGGAATGCTTTGGAATTTCTGTCATTACAGATATGGGTGATGAACATAATATCGACTCTGTTTCCCATAGCGAAGTGCTTGAAGCAGCCAAAAAGGCGGAGCCAAAAGTGAGAACGCTTATCAGGGAATTGATTTCAAGAAATTAATCTTAAATGACTATCGGGTAGTTTATACGAAATCAAAGAATAGTGGATTTAGCCACAGATCAAAATGATTAGACAGATTTAAAGAATTCATATAAAATAAAAGGAAACCCGAAAAAGGCTTACTTTCATAACCTTTTCTTTGATAAGACTTAATGCTTTGCGGCTCTGCGCCTTTGCGAGCAATTATTTCACGCAAAGGCGCAGAGCCGCAAAGTTCTTAATAATAGAAATTGATCGTTACCTAATTATAGCGTGAATTTCTTAAATCAGCGATTAAAATAAAATCGCTGTGAACCGATAGTATCAAAGTCAATTTTACTTTATCTGTATACGCTTCCCGATAGTCATTTAGTCTAGCTCATTGACTCAGCAATAACCCTGTAAAAAACGTCCGGATTAAAAGGTTTGGTGATTACATCGGTCATGCCAAATGAAAGAAGCATTTCCCTGTTTTCATTCAGTGAAATAGCCGTGAGGGCTATGATTGGCGTCTTTTTGTCAAATTTTCGGATACTTTGAGTGGCAATGGTTCCGTTTATGCCGGGAAGATGCACGTCCATTAACACAAGGTCGTATTTGTTTTCTCTGACAGCCTCTATGGCATCTTCTCCGTTGTCAACGATTTCGCATTGAATTTGCTTCTTTTCCAGCATTTTCCGGGTAACCATCTGGTTGATTTTATTGTCTTCAACCAGCAGTACTTTTTTATCGACAAAATCAGAATCGTTTGTGAAAAGTTTTAGGGATTCTTTGTTTTCGATTCCCTTTTCCAGTTCGAGGCTGAAATTGAAATTAGAACCTTTGGAAATGGTGCTTTCTAATTTAATGGTACCGCCCAATAAAGAAACCAATCGTTTTACAATGGCCAGCCCAAGACCGGTTCCTCCATATTTTCTGTTGATTTCAACGGAACCTTGCGAAAAGCTTTCGAAAATAACCTCTTGTTTTTCAGCTGGTATTCCGATACCCGTATCTACGATTTCAAAATAAATATTTTGTCTGGTTTCTGTCTCTCCCAAAAGTTTGGCACGGACAATAACGGTTCCGTTTTCCGTAAATTTGAGGGCATTGTTAATCAGATTCATAAAAATCTGGGAAAGCTTTGTAGGGTCGCCCGAAAATGAAGTGTTGATTTCCGGGTCTATTTCCAATCCGAAATCAATATTATTCTGGCTGGCAATCTCTTTTAATGAGTTTTGGATGTCTGTCAAAAGCTGCCTTAGATTGAAACAGATGTTTTCAATTTCTATATTGTTGGATTCAATCCTGTTGATTTCCAGGATTTCATTGATGAATGTCAGTAGATAGTTTCCTGAAAATTTAAGCGATTTCAGATATTCGATTTGGGATTTTTTCGGATTTTCTTCAATCAGCAAATGCGTAATGCCGTTAATGGCGTTTAATGGCGTTCTGAGCTCATGGCTTACGGTAGATAAGAATTCGGCTCTGGCCTGTGATGCTTTTTCGGCCTTGTCTTTGGCGATTTCAAGCTCCGTATTTTTTTCCTGCAGCTGTTTGTTCGTCCTGTTTCGGATAATGTTGTTTTTGTAGAGTGACAAACTCAAAAGCGAAAGAATCGTTATGAGGGCAATGCTCAACACGCTGGTGAGTTTGGACACCTTAATTAATTTTTTCTGCTCCCGGTTTTCTTTGTCTTTCTGCTTGATGGTTTTCATCTGCTCGCTTTCCTTAAATTTTTCGAAAGCTTCTGCGCCAATTTTTTGACTGTTGAGCCTTAGTATAGAATCTTTTAGTGCCAGGTGTTTTTTCAGATAGATAAACGAATTGTCAATATCCATCATTTTCTCATAGGTTTCGCTAATCAGTTTCAGGATTTTTGACTTCTGTTCGAAGTTGTCGCTTTTGGCATTTAAATCCAGTGCCCGTCTTAGATAATTCAAGGCCAGATTATTTCGGCCGGCTTCAAATTCAATAGCGCCCATCTGATATAAGGCTTCGGCTTTGGTCTTGAAACTGTCATTATTATCGGGTTTTGCAATAATGGAATTAAAGATAGTGGCTGCCAACTGGGTTTTGCCCTTGGCTTTGTACAGGATTCCTTTCTGAAGGTTCAGTAATTCTTTTGCATCCGGAATGTCAATGGTTTCATAAATGACATTTGCCTTATCAAAATAAATTTCGGCTACACCATATTTTCCTTTTTCCATATAACATAACCCGAGATTATAATAGCAATAGGCCTGTTCTGTAGATGGTTCGAGGTCGTTATAGAGTGAGATGCTGCGCACATAGGTTTCGATAGCGTCATCATACTTTTTAAGTTCGAAATAAATACTTCCTAAAAAAGTGTAGGCATTTGCTTCCTGTTCTTTGTTCCCTTTTTTTTGTGAGACTTCAATGGCATTTTGAGAGCTTTCCAACGCATTCTGGTAATTATTTATCTTTAGGTTGAAGTTGGCCAGCTGAATATAATAGTCAACACTATCGATTTTTTCAGACATAAGTTTGTCATGCTGTGCGGGTAACAGCGTTGAAAAAAGAAGAATAAAGAAAAGTGGTAAATGCTTCATTCTAAAACCCTTGATAAAGGATAAAAGTAGCTATTTCTTATTTGTTAATAAAATTAAATCGACAAGGCGTGAAGAATATCCGATTTCGTTATCATACCACCCTACAACCTTTACCATTTTGTCAATTACCGAGGTGAGTTGCGAATCAAATAAACAGGAATTTCGGTTACCTAAAATGTCTACAGAAACGATTGGGTCTTCTGTATAGGCCATGATTCCGTTGAACTGGTTTTGACAGGCCTGTTGGAACGCTTTGTTGATTTCTTCGATGGTGACTTCACGCTTCACATAACAGGTAATGTCTGTTAGTGAGCCATCCGGAACAGGAACACGAATACCGCTTCCTCCAATTTTACCATCCAGTTCAGGAAATATTTTTGTCAGTGCTTTGGCGGCTCCGGTTGTTGTAGGGACAATGGATTGGGCCGCGCCACGCGCTCTTCTAAGGTCTTTATGAGGCTGGTCGTGCAGGCTTTGGTCTGTTGTGTAAGAGTGTACGGTAGTGATATAGGCCTGCTCAATACCACATAAGTCATTAATGACCTTTATCATAGGAGCTGCATTGTTTGTCGTACAGCTTGCATTCGAGATGATTTTTTCGGTGCCGTCCAGTATGTGTTCGTTAACACCTAAAACTACGGTCTTGATTTTATCGGTTTCTGAAGGAGCAGACAGGATTACTTTTTTGGCACCAACCAGAATATGGAGATTGATGTCTTCAAAAGTTTTATATTTTCCTGTAGCTTCTATGACAACATCAATATCCAGCGATTTCCAATCCAGATTTGAAATACTTCTTTCATGAAAAAACGGGTAGGGTTTTCCGTCAATAATGATATTGTCCTGGTCAAAAGAACATTCAAATGGCAATACGCCGTGAATGCTATCGTATTTAATGAGATGTGACATTGTTCGGTTGTCTGCAATGTCGTTGATGGCCGCAACTTCAATGGTTGGGTGGTTAAGCAGTAAGCGGAATAGATTTCTTCCGATTCTGCCAAATCCATTAATGGCAATCCTGGTTTTAGTCATTGGTATGGTCAGTTTCTAAAAGTCAAACTGTAAACTTACAATTTAAAGAATGTGTTTTTGGGCCTTGTAAGATGACCTTACCAAAGCACCGCTTTCTACGTGGCGGAAACCTAATTCCAGTCCTATCTTTTCGTATTTGGCAAATTGGTCTGGTGTGATGAATTCTTTTACCGGCAGGTGTTTTTTACTTGGCTGCAGGTATTGGCCAATCGTTACAACATCTACATTGGCTTCGCGAAGGTCGTGTAAGGTCTGGATGACTTCTTCTTCTGTTTCGCCCAAACCAAGCATAATGCCTGATTTTGTCCTGTTGATTCCTTTTTCTTTTAAATATTTAAGTACGGCAAGGCTACGGTCGTATTTTGCCTGAATTCGTACTTCGCGGGTTAGTCTTCGTACGGTTTCCATGTTATGTGAAACTACTTCAGGATTGGCTTCCACGATTCGGTCTATGTTTCTTTCGATTCCCTGGAAATCTGGAATTAAAGTTTCAAGTGTAGTGTTTGGATTCATTCTTCGGATGGCCTTTACGGTTTCCATCCAGATAATTGAACCGCCGTCTTTCAAATCGTCGCGGTCAACACTGGTGACAACCGCATGCTTGATATTCATGATTTTGATAGAACGGGCTACTTTTTCCGGTTCATCCCAATCTACAGTTTCCGGCCGGCCTGTTTTTACGCCGCAAAAACCACACGAACGCGTACAGACGTTTCCGAGAATCATAAATGTTGCCGTTCCTTCACCCCAGCATTCTCCCATATTCGGACAGCTTCCTGACGTACAGATAGTATTCAGTTTGTACTTGTCAACTAATCCTCTAAGTTCTGTGTATTTTTGGCCTATAGGTAATTTTACCTTAAGCCATTTTGGCTTTCCTGTAGGTAAAATAGCATTATCTAAAACAGTGTCCATAACTCTAAATTGAAAGCACAAAGATAACGAATGTTTTTATTAATTACGTTAATGTGATGTTAGTGAAATTTGGTGATGAAGTGAAAGAAATATTGGCAAATTAAGATGCGGTTTTTACCAATAAAAAACCCTGCACGCACAGTATGCAGGGCTTTTTGAAATAAATAGTTAACTAACTACTAAATTTAATTTTTTATCTCAACGGTAATAGGAAGGTTGTAGGCCGTTCTCACAGGTTTGTCGTTCTGGATGCCCGGTTTCCATTTTGTTTTGATAGATTTTAAAACGCGAATGGCTTCAGCTCCTAATCCGTAACCGGGGTCTCTTACCACTTTTATATTGGTCAGGGTTCCGTCTTTTTCGACTACAAAATAAACAAACACTTTCATTGTTGCTTTTTCTCCTATCTCTGGCAGTCTGAAATTTTTTCCGACCAAAGCCAGAAAGTTTTTGATACCGCCCGGAAATTCAGGGCTGGCCTGAAGTCCTATGTTTGTAAAGATACCATCTCCGGGGTCTGTAGCGGTTCCGGTATTTCCAAATGCAGGTTCGGTTCCTGTCCCGTCAATTGAGCTGTTTCCAAGGGCTACAGCCCCCATGTTATCGCCGGGATTATCAGAATCGCCCGTTTTGATATTTTTAGCAGGGTCAATTGTTGCTACATCTTGTGGGGTGGTCTGATTGTCAGTTATTATTGGAGTCACATATTTGGTTTGCTTCGCTGATGATTTTTCAGGTATAATATTGGTTGCTTTTTCCGGTTCTATTTTGGGTTTTTCTCCCAGGTTTACATAGGTTACAGGAGGCAGTTCTGTTGTTGGAGGATTAACTATTGCCTGATCTTTTTCTGTCAGCAAATTAGAAATAATAGGGATACTCACTAAAGAAGCACAGGCTAAAGTTCCAAAAAATAATGCTTTCAGGGTAGTTTTTGGATTTTCCTGGCGTAGCTGGTAAGCGCCATATTCTTTGTTTCTTCCTTCAAAAACGTTTTCGTTCCAGCTTTGGCTAAAAATGTTGAGGTTTGACATGATTGCATAATTTTAAGTTAGCGTAGATGTTTCCCATAAGCTGGAAGTGTTTAATTACATAACGTTAATGTTAACTTTTTTATTGCTTATTTTTTAAATAAAAAAGCAATTTTATGTTTATAAATTGCCAATTAAAGTTAATCCTCTTTTAACTTAATAAAAAAAAGGCAAGCCCGGTCGGGCCTACCTTAATAATTATGAGATAACTTGCTTATTGAATAACTAGCTTATTGCTGAAATTTTTGTCTTTTGTTTCTGTTTTTGTGACATAAATTCCCGCAGGTAAATCCAGTTTGATAGTATTTGTTCCGGCATTCAGATCAAAACTGCTGATAAACATCCCGTTGATGGAAAATATTTTTAATGTTCCGTTTTCGGGTGTATCTATGGCAATATTTCCTTTGCTCGGATTAGGATAAATGATAGGTTTTACAACCGTAAAATCAGGATTTGATAAGGCATCACAACCAAAAGGAGTAAAGGTAACCAGTCCCAAAGTATTATCGTCAACCTGGTGGCTGATTACGGCTTCTACCTGTGCCTCTGTAGGAGTCTGACCTTCAATCCAACAGTTGTTCTTGGCCATTATAGGAAATGCAGTATTGTTGTACAAAGCGTAGGCTGCTCCAGTATTTCCATTTTCTGAGAATATGTTACCGCCTTCATTAAAAGTAGCTTCATTGGTGTCGCCCAAATTGATTCTTGCAGTCCCGATTACCGTAATACCCCAAAGGTTTCTTCGGATTTGGTTACGGCTTGCAATAATGTTCATTGTTGATGCCCCGGAAGCACTTAACGAAATACCACTTCCTCCTTCTGCAGGAATGTTCTGGGAGTTATTATCTTCAATTATATTACCTCTGATATATCCTGATGAAGCGGCTCCTACAACAGTGATGCCATAACGGTTGTCAGTAACAATATTATTGTCGATTATGACTTTAAGTTGACCTCCTCCCAGTAAATTTGAAGCTCCAATACCTCCGGTCCTGATTTTTGTCCGGTCGCCTTTAATAGTGTTACCTACTATTCTCAATGTATCGGCACCACTAGGTCCCATGTTAATTTGCGGGCGGTTTCCGTTGGATTGGTTGTTTCCTTCCAAATAATTATTGGTCAGTGTTGGGGCAACAGACTGGTTGGCTCCTGAACTAAAAGCCGGATAATAATTGAATAAGAATCTGGAATTGTTGATTAATGCGTTTCCACCAGTTGAGAAATTTATGGCCGAACTTGTCGTTGAGCCATTCATGTGATACGACATAACACAGGACTGCATCTCAAAATCAGGAGTAGCTACACGTATTCCTTTTCCGTAGCTGATGGTTGTGTTCCTGAAATAACCGCTAGAACCTGTTTCGAAAGTTATGGCATTGTATGGAGTTGCGGTATTTGTTGCGGTAATGGTAATTGCACCGGCATCGGAAGTAAAATCGCCGTTGACAAGAATTCCGATATCGGCATTAATTTTCAGGGTAGCATCTGTATTGATTACAATAGCATCATTGGCTGCAATTGTAAGGTTTTGGGATAGGGTATAAATTCCTGCTGATAAGGTTAAGGCACCTGAGGAATTGGCTACCAGGTCGTCGAGGCTCCAGGTTACACCCGTGTTTGGCGTGGTGTACTGGGCTTTTGCCGCCGTCATCGAAAGGAAGACGGCTAACATGAAAAATAGTTTTTGTTTCATTTTAAGTATATGATTGGTTAACAATATAAAATTACGCTTTTTTACAAAAGCGCCCTGTTAAAAAAAATACTACTTGAAAATGAAAGCCGCCTATCGTTTGTTTTTGATAATTTCGGCCAGAAGCTTTTTGGCACGGAGCAATTTTATTTTTACATTGCTTAAGGGCTCTTCAAGCTCTTCCGAAATTTCCTGATAGCTTAACTCCTGAAAATAACGAAGCTGGATGACTTCCTGATAGTGTGGTTTTAACTCCTTAATGCATTGGAGGAGTCTTGACAGATTTTGTTCGGTAATCAGTTTGTCTTCCGCAGAAGGAGAACTGTCAGCAATGTTATAGGCCTGGCTGTCTTCTTCATCAGTGATATCAATAAAAAGAGTAGATTTTTTTTTGCGGAGCATGTCGATGTGGACATTCTTGGCAATGGAAATCAGCCAGGTATTGAATTGGAAATCGGGATTGTAGGTGGCAATTTTGTCGAATGCTTTGGCAAAAGTTTCTATAGTGATATCTTCCGCATCGGTTTCGTTTTGTGTTCTCTGGAGCATAAATCCGTAGACTTCATTCCAGTAATAATCCAATAGAGTAGTGAAGGCAACCTGGTCTCCGACTTTAGCTTTCTCTATTTGCTTTTTTATTTCCAATGGACAGGCTTTGAAAAGAGGTTTGTTATAAAGATATTCAATTGTGTGAATATAAGCATTATTTCAATGACAGGATACCAATAAATAACATCTTTTTCTTTTAGCTTCCCGGCAGAATAGCCTAAGGAAATCCAGGAGAAAAGGTATCTTCCCGCTACAATTGGCACGATAATCATCCAGTTAAACTGGAAAGCAAGCAGTACTACAGCCAAAACAATAAATAAAAACTGTGACAGGAAGAAAACTGCCAGCTGCATTCTGTCAAAAGCTTTGTAAAAAGATGCGGTTGAAACATGTCTTCTTTTTTGGTCAAACCAATCTTTAAACGTTTTTTTAGGTTCTGAAAAGGTAAAGCTTTCCGGAGTAAAACAAATGGTCGTATTTTTTTTAGTGGAAGCCTGGTTGATAAAAAGGTCGTCATCGCCAGACCTGATTTTCATATGGTCAATAAAGCCATTTACGTTAAAAAACTCTTCTTTTTTGTAGGCCAGGTTTCTTCCAACGCCCATATAAGGATGCTTCATTTTTGCCCAGGAAAAATACTGTACGGCAGTAAGCATGGTTTCGAAACGGATGATTTTATTTAAGAACGAACCGGCAATTTTTTCATAGGCTCCATAACCTAACACTATGGTTTTGCTCATCGTAAATTGTGAGCTCATTTCTTTAATCCATTCTTTGGAAGAAGGATAACAGTCGGCATCGGTAAAAAGAAGGTATTCGTTTTTAGCGGCTTTTATTCCCAGAGTGAGCGCGAATTTTTTATTGCCCCAAAAAGCTTCGTTATTTTGAACTTTTACCAAACGGATGTTGGAAT
The DNA here is from genome assembly GCF_001899155.1 of Flavobacterium sp. 38-13. Lineage (NCBI taxonomy): Bacteria > Pseudomonadati > Bacteroidota > Flavobacteriia > Flavobacteriales > Flavobacteriaceae > Flavobacterium > Flavobacterium sp. 38-13. Next base: position 373,657 of record NZ_MKVG01000014.1, read on the forward strand.
ATTGTTTTTCAAATTCTTCAAAAACATCCAGAGTATTATCGCTCGAGGCATCGTCGATCAGGATAATTTCATAATCCGGATAATTTTGCTCTGCCAAAAGCGGAACAAACTTTTTTACATTTTCTTCTTCATTCTTGGCACATACGATTACAGAAATAGGAATTCTTTTTGGGGTGCTTTTTTGTGGCTTTGCAAAAGAAAATTTCCCGAAAACAACAATGTAATAGAATAACTGTAAAGCCACAACTCCGATAAACGCATAAAAAGTAATAGTCAACATATAAGCTTGGTGTCTTTAAAAAATGTGTGCAAAGGTACAATTGATAAGCGGAATTTCAATTGTGAATCGCAATTAAAATTAAGAAAATTATCCATTACAGTTTTTATATTTTTTGAATAGCCAGAAACAAAAAATATTGCAATTATTTTAGCTTTCTGTTACCTGAAAAAAACGTTAAATCACATTAACTTCAGCTTCAATTTCAATATCAAAAAGCTCTTTAACCGTTTTTTGGATTTCTTTAGAAACATTCAGGATTTCCTGTCCGGTTGCGTTGCCGTAATTAACCAAAACCAGCGCCTGATTTTTATGGATTCCGGCATCACCAAAACGCTTTCCTTTAAATCCGGCTTTTTCAATGAGCCATCCGGCCGGAACTTTTACCTCGGTTTCAGAAACAGTATAGCTTGGCATTTCGGGGTGCAACAGGTGAATTCTTTCAAAATCACTTTTTGGGATAATCGGGTTTTTAAAAAAGCTTCCGCTGTTGCCCAGTTCTTTAGGGTCCGGAAGTTTGCTTTGTCTTATGGTTATGATGGCGTTGCTGACTTCTTTTAATGTAGGAGCCGAAATGTCTTTTTTGGCGAGTTCGGCAGCAATATCTCCGTATGAAATATTGATTTTGTGATTTTTTCTGGTCAATTTAAAAACTACAGAAACGATGATGTACTGGTCTTTTACCTCATTTTTAAAAATACTCTCACGATAGCCAAATTTGCATTCTTCTTTATTGAATCGTCTGATTTCTAAAGTTTGGATGTTTACGGCATCGCAATACACAAAGGTGTTTTTGATTTCGGTACCGTAGGCGCCAATGTTTTGTATGGGCGTAGTTCCTACATTTCCGGGAATTAAAGACATGTTTTCCAATCCGCCAAAATCCTGGTCAATCGTCCACAGAACAAATTCATGCCAATTTTCACCGGCTTTGGCTTCTACCCAAACGGCATCTTCTGTCTGGTCGATAATTGTTTTGCCTTTGATATCTACATGGATGGTCAGTGCTTCAATATCTTTTGTCAGCAGCATATTGCTTCCGCCGCCAAGAATAAATTTTTTCTGGGCAGGGTTTTCTTTGAGTACGGTCTGAAGTTCTTCAACCGAATGTACCGAAACGAATTGTTTTGCTTTGGCTTCAATACCAAAAGTATTGTAGTTTTTAAGGGAAAAATTATCGATAATTTCCATTATGAATAGGAATAAAAATAAAAGGCAAAAGTACTTTAAACGATTAATAATTCATAATGAACTATTCGGTATTTAGGCCGCGGGTTAGAAAATCGTTCAGTGGTTTTGCAACAATCAGTTTTTTTGCTGTTTTTTTGACAAAATCTTTTTCCAGTAATGATTTGTCATCTAGTTTTTGGGTCACCGTAAAGCTTTTTAGTTTTAGAAACTCAATAGCAGGATGATCTTTTTCATAATCTTTCGGAGCTGTTTTTAGCGAATTGGATTCGTTCCTGTCAAATTCGGAATAGATTTTTTTGAAATCCTTATCGGCGAAGATTTCTTCCAGGTCTTCATAAAAATAAGCAATTTCTTTTCGGATTTTTTTCAGGTCCGGAGCTTCCGGCACATGGAGTCCGGCAGCAATAAAGCTTCCGCCTTTTTCGATATGGACATAATATCCGGGAGCGTTACCACAGTTTTGGTCGGTAGTCATCCAGATTCCCATATGGGTTTTGTAAGGCGACTTGTCTTTGGAAAAGCGAATGTCGCGGTTGATTCTGAAAGCGCATTTTTTGGGTTCCAGCGTTCGTAACGATTCGTCATGCGGTGCCATTTCTTCTAAAAAGTCGGCAATCAGCCGGTGATATTCTTTTTTATATTCTTCGTAATAAGGTTTGTTGGCCTGAAACCAATCACGGTTGTTGTTTTCTTTTAAGTCCTCTAGGAATTGAAGTGTTTTTGGTGAAAGCATACGGATTGGAAAATTATTTAAGTTAGGCTGAAAACAGCCTAACAATATTAAGAAATTTTATTCGATTTATGGGTGTCCAAAGTCAATTTTAATGGCTGTTGGCAGGTTTCTGTTAAATGAAAGAAGAAAAGGTTTTTTTAGCCGCAGATTAGAATGATTATGCAGATTTTATAAGCTTAGCGCCTTTGCGTATATTATCTCGCAAAGGCGCAGAGGCGCAAAGCAGGAATGCGTTTGGTTTATTTAGATAGCACTTTCAGTAGTTTTGAATATAATTCTTCTTTGTTGATTGGCTTGATTAGCAGTTCGTCAGCCTGTATACTGGATAGTTCAATCGAATTCATGTAGGTATCGCCGGTTATTGCAATAATAGGAACGGTTGCATTGTGATTCGGTATGCTTTTGATGTCTTTGATGAGGTCAATTCCTGAGGCATTGGCAATCTGCAAGTCGGTCAGGATAATGTTGACGTTTTCTTTTTGCAGGTATTCTTTGGCGGCAATGTCTGAATTGAAGCCTATCATTTCGAAGTTGATATCGGACAGCAGTTTTTTCAATAATGAGGTGATTATCCTGTCATCGTCTATTACCGCAACCCTGATTCCCGAATTTCCGTAATTGCGGATTAATCTTGCCTGATTGGTTTCCTGTGAACTGTCTGATTTTTCAAGGAACAGATGGAATGAAATTTCGGTTCCTGTGCCAGGTTCGCTTTCAACACGTATTTCTCCGTCATACAATTCTATAATTTCTTTGCAAAGACTAAGTCCCAAACCGGCGCCAAAGCTTGCCTGGTCTTTGTGGAATTTGCTTTGATAGTATTTGTCAAATATTTTATCGAGGTCTTCTTTAGGGATGCCGGCTCCCGTGTCTTTGATTTTTACATCCAATTTGAATTTATCTTTGACTTCGGTAAATCTGCAATCAACGGTAATGTTTCCTTTTGAAGTGAATTTTATGGCATTTCCTATCATGTTGTAGAACAACTGGTGTATTTTTCCGCTATCAGCCCAGACTTCATTTTGCAAGGAATCGTCTACGCGTGAGACAAGTTCTATTTTTTTAGCATCGGCTAAAGATTTTAAGGATTCTACAATGGATGTAATCTCGTTTTTCAGTACCGTTTTGGAATTGTACAATTGCAGCTTTCCGTTTTCATTTTTGAAGAAATCCAATATCTGGTTCACGGTAATGTGCAGTGAGTTTGATGTAAAGTTTAACGATTTGGCCATATCGTTTTGTGCGCCGTCCATTTTGGTTGAAATCAGCTTGTTGGTGAGATTTGAAATAATACTCAAAGGCGAACGCATTTCGTGGCTTAACATTCCGATAATACGGTTTTTGAATTCCACATTTTTCTCTGCTTCTATTTTGGCGGCAGCCAATTTTTTCTCAAAATGGTAGGCAAAGATGGAGTAGAGCAGGAGCAGTCCGGTGCATATTGACATGACAATCATTAGGGTTGCAATCAGGCTTCTTTTGTTTTTTAGGTTTTCCAGTGCTTTTTCAAATTGCTGTTTGTTGGATTCCTGAACAGATTTGTCATAGAGAAGAATAATGTCCTGGCTGTTTTTTAATATTTTCTTGTTGATGACCATTAGTTCCCGGTCTATTTCCCTTAGGTTGGAATAGGTGTTTCTAAGGCGCCCAAACTCTTTTTCGTAATACTGGCGTGTGCTATTGAAGATATTTGCCATCTGTTCCTCAGGAGTTCCGGTTTTTTCGACAGCGCCAAAAGTCATGGTCATATAATAACGGAATTCTTCTTTTTCGACGTCATATTTTCCGGCAATAGCATTGCCTATTCTTTTGAAAAATCCTTTTTTCTCTACACCTTCAGAAGACCGTATTGTGTCGTATGAAATTGACTTCATGACCTTTTTGTGGTTGTAAGGCTTCAGGGCGAATAATTCCGGATTGGATTCAGAAACAGGGTCTACTCTGTATTTGATTAAAGAATCCAATTCTTTTCTAAGAACAATGATTTTTTTTTCTTTTTCTTTTTTACTTTGGATGTTAGGCAGTGTTTTTTCGTCTTTATTCAGTATTCGGTTCAGACTGTCGAGATAGGAGGTCATCAGCGAAAGTGAGTTGCGGTATTTGTGCAACGCACTCCTGTCATAGCTGTACAGGTATTCCATAAAAGAATCTTCCGCATCAAAATAATTTTTGGTTACTTCGCCCGAATAGCTCATAATCAGGCTTTGCCGGCTGGCTTTCTGGAAAGAACCGGCAAGTTCGTTTTCGTTGGTATTCTGGTTATACCATAAAGAAAAAATCAGCACTTGCAGTAAAATGACAAAAATGAAAAGTCCGCTATGGATTGTTTTCCTGTGTTTTAAAGACGCTAACATGGGAGCAGGTTTAAGTTAAGAAGCAATGAACTTTTTTGTTCAAACAAACCGGGGAAGCTTGCCTATTAAATATAGATGCTTAAAATTAAGAAAACTTAAGATAGTGCGGTAGGAAAAGTTTAAATAATTTGCTGCAAATGTACGGCTGATTTTTTGTAATTTACAAATAGATTTTGGTAAAAAATACCTTACAGGCTACAGGTTGAATATTTTATAACTCTGATGCATTGATTTTATCACAGATTCTGTGCGTTCCGGATGCGTATCGGAGATAAACAGTTGCCCAAAGTTATCATTATTAACCATTTCTATTATTTTTCCAACACGGGTTTCGTCCAGCTTGTCAAAGATATCATCAAAAAGGAGTATCGGATTCTGATGGCTTTGTTTTTTTACAAATTCGAACTGCGCCAGTTTCAGGGCAATCAGAAAAGATTTCTGTTGTCCCTGCGAACCGAATTTTTTTATAGGATGGTGGTCAATCTCAAAAGACAGGTCGTCTTTGTGGATTCCGGCCGTGGTATAATGCATGATGCGGTCTTTTGCCAGGCTTTCTTCCAGCAATGCCATCAGCTCTTTTTCATGGAGCTGGCTTTCATAAACCAGTTGTACGGTTTCTGCATTTCCCGTTATTGCCTGATGGTGCCTGTTGAAGATGGGCACAAAGTCTTCAAGGAATTGTTTTCTCTTTTCAAAAATAGCATGACCCAGGCTGTGGAGCTGCTCATTGTAGATGAGCAGTGTTGTGTTTTCAAAAACATGGTTGATGGCAAAATATTTTAATAATGCATTTCGCTGGCTAATGACTTTCTGGTATTGTATGAGCTGTTGGAGATAATGGGAATCCAATTGGGAAATGACAGAATCAATGAATTTTCTTCTTGTTTCGCTTCCTTCGATAATCAGGTCGCGGTCGGCCGGAGAAATAATAACCAAAGGAATGAACCCGATATGGTCGGAAAATTTCTCATATTGTTTTCCGTTTCTTTTCAGGATTTTCTTCTGTCCTTTTTTTAAGCTGCAGACAATTTGTTCGTTTCGGTCGTCTTTTTCAAATTCTCCGTCAATCACAAAAAACTCTTCGTTGTGTTTGATGTTCTGTACGGCCAAAGGATTAAAATAGCTTTTACCATAGGACAAATGATATATGGCATCAAGTACATTGGTTTTGCCGATACCGTTTTTTCCTACAAAGCAATTTATCTTGCTGTCGAATTCGAAATTGGCTTCCGAAAAGTTTTTATAATTGAATAATGCTATTTTTTTTAGATACATCTGCAAACGCCAGCTGATAGTGAGAACCTTGTGGTTTTTGACACAATTTTTTTAAGAGGGTGCAAATTATTGAAAAATAACGACAAAACATCTTTTACATTTGAATAAAAATTTTATTTTTGCACCTCACTTAATTAAACATGAATGGCAACATATAACAAAAGAGGCTATAAGGCTCCTAAACCAAAGGAAGAAAACGAATTCGAACCGGACCCACTTGATGCAATTTCAGAAAAAGATAGCACAACTGCAGGAGTATTCAATTCTTTAGATGAGGGTGCTTCTAGAACCGAAGAATGGGTTGCTAAAAACCAAAAAGGTATTTTTATCGTTATTGGTGCTGTTGCCCTTATAGCGGCAGGTTACCTTTTATATAAGAAATTTATTGTAGAGCCTAAAGAAGATGAAGCTGCGAACGAAATGTTCCAGGCTCAGAAATACTTCCAGCAGGCAACTGAAGGAACAGCAAGCGATTCGCTTTACAACCTGTCTCTAAAAGGTGGAGAAGGGAAGCTGGGTTTCACAGGAATTATAGAAAACTATTCTGGTACCAATGCGGCTAACCTGGCAAATTACTATGCGGGTATCGCTTATCTGAATACTAAAAAATACAAAGAAGCAATTGAATATCTTGAAAAATTCAGTTCAGATGATTTGATGCTTTCGGTAATTGCAAAAGGAGCAATTGGTGATGCCTTCTCTCAATTGAATCAGCCAAAAGAAGCTTTAGAGTATTATGTTAAGGCTGCAGAAATGAATCAGAATGACATGACTACGCCACGTTTCTTGCTGAAAGCAGGGCAAACGGCTTTGGCATTGAAGCAAAAAGAAACAGCATTGAAATATTTCAACGAAATCAAGGAGAAATACGATACGGCTCCTGAAGCGATGAATATTGATGCAATGATTGGATTGGCACAATAATTTAGATTTTGAATTTTAGATTTCAGATTTCTGAAGTCTTGATTTGAGATTGCAATCTTATTACAATGGCTACAGCTAATAAAAATTTATCAGAATATGATAAAAACTCAATCCCAAGCGCGAAAGATTTTCGGTTTGGGATTGTTGTTTCTGAATGGAATGACAAAATAACGGAGGGTCTTTTTTCCGGGGCTGAAAAGGCATTACTGGACTGTGATGCCACGCCGGATAATATCATCCGATGGAATGTTCCGGGAAGCTTTGAGCTTGTTTATGGGGCTAAGCGTATGATAGAAACACAGCAGGTGGATACGGTTATCGTAATCGGTTGTGTGATTCAGGGAGAAACCAAACATTTTGATTTTGTATGTGAAGGCGTTACGCAAGGCATCAAGGATTTGAATGTTCAGACAGACGTTCCGGTTATCTTTTGTGTGCTGACTGATAATAATGAGCAGCAATCTATTGACAGAAGTGGTGGGGTTCATGGAAATAAAGGAACCGAAGCGGCGATTGCGGCAATAAAGATGGCTTATTTAAGACAGCAGTCTTCGAAATAATAAAGTCCCGATAAACTTTTTATAGAGCCTATTTCCTTTACACGAAATAGGCTTTTTTGTGTGAAAAACTTTCCGGTTTTCCCATTTTCTAATTTTTCAATTGTTATATTAATTATGTAACTTTGGAAGTCAACAAATTTATAGAATGTCGAGTATAATTCAATTGCTTCCCGATCATGTCGCCAACCAGATAGCCGCTGGAGAAGTAGTCCAAAGGCCTGCATCTGTGGTGAAAGAACTTCTTGAAAACGCAGTTGATGCTAAGGCCAACGATATCAAACTTATTATTAAAGACGCCGGAAAATCGCTTGTACAGGTGATTGATAATGGTGTTGGTATGAGTGTTACTGATGCGCGTTTGTGTTTTGAGCGTCATGCTACTTCAAAAATCAGAGCAGCAGAAGATTTGTTTTCATTGCACACCAAAGGTTTCCGTGGCGAGGCATTGGCTTCTATTGCCGCAATTGCACATGTAGAGATGAAAACAAAGCAGGAGCAGGATGAATTGGGAACGCATCTCGCCATTGAAGGAGGCAAGTTTGTGTCGCAGGATGTGGCCGTTCTGCCAAAAGGGACATCTTTTGCGGTAAAGAATCTTTTTTTTAATATACCGGCAAGAAGGAATTTCCTGAAATCGGACACGGTGGAACACCGCCATATTGTTGATGAATTTCAGAGGGTTGCTTTGGCCCATCCCAATATTCATTTTACGATGTATCATAACGGAAGTGAAATGTTTAACCTTCCGGCATCAAACCTGCGTCAGCGTATCGTGAATATTTTTTCAGGAAAAACCAATGAAAAACTGGTTCCGATTCAGGAAAGTACAGAAATCGTAGGAATACAGGGGTTTGTGAGCAAGCCTGAATTTGCAAAGAAGAACCGTGGCGAACAATTTTTCTTTGTCAATGACCGTTTTATCAAAAGCGGTTACCTGCACCATGCTATTATGGCTGCCTATGAAGGATTGCTGAAAGATGGTTGCCAGCCTAGTTATTTTATCTATCTGGACGTTCCACCCAATACAATTGATATCAATATACATCCGACAAAAACGGAAATAAAATTTGACGATGAGCATGCGCTTTACGCTATTTTACGTTCTGCCATAAAACACAGTTTGGGACAGTTTAATGTGGCTCCGGTTTTGGATTTCGACAGGGATTCTAATCTGGATACGCCCTACGAATATGAGAAGAAAGAAGCATCTATGCCTTTAATTCAGGTGGATGCTAATTTTAATCCGTTTGGCGATCCGGATCCGATACCGGCAAAATCATACAGTAGCGGAAGCAATAGCAGCAGTTATAGTGGTTCGGGTGGTTCTTACAGAAAGCCTGAATCGTCTAACTGGGAAAGCCTTTATGTGGGATTAAAACAGGATACGGAAACGATTACTGATATTCAGGATATCCAATTTGAATCTGAAGAAGTAACCGGTTCTCTGTTTAATGATAAGGAAATCGAAGAAGCGATTTACAAGACCTATCAGATTCATAAAAAGTATATTGTCAGTCCAATCAAATCTGGAATGGTGATTATTGACCAGCAACGGGCACACCAACGGGTTTTGTATGAACAGTTTCTGGCGAATATGACAGTGCATCAGGCATCAAGCCAGCAGTTGTTGTTTCCGCTGAATCTTTATTTTTCATCCCAGGAAATATTATTGATTTCTGAATTGGAGCTTTCTCTGGTCAATACCGGGTTTGTTTTTGAAGAAATTAAAGAAGACAACGTTGTAATTTCGGGTATTCCGGTCAATGTGACAGAGAGCGAGGTTTCCATCCTGTTGGAACAGTTATTGAGTGACCTACAAGACGAAATTCCGGAAAGCAGTTTCAGCCAGAACGATACGATTGCAAAATCGATGGCAAAAAGCCTTGCTGTGAAAACAGGAACCTATCTGACAGAAAGAGAGCAGGAGAATCTCGTTAACGGACTCTTTGCCTGTAAGGAGCCTAATGTTTCGCCTTTTCATAAACCAACCTTTATCACGATGAGTGTTGAGGATTTAGACAAAAAATTTGCAGTATGATGAATATCACGCCTACAGTCAAGCAGTTATTGATTATAAACATTATATTTTTTATAGGGACGCAGGTAGTAGGGCAATATGCCGAATATCTTTTTGCGTTATTCTATCCGGAAAATGACCATTTTAAATTTTGGCAGCCTCTAACACATATGTTTATGCATGGAAATCCAATGCATATTTTCTTCAATATGTTTGCCCTGTTTTCTTTTGGTAGTGCTTTGGAGCATTTTTGGGGAGCGAAAAAATTCCTGTTTTTCTATATTTCTTGTGGTTTGGGCGCGGCTTTGATGCAGATTGGAGTGAATTATCTTGAAATGCAGCATCTTTTGGAACCGGTTAGGTACCTGGGCTTGTCAGATAATACTTTGCATCAGATACTGAATGTGACTTTTTCTGATGGTAATGCTTATCGCGGAGATATGTTTTATAATGGAATCAAGCCAATTTTAGAAGAAGCAGGGAAAACAAATCTTACCGATGCAGGTTTTAAAAGTTTGTTTGATGCCGCCATGCTAAATCAGACTCCTATGGTTGGAGCCTCTGGTGCTATTTATGGATTGTTGGTAGCCTTTGCTTTTATGTTTCCTAATGCTGAATTGATGATGTTTTTTATTCCGATTCCAATCAAAGCAAAATATTTTGTACCGGGATTATTAGCTCTGGATTTGTTTTTAGGAACTTCAGGAAAGTCATTATTTGGCGATGGTCCTGGTGGAGTGGCCCATTTTGCCCACATTGGAGGAGCCATTATTGGATTTTTGATGATGTGGTACTGGAAAAAGAACCAGTTTCATAACAATCGTTGGAATTAATCTTTGGGTTTTATGGGAATCATTGATGATCTAAAGATGCAATACAAAACCGGAGGAATTACGTTACAGTTGATCTTCTGGAATATTGGTATTGCTATACCTTTGTTTTTGCTGCACGCCTTTTCAAATGACGGATTCCTGTCTTTGATGTCGTGGATACAGCTTACTTCTGATCCTTCAGAGTTTATTGTAAAGCCCTGGACAATACTTACGTATAGTTTTCTGCATGTGGATGTACTGCATCTACTGTTCAATATGATTATGCTTAATTTTTCAGGAAGACTTTTCCTTACTTTTTTTACACAAAAGCAGTTTTTGGGACTGTATTTGTTGGGTGCTATTTTTGCCGGATTGGTTTTTCTGGGTACATTTTTCCTTTTTGGCTATAAAGCCCCTATTATTGGAGCTTCAGGAGCAATTATGGCGGTGCTTATAGGTTCAGCGACTTATGCGCCATTATATCAGATAAGGCTGTTGCTGATAGGAACTGTCAAATTATGGCATATTGCTATTGTTTTCCTGATATTGGACCTGATACAGATACCAACCAATAATATGGGAGGACATATTGCCCATTTGGGTGGTGCCGTATTTGGCTTTATTTATATTAAGCTTTTGCAGAACGGAACCGATTTGAGCCTGATTGTTACCCGAATCCTGGACTTCTTCGCCAATCTGTTTAAGCCTAAAAAGGGAACGCCTTTTAAAAAGGTACATCGAAATGTTAGTCAGCCGAAACCGAAAACGGCTCCTGCCAGTCGGATTGTTGTGAAGGATAAAACACAACAGCAGATTGATGAAATTCTTGACAAGATAAGCCAGTCCGGTTATGATAGCCTGACAAAAGAAGAAAAAGAATTTCTTTTCAAAGCAGGAAAGTAAAGAAAGTTTTATAATCTTTGCCAGAACTCAAAAAATTTTTGCCAAAAAATGAAAAACCTTTCATGGTTCAATAAAGCAATGTTTTTTTTCAATATAGTGTTGACTGTATTGACTTTTGTTGCTTATATCTTACCGTTTTTGGCTCCTAAATTATTTCCCATTCTATCTGTACTGACCCTGATATTGCCCTTCATGTTGATTTTAAATCTACTCTTTTTTATTTATTGGGGAATACAGATGAAAAGGCAGATTTTGCTTTCTTCGGTGGTGCTGTTAATGGGTATTACTTTTATTAATAAGTTCTATAAATTTTCGACTACAGACCTTCCGCCCTCTGATAATGATTTTACAGTGATGAGTTATAATGTACGTCTTTTTAATCTTTACAAATGGATTGAAAGGGACGATGTGCCGGAACTGATAGCCAATTTCATTAATGATAAGAATCCGGACATTCTATGCATTCAGGAATATTCTGAAGGGAAAATTAATTTGAGGGCTTATAAGCACAAATATATCCTGATGAAAGGAAATAAGACAAAGACGGGACATGCCATATTTTCTAAATTTCCAATTGTAGGCAGAGGTGATATCGTATTTCCAAATTCTAATAATAACGCTATTTATGCCGATATCAAAAAAGGGAAGGATACGATCAGGGTTTATAATATGCATTTGCAATCCATCAGAATTACGCCCGATGTCCATGAAATCAATGAAGATATAAACGGTATTAACGAGCAAAAGTCAAAGAAGATTATCAAGAGGATGAGTGAGGCTTTTAAAGAGCAGCAGGAGCAGGCCGAAATCATAATGAATCACAAGAAAAACAGTAAGCTCCCTGAAATTATATGCGGTGACATGAATAACAGTGCTTTCTCGTTTGTGTACAGAAGTATCAGAGGAAATCTGAATGATGCCTTTGAAGAAGCCGGCAGCGGTTTTGGAAAGTCATATAATTTCAAATACTATCCGGCCCGAATCGATTATATTTTTGTGGATAAGAAGATGCAGGTCAAAAACTTTGAAAATTATCCTGATTTTGTCAATTCAGACCACTTTCCGGTTATGGCAAGGCTGGCGTTCGAAAATTAAATCGGGTTTAAAGCGATTGATTTTTTAGATAATCTAAGGCATGCCTTCCTTCGTTGAACAAAAGGTCCAGGATGCTCAAATTGTTCAGATAGCCGTGTTTTTCTCCAAAAACCTGAGTGTAAGGCTCAAATTCCAAAGTATCTTTTTTCCCGTTTGCTAAAGGTCGGAAATCTGTGAATTGAGGTGCTTCATGAAAATATTCTTCCGTTTTCTTATAGCTAAATTCAAAGCCAAGGCAGTCTGAAACGATTTCCATCGCTTCAAAATTCAAGTCCATCAAAAAGTCGTGCTTCTTTTGAAAAACAGGAGCCAGGTCGTCTTCAAAATATTCAAAGAAAGGTGATGTCCTGTAGGCTGCTTCAAGCGATTTGAAATGCTGCTTCTGCCAGTCAAAGGCATCTTCAATACGAACGTCTTTTGTTTTCTGGTGCCTGTCGCCTTTGGAATGCTTTACAGGAATGTTAAGCATCTGTATGCCGTTCGGGCTGTAGATATACATTCGGTTCCTGTTGGTCTGTTTTTGGAAGTTGTCTTCCATCTCAAAGGTAATCGAATTGGCCTGAACCATGGCAGCAAATTGGCTGATGGACGGGAAATAGGTAGGAAGCAAAAGGATATTCATCTTAATACCTGTCTAATTTTTTCTTTTTTCTTCTGATAAAGAAGTTAGCAATAAAATACCCTGCCATTAATAGGACGAAAATACTGAAATAGGATACCGGTTCGCCGCTTCCGCCAACAGTTGTGAATAGTCTTTCCCAACGAATCTTGTCAATAGCTTTTGACCACGGAGTGTACGGGTCCAAACTCATCCAGATAAACACCGGCTTTCCTACGATGTGGTCTGCGGGTACAAAGCCCCAATAACGGCTGTCTAATGAGTTGTGGCGGTTGTCTCCAACCATGTAGTAATAATCCTGTTTGAATGTATAAGAATCAGCCACCTGACCGTTGATGATGATTTTGTCTCCCTCAACTTTTAGGTCGTTCTTTTCATATTCTTTGATAATCGTTCTGTAAAAAGGAAGTGATTCTTTGTCCAGTTTTACTGTTTTTCCAGCCTGAGGAATATAGATAGGGCCGAAATTGTCCTGATTCCATTTTTTGGTATATGGAAAGATTCTTGGATCAGGATGTTCTTCTGCTTTGGCAATCAGTTTTGTAACGCTTTCCACAGCTGGATTCTTTTTCAGGATAGCCGCATTTTCATCGGTTAAAGAAATAAAGAAATAGCTGTTGTCATTCTGATTGAAGCCAATATCGTCCGGATATATTTTTAACTCCTTTGTGAGGTAATTTGGGTCAAGCATGCTGCCATTTACAGTAGTTACTCTGTAAGAATATTGAACTCTGGCTCTGTCTGATAAAATTAGTTTCTTGCCATTAATATAAGCATCGCCATCAATAAAAGAAAGATTGTCACCAGGAGTTCCTACGCAACGTTTTACATAATTTGTCTTTTTGTCGATAGGTTTGAAATTGGATTCTGTAGCATTCGGGATAGTATCTACAGGCCAGTTGAATACTACAATATCATTTTTTTCGATGGGTTCAAATCCCGGAAATCTGAAATACGGAAGCTGAGGCCTGTTTAGGTAAGATTTAGTTTTAAGTCCCGGAATTGTGTCATGAACCATTGGCATGGCAACAGTGGTCATAGGTGTTCTGGCACCATAATGATTTTTGCTGACAAAAAGAAAATCGCCTACCAAAAGTGTTTTTTCCAACGAACCTGTAGGAATGGTAAAAGGCTGCATTACATAGGTATGGACAATTGTAGCAACTACTACTGCAAATAGCAGGGAACTGACAGTATCTGCAGTTTTGTTTTTTGGATGCAGGCTTCTGTTTTCAATATATTTTACATCCTGAGTATAGTTAATGTAATAGATATAAAGTCCTAATGTAAGCACTCCCAGAGCCGTATCCAAAGTCGTATTTTTTCCAAAACTTCTCAAAGTTTCCACCCAAACAACAGGAAACATGATAAGATTTACAATAGGTATAAAAAGCAAAATAACCCACCATTTCGGTCGGTTGATGATTTTCATCAGGATAATAGCGTTGTAGATTGGAATTGCTGCTTCCCAGGCTTGTCTTCCTGCTTTTTTATACAATTTCCATGTTCCTAAAAAGTGTACTACCTGAAGGATAAGGAAAAATAGAAACCATTGATTAATTGTCATCTGTATGTATTTTTATGTATATGTCTGTTGGGAAAAAGATTTGTTACGTTAAATTAAGCACATCTTTCATGGTGTATACACCTTTTTTGCCTAAAATCCATTCTGCGGCTACTACCGCGCCTAATGCAAAACCTTCACGGCTATGGGCAATATGTTTGATTTCGATAGTGTCTACGGCTGAATTGTAGAAAACGCTATGCGTGCCCGGAACATTTTCGATTCTTTTGGCATCAATTAAGATTTCGTCCTCTTTTGCATTTTCCAATGCCCAGCTTGAATAGTCCGAATTTTCTATGATTCCTTTGGCTAAGGTGATGGCGGTGCCACTTGGTGCATCTAATTTTTGTGTATGGTGTATTTCTTCCATGGAAACTTTATATTCCCTGATGTTTGACATCATTTTGGCGAGATAGTCATTCAGTTGGAAAAATATGTTTACGCCTAAACTGAAATTGGAACCGTAGATAAATGCCCCGTTTTTTTCCTGACAAAGCGTAACCATTTTGTCATAGCTGTCAAGCCAACCGGTAGTTCCGGAAATGATTGGAATATTGTTGTCTAAACAGGTTGAAATATTGCTAACCGCAGCGTCAGGAATGCTAAAATCGATTGCGACATCTGCCTGTTCCAATCCTTCAAAAGTATCTTCTGCAGATTTTCTCAAAACGATTTCATGGCCTCTTTCCAAAGCGATTTTTTCAATCACTTTACCCATTTTGCCATATCCCAAAAGTGCTATTTTCATGCTGTGCTATTAAAAATTGTAATTTAATGTGAGTCCGACATTTTTTTTGTAATTCAGGTCGTTTTGGTAAATATCCGGCTTGAGCGTGAGCTTATCGCTTACATTGAATTGCAGGAGATGCGCGTCCACATTAGCCTCAACAATATTCAGGATGTAGATACCTACCGTGACAATCAAAGAAAGGTCGCGGTTTTTCTGGAACTGCCTTTGTGCGGAAATCAGCTGATTGTCTGTCAGGTTGGAAAGTTTTCCGTTTGGGTCTTCTGTTCCGTTTAAACGCCTTTTGTATTCGTCTCTGTATTTGTGGTAATTCTTGTTGTTGTAGGCATAGATTCCTATTCCGGTTCCTAATGCTGCATATACGATGGGAATTTTCCAGTATTTTTTATTGTAGGCCTGTCCCATACCCGGAAGTATTGCCGAATAAAAGGCAGCTTTAGAAGGAGCCAATGGATTGATTTCTTCTCCTTTAATGCTGTCACGTACGACAATATTCAATTCTTCCTGTGCACTGACGGAAGTAGTTCCAATCAGAAAAAAGAGAAAAAATATGGAAACTAACTTATTCACTAACCTTTGATTAATTTGATAATTCGGTTGAAATCCTCTTCAGAATGGAATGGGATCGTGATTTTTCCTTTACCATTTCCGGCTACTTTGACATCTACTTTTGTGCCAAAATAGTTTCCTATGGCTTTCTTTTCTGATTCATCAATAGTAAACGCATTACCTTTTGCCGCTTTTGGCGGAGCCGGTTTCAGGCTGTCCTGGTAATTTTTAACCAAGGCTTCCGTTTCTCTTACAGAAAGGTTTTGACTGACGATTTTTTGGTAAATATCAGCCTGTATGTCATGGTCTTCAATGTTAATGATAGCACGACCGTGTCCCATAGAAATAAAACCATCGCGGATTCCGGTTTGGATAATCGGGTCCAGTTTTAATAGTCGCAGGTAATTGGCAATCGTGGAACGCTTTTTACCTACGCGGTCACTCATCTGCTCCTGCGTTAACTGAATCTCGTCAATTAAACGTTGGTAGGACAGGGCGATTTCGATAGGGTCAAGGTCATGACGCTGTATGTTTTCTACCAAAGCCATTACCAGCGATTCATTGTCGTTGGCAAGCCTGATATAGGCAGGTACAACTGTCAATCCGGCTAATTTTGAAGCACGAAGCCTTCTTTCTCCGGAGATTAGCTGGAATTTGTTAAAGTCTAATTTTCGTACGGTAATAGGTTGGATAACACCCAATTCCCTGATGGAAGTAGCCAATTCCTGAAGGGATTCTTCATTGAAATTGGTTCTTGGCTGAAACGGGTTTATTTCAATAGCATCAATTTCAAGCTCAATAATATTACCAACTACTTTATCTGCATTTTTATCCTCTGCCGATTTGATGTCGTTTTCCGGATCTTTTAGCAATGCTGATAAACCTCTTCCTAATGCTTGTTTCTTTATCGCCTTTGTCATAAACTGTTTCTATTTCGTATTTTTCTTAATGATTTCTTCTGCCAGGTTGATGTAATTGGTTGCTCCTTTACTGGTTGCATCATAGTTGATAATGCTTTCTCCAAAACTTGGGGCCTCACTCAATTTTACATTACGCTGGATGACTGTTTCAAAAACCATATCGTGGAAATGTTTCTGTACTTCTTCAACTACCTGATTGGATAGGCGAAGGCGGGAATCATACATAGTCAGCAATAAGCCTTCTATATCCAGATCCGGATTATGGATTTTTTGGACACTTTTTATCGTATTCAATAGTTTTCCTAATCCTTCCAGAGCAAAATACTCACATTGGATTGGAATCACTACTGAATCTGCTGCCGTCAATGCATTCAATGTCAGCAATCCCAATGATGGAGCACAGTCGATTAGAATGTAATCGTATTTGTCCTTTACGCTTTCCAATGCTGTTTTTAGCATATATTCCCGGTTTTCCTTGTCGACCAATTCGATTTCGATAGCCACCAAATCAATATGGGCAGGAATCACGGATACGTTTGGAGATGAACATTCGATTGTTGCTTCCTCCGGCGTATTACTGTGTTCCAGAATCTGGTAAGTTCCAATTTCTACCGACTCTACGTCGATTCCTAAACCCGAACTTGCATTCGCTTGAGGATCAGCGTCAATCAGTAATACTTTTTTCTCTAAAACTCCCAAGGAAGCTGCTAAATTAACAGACGTCGTTGTTTTGCCAACGCCGCCTTTTTGATTTGCAATAGCAATGATTTTGCCCATTTAATTTCTAAAATTTTGAACCGTAAAAATACAATTATTTATGGGTTTTGAAAATCTATTTTGTTAACAATATAAAAAGAGATAGCGAATAAAAAAGCCGGAAGTATTCCTCCGGCTTATGATGCTGTTTTTGTTTTTGGCAGTATGCCTTGTTATTTCAAAATCAGTTTTTGGGTAACTTTCTATTTTGTCGATAAAACGCACAACCTTATCCTCTCAGGACCTTAGCAGCTTAGCGGCTTTTTAGCCACAGATTGGTATGATTACACAGATTTTGAAGCTTATGCAAAATGAAAGAATACATGAAAGTTATTTCATAACGTATTCTTTTATATATACATGACGCACAAACCTTAGCCTCTCAGAACCTTAGCAACTTAGCAACTTTCCTAATTATTTTTCTTGGCCTTAATCATAGCTTCCAACATGTCCCACATTTCTTCAGGAACGGCTTCCAGAAGATTGAACTGTCCGGCACCTTTAAGCCATTCGCCACCATCGATGGTAATGACTTCACCGTTGACATAGGCTGAAAAGTCAGATACGAGATAGGCTGCAAGGTTGGCTAATTCCTGATGGTCGCCTACTCTTTTTAGTGGTACTTTTTTTGCCAGGTCGAATTTGTCTTTCAGGTCGCCCGGTAATAATCTGTCCCAGGCACCTTTGGTAGGAAATGGTCCCGGTGCTATGGCATTGGAACGGATTCCGTATTTGGCCCATTCAACGGCAAGGCTTCGGGTCATGGCTAAAACGCCGGCTTTTGCTGTGGCTGACGGAACTACATAAGCAGAGCCCGTCCAGGCATAGGTTGTGACAATATTCAAGATGGTTGTGTTTTGCTGTTTGGTGTCAATCCAATGTTTTCCAAAAGCCAGGGTGCAGTTTTTGGAGCCTTTTAACACAATGTCAATAATAGTATCAAAGGCGTTGGCCGATAGCCTTTCTGTAGGAGAAATAAAATTTCCGGCCGCATTGTTCAGTAATACATCTACTTTATCAAATTTTTCCAGAACTGAAGCGAGCATGGTTTCAACCTGCTCATAGTTGCGGACATCGCAGGCTAAAGGAAGGCATTCACCGCCGGTTTCTTTTTCAAGTTCTTCTGCGGTAGTTCTTAGTTTTTCAAGATCGCGGGAAGTTATGGCAACTTTGGCGCCTAATTCCAGAAAATATTTTGTCATCGCTTTTCCAAGTCCGCTGCCACCGCCTGTAACAACAATTGTTTTTCCTTCAAGGGCATTATCGCGAAGCATTTTTTTTGTAAAATCCATGTGTGTCGTTTTTCTTTTTTACTAAAATACGGAATTATTACAAAAGATATTTTTCCTATTCAAAATAAATGTTCAAGTAGTTGTTGAGATGGAATTAATGCTTAATAAACGTTTGGCAGTTTAACTTAGGGTAAGGGCGTGTGATTTATAAATTTCTGTTCAGCCACAGATTAGATGATTGTGCAGATTGAAGAGTTCCTGTCAGGCAGAAGAAAATATTAATTAAATTTTCAAGACTTTGCGGCCCTGCGTCTTTGCCTGAAAATATTGCTAGCAAAGGCACAAGAACGCTAAATTCATAATAATGGAAATCTGGAAGAGACTTTTTAAATCAGTGTTTCGTCTTTTCTATTTTATCGTGTATTTTCAGGTATTCAGGTAAAGCAGCCGAACCGTACCATTCAAATACTTCTACCTCAAAAAGTTTTTCTTTAATGGCAGGGTCGGTAAGTAATAATTCGTTTGCTTCTTCAATTGTTTTTGCATTCAGGATAAAGATGCCGCGATAATTTTTATCGTTTTTCTTTAAAGGACCGGCAACAATCAGCTTGCCGTCTTTAGCCAGGCGGTTGATGTTGTCCATATGGCCTTTGAAAAGCTCGTTTAATTTTTCTTTGTCGTCTATTTTATTGCTTCCGGTTTTTAAGATAGCCAGGACATACATTTTCATTCCGTAATCGTCAGCACCCAAAGACTCGGCAAGTTTGCTGTCATAGTTAGGATTTACTGTTTGAGAATTTGCTTTGAAGCAACTGACAAGCATCAGTATAAGTAGTATTTTTTTCATGATTGGTTGTTTTGTCCCTTGAGTAGGGTTTTGACAATAAAAAAGCGGGAATATGATTTCCCGCTTTTTGAAATGATTATTCCTGCATTAAGATGTCTAAGATTGTAATGGCAGCTTCGCTGATTTTGGTTCCGGGACCAAAAACGGCTACGGCTCCGGAATCAAAAAGATATTGGTAGTCCTGGGCAGGGATTACGCCGCCAACGATTACCATAATATCTTCACGTCCGTATTTCTTTAATTCTTCGATTACCTGAGGTACCAATGTTTTGTGTCCGGCAGCAAGAGAAGAAACACCTAAAATATGTACGTCGTTTTCTACGGCCTGTTTGGCTGCTTCTGCCGGCGTTTGGAACAGAGGTCCAATGTCAACATCAAAACCTACATCGGCATAACCTGTTGCGACAACTTTGGCACCACGATCATGTCCATCCTGTCCCATTTTGGCAATCATTATTCTTGGTCGACGGCCTTCGGATTTTGCAAATTCGTCGGCTTTCTGCTTTGCTTTTTCAAAGCTTTCGTCATTTTTAATTTCTTTGCTATACACGCCGCTAAACGATTTGATTTGCGCTTTATATCTTCCAAAAACAGTTTCCAATGCATCGCTGATTTCACCCAAAGTGGCTCTGTTTCTTGCGGCATCTACTGCAATTTCCAATAAATTGCCCTTGCCTGATTTGGCAGCTTCGGTCAATTTATGTAAGGTCTCTTTTACTTTTTCGGTATTTCTTGTAGACTTTATTTTTTCCAGCCTTTCGATTTGCTGTCTGCGCACCATCTGGTTGTCAACATCCAGGATGTGTAACGGGTCTTCTTTTTCCAGTCGGTATTTGTTTACGCCTACAATGATGTCCTGGCTGGAATCGATTCTTGCCTGCTTTCTTGCTGCGGCTTCTTCAATTCGCAGTTTTGGTATTCCTGCTTCGATGGCTTTGGTCATACCGCCTAATTCTTCTACTTCCTGAATGAGCTGCCAGGCTTTGTGGACAATTTCATCGGTAAGTTTTTCTACGTAATAGCTTCCCGCCCAAGGGTCTACCGTTTTGGTAATTTTGGTTTCTTCCTGAAGGAAAATCTGTGTATTTCGTGCAATTCTTGCTGAGAAATCCGTAGGCAGGGCTATGGCTTCGTCTAAGGCATTGGTATGTAATGATTGTGTACCTCCAAAGGCGGCGGCGGCGGCTTCGATACAGGTGCGGGCTACGTTATTAAACGGGTCCTGTTCTGTAAGACTCCAGCCTGAAGTCTGGCAATGGGTTCTTAAAGCAAGCGATTTCTCGTCCTGAGGATTGAACTGTTTGAGCAGTTTAGCCCACAGCATTCTTCCGGCACGCATTTTTGCAATTTCCATGAAATGGTTCATCCCAATGGCCCAAAAGAACGAAAGTCGTGGAGCAAACTCGTCGATTTTCATTCCTGCAGCTAGTCCCGTACGGATGTATTCAAGTCCGTCGGCTAAAGTATAGGCCAGTTCGATATCTGCCGTAGCTCCGGCTTCCTGCATGTGGTATCCGGAAATCGAGATAGAATTGAACTTAGGCATTTTTTTACTCGTAAAGTCGAAAATATCGGCGATGATTTTCATTGACGGAGTAGGCGGATAGATGTAAGTGTTTCGTACCATGAATTCTTTCAGGATGTCATTCTGGATGGTACCTGAAAGCAGTTCCGGTTTTACGCCCTGTTCTTCAGCAGCTACGATATAAAATGCCATAATTGGCAATACGGCACCATTCATGGTCATGGAAACCGACATTTCATCAAGCGGAATCTGGTCGAACAGTACTTTCATGTCTTCTACAGAGTCGATAGCCACACCTGCTTTTCCAACATCGCCAACCACTCTTTCGTGGTCGCTGTCATAGCCTCTGTGCGTTGGAAGGTCGAATGCAATGGAGAGTCCTTTTTGTCCGGCAGCCAGGTTTCTTCTGTAAAAGGCATTACTTTCTTCTGCTGTTGAAAATCCGGCATATTGACGAATAGTCCAGGGACGGCGAACGTACATAGTGGCGTACGGACCACGAAGATTTGGTGCGAATCCTGCTCCAAAATTAAGATGTTCCAGATTTTGGATGTCTTCTTCGGAATAGGTGTTTTTCAGTTCGATACCTTCGGCCGTCAGGAAGTTTTCAACGTTTTCTGACTTGGCCTTTTTGCCATCGGCTTGAGAATCTAATTTTATATGTTGGATGTCTTTTCTTTTCATGGTTTATCTAGAATCGCTGTTTCTTTGATAAAGTGTTTTATTTCGTCTGTACTAACTTCTCCATATTTTATCATAAGCTTGCCTTTCGAATTAAGAGTGATAAAGCACTCGCAACTCTCCATCTTATTTATTTTGTTTATTAAGTTATGAAGAAAATGGTTCTCATCGTAATAATAATTGTATTCCGGAGTATATTTTTCCTTTCCTTTTTCTTCATAAAAAGAATTTATGATTTTGGAATTTTCCGGAAATACAACATTGCCTTCTTTATAGAAATTATCAAACCATTCTTCTACTTTCTTAGGATTGCCCACATATTTTGAATAATGGCAATATTTTCGAGGCTGTATGTAATGGATTGACAGCATTGAAACAGAATCCAAATTCGTCTCAGTATATTTATTCAGATACAATTTCAAATTGGCCAGTTCAATTTGCATCAGATTTCGGGAAAATGTATCTTTAAATGACTTTTGCGCATAGGTCAAATTGCCTAGAAAGAATATGCAGATTAATAAGTTTTTAAAGTTTTTCATAACCTTATCCGTTTTCTTTTTCGCTTTCCAAACGTTCCTGTTCCATTTTTTCTGCCAATCGTTTTTCTATGATTGGTGTTACCAGCGTTTTTCTTGGTTTTGATTTTACAAAAGGAAATAGTTCCAGGTCGTGGCTCATCCTGTCATTTTTGTTAGGATATTTATTGGTTCCCAACAGGATTTCTTTCCCTGAATCAAACAAATCCTGTTCTTTTGCAGCACTCTCCTGAATTTTTCTTTGAATAGTGCCTTCAATCAATTGTGTAATTAAACCACCGTTTGCTTCGATGTCTTTGAACAGGGCCAAAGCTTTTTCGGCTAATTGCTCTGTTAACGTTTCTATATAATAGCTTCCGTCTGCCGGATTATTGACCTTGTCAAAATAGCTTTCGTGTTTTAGTACCAGAAGTTGGTTTCTTGAAATTCGGTCACCAAATTCGTTGTCTTTATGGTATAAGGAATCGTATGCCAGATTCGAAACGGCATCGGCACCGCCTAAAATCGCACTCATGCATTCTGTGGTGGTGCGAAGCATGTTTACGTTATAGTCGTAAAGTGTTTTGTTTCTTTTGGTAGGCATAGCAAGTATGTGGCAGCCTGAATTATGGTCGTATTCTTTAGCTAAAAGGTCAAAAAGCAGGCGTAGGGCACGCAGTTTTGCAATCTCGAAAAAATAATTTGTTCCCACAGCTACCTGAAATGTGATAGGTTTTGAAACGGTTGCCATGCGGTTAAAGTATTCATTGGCATGGGCTAGCATATAAGCCAGTTGCTGGACAATATTGGCTCCGGCATTTTGATAAAGGCTTCCGTCAATGCTAAGGAAATTCGCATTTTGGCAAGAGATGGAAATTGTATTCAGAAGGTTAAAGTCGGAATCAAGATTCGTGTGCCAGTTGCCCTCTTTTGCCAGTTTTCCAATCGGGTCAATTTGTATAAAAAAGTTGGCGTTTCTGTTTTTGGCAATGGTGTCGATTTTTTTGACGAAATCGATTGAAAGGAATGATAAATGGAAGTAAACGGTTATCGTTTCTAACGGAAGTTTTTCCAATAGTTTAGCTATATCCAGATTTTCATCTTCTATAGTAAACCGGATACTTTCTGCTCCTCTGGACAGGGTTTCCAAGGCACGATTTACAGATTTATCCAAATCATGTACGAAAATATTCTGGACTATTTTGAAAGCGGTTTCTTTTTCTGAGAAAGAAAGCGGGTTTTCAAATTCGTCAATATGGTAGAAGGGCTTTACTTTGATGCCCTCCGGACTTTCCCAGATTAGCGTTTCGTTATAATCTGCTCCTTTGAGTTCGTACTGAATCTGCTGCTTCCATTGTTTGGAAGTTACGGGATTGAAGTCGTCAAATAGATGGTCGGCCATTTTTAGGTTATGTTGTTCTGCTAAAACTGTTAATCTTCGCAGAGATAATATTATAATGATTTGCTTTGCTCTTCTTCTGGCAGGTCTTCTTCAAATTCGATAATATATATGTCTTCGCTGTCGCGTTTCATATAGTATTTTTCACGGGCATATTTTTCAATCTGATCAGGATTCTTGAGCAGTTTTATTTTTTCTTCGTCGAGTTTAATCTCGTCCTGATAATATTTTTTATTGTCTTCCAGTTCTTTTATTTCCTTGTTAAGAATTCTATGGTCGAGCAGGGAATAATTGTCTAGAAAAACCATCCAGGCAATAAAAAGCGCCAATACCAATACATATCTGTTTCCGAGAAATCTCAGAAAAGGATAACGGCTGATTATATTTTTGAACGGATTTTTCATCCCTGAATTTTTACTTTATAAAATTAGGAATAAAAATTATAAAATACGCTGATTGATTACGGCCCGGACAACATCAATGGCCACGGTATTGTATTTGTCGTTTGGAATAATGATATCTGCAAAAGCTTTAGTCGGTTCAATAAATTGCTCGTGCATTGGTTTTAATGTGGTCTGGTATCGGTTCAATACCTCTTCCATGTCGCGGCCTCTTTCGGCAATATCACGTTTGAGACGGCGAATCAGACGTTCGTCTGGATCGGCATGGACAAATATTTTTATATCGAACATGTCGCGAAGCTCCGGATTGGCAAGAATCAGGATGCCCTCAACAATCATTACCTTTCTTGGATGTGTGTTAATAGTGTCCTCAGTACGATTGTGCGTTACAAAAGAATAAACTGGCTGTTCTACATTTTTTCCGGCTTTTAAATCCTTTAAATGAGCGACTAACAATTCAAAATCGATAGCCCTTGGATGGTCAAAATTGATGAGTGCCCTTTCGTCAAAACTGAGATTGTGGTTTTCTCTGTAATAGGAGTCCTGAGAGATTATTCCAACTTCAGTCTGAGGTAATTCGTTCATAATTTGTTGGACAACAGTTGTTTTTCCGCTTCCGGTTCCGCCGGCAATTCCGATAATGAGCATAAGGGTTGTGTTATATTTTTCTTTTGGCAAAAATAGAAATTATATTGAGAGTGGTTTTTGTTTTTTAGGGAAATGTTTCAGCGGAGAATTGGAGTTCTGATTAATTGAGAAAAAATTAATGCACAAGCAACGGAATTTTATTAATTTTAATAAGACTGATAAATAGCAGATTAAAATAAAAAATTATGGAAAAAAAGGAACTGACCATTAAGGTAGCAATCCAAATACTCAAGCCTGTATCGGAAGTGTTTGAAGCGATTGTTGATCCTGAAAAAATGGCAAATTATTTTATTGCGAAAGGTTCGGGTAGGATGGAGGAAGGGAAAGAAATTGAATGGAAATTTCCTGAATTTGATATGCAATTCCCGATTACGGTTGGCAAAATCGAAAAGGACAAGTATGTATCCTATTATTGGGATGTGAATGAAAAGAAAAATCTGGTAGGAATTACCTTGGCACCTTTAGGAAAAGATACTGTTGTAACGGTTACTGAGAAAGGAATGGAAAATAACGAGGAAGGAATTAGCTGGCTGATGGGAAATACGGAAGGTTGGGCAAATTTTCTAGCCTGTCTTAAAGCGTATCTGGAATATGGTATCAACCTTAGAAAAGGAGCCTTTGAATTTAGGAGAGAAGATTAAAGAGAGGTCACCTGAGAATTTTTATTTTAGCCACAGATTAAAATGATTACGCAGATTTGGGAAACCTGAATCTGGATAAATAAAAAAACACGCCCAAATATGGGCGTGCTTTTTTTAGGTTATTACTATTTTATTTTTTGACGACTTTTACAGTTGATTTTTTTCCATTTGACATGACAGATACGGCATAGGTTCCGTCAGGCAAATCGCCAAGGAATAGCCTTACTTCCGTAGCGTGGCT
Organism: Flavobacterium sp. 38-13; assembly: GCF_001899155.1. Lineage (NCBI taxonomy): Bacteria > Pseudomonadati > Bacteroidota > Flavobacteriia > Flavobacteriales > Flavobacteriaceae > Flavobacterium > Flavobacterium sp. 38-13. The sequence continues at coordinate 399,084 of NZ_MKVG01000014.1, forward strand.
CTCCTGTTTTCTGACCAGTTGGCCCAACAGGCTGTATACCTCAATCGAATCTATGGT
>NZ_MKVG01000015.1:0-247 GCF_001899155.1 Flavobacterium sp. 38-13
GAATTGGCTTTTGCCAAAATTCAGTATTAATCCGATTTCATATTCTGCTCCTGTTAGATAATTTATAATCTAATTCTGTTTTATTGAACGCGGATAATGCGGATGACGCTGGTATTCGCGGATTTTATTTTTTATAATTCTCGTAAACTCGGCGCATGAATTGGACTTTTCTTCCAAAATTCAGGACTAATCCGACTTCACATTCTGTTCCTCGCAGATAGTTTATAATCTGATAATGGTGTTCTTT
>NZ_MKVG01000015.1:278-28246 GCF_001899155.1 Flavobacterium sp. 38-13
ATTACACTGTCATTTACTATCAAGTCAGCAAAATAGTCCCCAACAATCATGTTTTTATAACAAACCGGAATCCTTTTTTGGGCTTCAACTTTAAAACCGTTGGATTTCAGTTCATAAAAGAGAGCATTTTGATAAACTCTTTCCAAAAAGCCATATCCCAATTCATTATAAACTTCGTAATATAGTTTTAGGATATCTCCAGTCAATTCCTTGTGGAGCAGTTCATTCGTTTCCATAACATTTAAATTTACATGGCTAATATCTTGTATTGTAAAAAATCAAAAAGACATCAAGCAAAACTCAATGTCTTTCTAATAAAGTATAAATGTAAAACTTATTTTTTGATTAATCCCAAATCAACCAAACGTTCGTGCAGGAATTCTCCGGCTGAAATGTCTTCGTATAATTTTGGATTTTCTTCATCGATACAGTTTTCAAGGCAGTCCAAACGCATATCGCTTACCGGGTGCATAAAAAACGGAATGGAATAACGGGAAGTTCCCCATAATTCTCTTGGAGGATTGACTACCTGGTGAATGGTAGATTTTAGTTTGTTATTGGTATGTCTTGAAAGCATATCGCCGACATTGATTACCAGTTCGTCTGGTTCTGCAATAGCATCAATCCAGTCGCCATTGTGGTTTTGCACCTGAAGTCCGCGACCTTGAGCGCCCATCAATAAAGTAATCAGGTTGATATCGCCATGTGCTGCGGCACGGATAGCATTTTCCGGCTCTTGCGTGATGGGCGGGTAGTGGATAGGGCGTAAGATTGAATTTCCTTCTTCAGCATATTTGTCGAAATAGAATTCGTCCAGACCTAAGTGTAATGCCAATGCTCTCAATACATAAATTCCTGTTTTTTCCAGCATCTGGTAGGCCTCTTTTCCTACTTCATTAAATCGAGGTAATTCTTTAACCTCAACATTGTCAGGATATTCTTCAGCCCATCTTGAATTTTTATCTACATACTGGCCAAAGTGCCAGAATTCTTTCAAATCACCTTCTTTTTTCCCTTTAGCGTGTTCTTTTCCAAAGGAAACATAACCACGCTGTCCTCCAATACCAGGGATTTCATAACTGCTTTTGGTTTCTAATGGCAGGGCGAAGAAATTTCTGATTTCGCCATACAGCTCATCTACCAGTTTGTCATCTAAAAAATGACCTTTTAATGCTACGAAGCCTATGTCTTCGAAAGCTTTTCCGATTTCATTTACAAATTTTTGTTTACGTTTCGGGTCGTCCGAAAGGAAATCACGCAAGTCAACACTAGGAATATTTTGCATACTCTTTAAAAATATATGTTAATAACTTTGCTAGGCGTCAAGCCTTGTTATCACAAATGTATAGATTATTTTGAGAATTTAATTTCAAAAGTTATTAACAATAGAAAATTCTGTAACATTAAGAGTTTATGCTGTTATTTTTTTATACTTTTGGGCGAGCTAAAAAATTGCGCAAACCTTTTCGTAACTATTATGAATTTCGACAGAAAAAACCTAACCAACGAACAATTATTAGATTTATATAAAAGAATTTTAAAGCCCCGATTGATTGAAGAAAAGATGCTGATTCTTATCCGTCAAGGGAAAGTTTCCAAATGGTTTTCCGGAATCGGGCAGGAGGCAATAGCATGTGGTGTTACTGCTGTTTTGGATAAGGATGAATATATCCTTCCAATGCACAGAAACCTTGGCGTTTTTACAGGAAGAGACATTCCACTTTACCGATTATTTTCGCAATGGCAGGGAAAGGCTAATGGTTTTACTAAAGGGCGCGACCGTTCATTTCACTTCGGAACCCAAGAATATAAGATTATAGGAATGATTTCGCATTTGGGTCCTCAGATGGGAATTGCCGATGGAATCGCCCTGGCTAACAAATTAAAAAAGAACGGAAAAGTTACGGCTGTGTTTACGGGAGAAGGCGCTACCAGCGAAGGAGATTTCCACGAAGCATTGAATATTGCTTCGGTATGGGAATTGCCTGTGATGTTTGTAATTGAAAACAACGGTTACGGACTTTCTACACCAACCAACGAGCAATACCGTTGCGAAAACCTTGCTGATAGAGGCATAGGTTACGGAATGGAGTCGCATATTATTGACGGAAACAATATTTTGGAAGTTTTTACCAAGCTATCAGAACTGAAAGCTTCGATGATTGAAAATCCAAGACCGGTTTTGCTGGAATTTAAAACTTTCAGAATGCGAGGCCATGAAGAGGCCAGTGGCACCAAATATGTACCACAGGAATTGATGGACATGTGGGCTATTAAAGACCCGGTAGATAATTACAGAAAATTTCTTTCAGAAGCGGGAGTGCTTACACAGGAACAAGATGATGAAATCCGTTTTGAAATTAAAAAGGAAATTGATGAGAATTGGGCCATGGTGCAAGCCGAACCTGAAATCACAGCTACTTATGAAGAAGAATTAAATGATGTTTACAAACCGTATGATTTTGAAGAAGTTACTCCTTCAGATAAAAAGATAAATATTCGTCTTATTGATGCGATTTCCAATAGCTTGAAACAATCTATGGAACGCCATGAAAATCTGGTTATCATGGGGCAGGATATTGCCGAATATGGAGGTGCTTTTAAGATTACAGACGGTTTTGTAGCCCAGTTTGGAAAAGAAAGGATTATCAATACACCTATATGTGAAAGTGCCGTGGTATCTGCCGGAATGGGACTTTCAATTAACGGGTATAAGGCTATTGTTGAAATGCAGTTTGCTGATTTCGTATCAACAGGTTTTAATCCTATTGTAAACCTTTTGGCTAAATCACACTACCGTTGGCTGGAAAAAGCAGATGTAGTGGTAAGAATGCCTTGTGGCGGTGGAACTCAGGCAGGACCCTTCCATTCACAGACTAATGAAGCATGGTTTACAAAAACACCGGGATTAAAAGTGGTTTATCCTGCTTTTCCGTATGATGCCAAAGGACTTTTGAATACTTCTATTAATGACCCGAATCCGGTATTGTTTTTTGAACATAAACTATTGTACAGAAGCATTTATCAGGATGTGCCAAAAGATTACTACACACTTCCACTGGGAAAAGCTTCTTTGCTGAAAGAAGGTAAGGATATAACAATCATTGCTTTTGGAGCTGCCGTACATTGGGCTTTGGAAACTTTGGCTAAGAATCCGGAAATTTCTGCTGATTTGTTAGATTTAAGAACATTACAGCCATTAGATACGGAAGCGATTTATGCTTCTGTAAAAAAGACAGGAAAAGCAATTATTCTTCAGGAAGATACGATGTTTGGTGGTGTAGCCAGCGATATTTCTGCCATGATTATGGAAAATTGTTTTGAATATCTTGACGGGCCGGTAAAACGCGTGTCGAGCCTGGATTCTCCAATTCCATTTACAAAAGCACTGGAAGATCAATTCTTGTCAAAGGGACGTTTTGAAGAAGCTTTGAAAGAGTTGATGGCTTATTAAAATATATTACAATAAAAAAGGTGTAGATTTTTCTACACCTTTTTTATTTGGACCATCTATGCCTAAATAGGGGACTTTTATTCTTTTTTAAATTCGATTTCTCTGCCGGATTGTTTTAATATCATTTTTGCATCTGACTTGAAAGTCAGTTGGATGCCGGCCTTGTCAAAAGTGAAAACGTTTTTGTCTGTGGCTTCTAAAGGAAGTGGTGCCTGACCTGTAGCCTGCGCACTAATCCTGTTTTCTTGCCTTGCGATGGTTATTTTGAAAGGTAGCCCTTCAGCCGAATATACTCCTGTATAAGCCTCCAGTTCTTCGGGTGTAATATGAATGGCTTTAAATTCTGGAATTTCGTAAGCATTACCAAAAGCGGCGCTTTTGACAATATTTGTTATCAGGTCGAGCTTATAATTAGTTGCATTAGAAGTAATGGCATAACTCATTTTGTCATTTTCAAAATTTGTGAAGATGGATTTATATCCGTCTATTGCACCGTCATGTCCAATTCCTGCATGGTTTTCAAATGTATAATCAAACAGGCCCAAACCATAATCGTTCTTTAAGGTTTTCATTTTTGCGATGCTTTCCTTATTGATAATTTTCCCATTGAACAAGGCATCACTGAATTTAACCAAATCAGCCGCATTGCTTTGTATGGCACCTGCTCCCATAGGAATTGAAGCATCTGTATTAGGCTGAAGATCCCAGTCGGTGGAAAATGTATAGGATATGGCTTCGTGAGCGGTATTTAGAGAATGCTCGAAGTATGTGTTTTTTAGCTGTAAAGGTTTAATTATGTAAGTGGTAAGGATTTCGGAATATTTTTTCTTATAAATGTGTTCCAGAATATACGAAAGCAGTACATAATTTGAGTTGCTGTAGGCCGATTTTGTATCGGGCTCAAAATAGCTTCCTGTTTTTGTTATAATTTCCAGCATTTCTTTTTCGGATTTTGGTTGGGTATGCCAGGAAAGATAATCTGCATTATCTGTAAAACTCCCAATTCCGCTACTGTGGTTTAATAAATTCTCAACAGTTATTTTTTTTGCATTGGTAACAGATGGAAAGAATTTGTCAATTGTTGTATTCAGGCTGACTTTTTTTTGCTCCACTGCCTTGAGTACCAAGGCGGCTGTAAATGTTTTGGATATCGAGCCAATGCTGTATATAGTGTTATTATCTGCTTTTGTTTTATCTTCCATATTCTGAAAACCGACAGTTTTGCTATAGATTATTGCATTGTTTTTTGAAATAGCTACGCTACCCATCAATTTATTATGGCTTTCTAATGTTTCCAGATAGCGGTCTAGTTTTTTGCTGTCAAAAGACTGGGAAAAAGTTGCAGTAGTTATACATAAAGTAAAGCAGGCGGCAAATAGATTAAGTTTCATATTTATTTGTTTTTTAGTCTTTTAGAAAATTTTAGGAGAAATGTTATGATAATGTATAAAACAAAAGCAGAAACAGCCATTACTGGAATAAACCAATTACCCAATTGTTCATATTGCTGGTAATTAAGGGTAGAGCTGTTTATTTTTCCCAATACGAAAATATCATTGTTACGATAGAAAAAGCCAACGTTTTCCGGATCAAAAATTTTAGCAAAAATCAAAAAGAGGAATGAGAATAAGGACAGGTATAAAAGCAAAAATATGACGTACATTATTCCGTTGGTAATATTAAGGAAGAGTGCCTTTATTATTTTTACCGGATTAAAAGTTTTTGTGGCTTCTTCCAGTCTTTTTTCTGCCACTAGTTCTTTCAGAAAAATTTCCGGTCGCCCCAATTTGTCGAAAATATCAAGCAGGCTTTCCACTTCATTGGTTTTAGAAAGGGTAAAAGCTTCATAAATATGACTGTTTATTTCCAATAGCGTTTCGTGTTGATTTTCTTTATTTAGGTCTTTTATTGCATGTTTGACCCTGCCTATATAGTCTTTATATAATCTTTGGGCATTCGTATCTGTAAATGTGATTTCTTGAAATTTCATGATTAAATTGAATTGATAGTTTGGTTCAGATTGTCCCAATAAGCTTTCATTTGTGCTATTGTAGCTTTTCCTTCTTTGGTAATTCTATAGTATTTTCTGGGAATACCGGATTGCTGCTCTACCCAATTGTGTTCGACCAGATTTTCATTTTTCAGCCTGATAAGCAAAGGATATAATGTGCCTTCTGCAATATCAATGTCTGTTATCCTTTTAATCTCACTAATGAGGTCGTATCCATAATATTCTTTATCCTTATTCAGAATATTAAGCACAATAAAAGAAAGTGTTCCTTTCTTCAATTGTGATATCCATTTATTTTTATATTCTTCGTTCATGAGGCAAATATAACAAAATACATAGTATAACAATGTATTGTTGTTATATTTTTTTTGAATACTAAATGGCCAATTCAAATTATCCAAAACCACAGGAGAGTTGGGGAATAGTGTGAAAAAAGTCTACACTTTGGGGTTGTTTACAAAATGTTAAATGTCCCTGATTATAGGGGCTTTTTCAAATGGCATGGCACTTGCTAACCGTGTTGTTGTGAGTTCTTTCTTATAACATTCTACGGTTTTCCACAAAAAGAAAATCTTACAAACAGAGAAGAAATCGCCATACACCACCATTAACTAAACTCAATTTTACGACAATGAAAAGCGAAACAATTACTTCAAAAGAATTTTATTCTTCAAAAAAAGAGGTCTGCCAAGATGAGCAAAGCCTGACAAATTTTATCTTTCAGATAAACAGTCTTGTACTCGAAAAAATGCTCTTTTTTCGTTCTCCGAAAAAAATAAACCTCATGATATTGGCAGGCACGTTCCTGTTGATGGTTATTGGAACTTATTTAGTATATGAGCTGCAACCGGAGTTTTATCAGTTTAATGTTGAAAGGCTTAATTCTACTATAGGCTTTCCTTTCCTGGTTCTTGCAAGTGCCCTCTTGTTATTTAAGGCAGGTTTTATACTTTATAGTATTTACCTGTATTTTAGATACAAGCCTGTAAAATCGGTTACAGATGAATTATTGCCAACCTGTACGGTAATAGTTCCCGCTTATAACGAAGGTAAACTTGTATGGGATACTTTACTAAGTATAGCGGAAAGCGACTATCCACAGGAAAAACTGCAATTATTGGCAATTGATGATGGAAGCCAAGACGATACGTGGTATTGGATGCAACAGGCCAAAAAGCGTTTAGGAGACCGTTTGTCTATTTACCAACAGCCTGAAAATAAAGGAAAACGTCATGCGCTTTACCGTGGATTTAATATGGGGACAGGAGAAATATTTGTTACGATTGATAGTGATTCTATCGTTAAAACCGATACATTGAGAAATCTTGTGAGTCCTTTTGTGACCAATGAAAATTGCGGTGCAGTTGCAGGAAATGTGAGAGTGCTCAACAATGAAAAAGCCATACTTCCAAAAATGCTTAATGTAAGTTTTGTGATGAGTTTTGAATTTATCCGTTCGGCAGAAAGTAAGGTTGGTACGGTGTTATGTACACCGGGAGCCTTGGCGGCTTATAGAAGCTCAGCCGTATTTGCTTGTTTACCGGAATGGATTAACCAGACTTTTATGGGACAGGCTTCAGATATAGGTGAAGACCGCGCTATGACCAACATGATTCTAAAACAGGGTTATCATGTGTTGTTCCAAAGAAATGCTTATGTGCTTACAAATGTTCCTGAAAAATATGAAGGGTTATCTAAAATGTTTATCAGATGGGGAAGAAGTAATGTGCGTGAAAATCTGATGATGTCGAAATTTGTGTTTAAGAACTTTAGAAAGGAATCGAAAGCAGGGGCAAGATTGATGTTCTTAAATCAGTTTCTAACTCTTGCTATGGCTTATCCATTCCTTTTATTCATGTTGTATTTTATATTAATACATCCGGTACTGTTTTTTAGTTCTACGCTTTTAGGGATATTGATATTTTCAAGCTTTCCGGTGTTCTTTTATGCAAAACGCCATAATTTTTCTGAATCATTATGGGCGTATTCGTATAGCATTTTATATACGTTTGGATTGTTTTGGATTACACCATATGCTATAGCTACAGCAGGTAAAAGAGGCTGGCTTACGCGTTAAATATAAAACAGAATACGCTTATTCATCGAAAGAATAAGCGTATTTGCTTTATTGTCTTAAATTTCTACTACCTATTAAATTTTGTATTTCTAAATCTCTATAATCACCAATTAACATATTATCAATTACAAATCCTTCACCGTGAAATTCAATACTTTCATTAGCATTTGTCCAAGTTAATCTGTAGAGCTGAGTATTGGGAATAAGCCGTATTTCTAAAGTTGATGTTCTTTGTCCTTCACCATTATCCACCCATGTAGAGTCATAATTACCCACAAAATCATCATCAATCCTTCCGTTACCAGTAAAAATAGCATTTTCAGTAGTATTTTCATTCATAGCCTGATTAGAAAATTGACCTATTAAATTTCTGTCTTGTGTTCGTTTTAAATAAAATCTTCCAAGTATCATTTTTATTCTATTTTAATATTAATAATATAACCTAAAATCTAGCAACTTACATGCTGCATAATATTTTTCATGCAATAGCTCTACAATTTCAATAACATTATCCTCATCCTGGCAAAAACTAAAGAAGGCATTGTCTAACGGGTTACTGTTTGCTTTGCCGGAGCGTAAACCAAAACCGGAAACAGCTTTGGCTCCGCTAACATCTAAAAAATATTGCGCTTCTTCTTGGTCTAAATTCAAAGATTTGGTATTGGCAAAATGCAGGATTTTCCCTTTCATTTTTCCTTCAAAGAGTTCGGCAATTTCTTCAAGGCTATAGTAATAGTTATTCAGGCAGATAGTATTTCCTTCGCCGGGAACGACTAAATAGATAATTTCATAATTTTTGAAATTATGGTCTTCATACAATAAAGCATTCAGGCTTTCTTCTAACCCTTCTATCGTATCACAGGTTTTGTAAATACTGTCAATGCCTGTTTGAAGAGCCAGTTTTTCTAAACTTTTAAAAGTTGTTGTCGTGCTTTCTGAATCGATATCCGGTACTGCTTCAAGACAGAAGATGAATTTGTCATTATCCATAAAATAGGTGTAGGATATAACAAAGATAGTTTTTATTTGGCGGTTATTAGTTCGTCTTTTTATTTGTTATATATAAATAAAGGTTAAATATCTCGAACAACTGCATGGTTTGTCGTTTTCAGATTCTTTTTATAATAAATGTCCAAAAGGATAAATATGGAAATTACCATGTTACCTAATAAATAAAATATTAACGGGTCGTTAATTGGTAATATTTTTAGAGAAAGACAGACAACCCAGACAATAAAAATATAAGTATTGAAAATGCCGGTAAAAAGATAAAAGAAATTTGTTCTTAATTTATCTTTTCGTTCTTTTTTGAAATATAAAATTCTCAGAAGAATTAATATGGCCCCAAGAATAAGACAAGAGAAAATACTATATATATAAAATATAAATAGTCCCAGACCATGAAATATCAAATCTTTATCAGTGAAATAGTCAAAAAAGCCATACAAAGTCCATGTGTTTATCAAGATAAAAGAAAAGATAATGAACTTATAATGTTGTTTATTTTTAATGTTTTCCATTAGTTAGAGTTTTGTTGATGAACCTATCAAATTTATCCAAAGTTTTATAAAATTTTAAATAATTCCTTCTCATAAACATTTTCTTATCTTTAAGCCTTAATTTATTTCTTTACTATGAAAAAAACATTCCTCTCGTTAGTTGTTTTGGCTTCTCTTTATTCCTGTAATATGACAGTCAAGACCGATACGGTTGCAGAAGAGTTTTCAGATATTCATTTTGAAAACTATAAAGAACATTTTGTGGATGAGTTATGGAAACTCAATCCGGGCTGGGCTTCTAGCCAGGGTTATCACAAATACGATAGTGTGTTGCTGATTCCTGACGATGCCTATGAGCAAAAACAGTTACAGTTTTCTGCCATTCAGCTGGATTCATTAAAAAAATATTCTTTAGAAAATCTGTCAGATAATAACAAGACCGATTACCATATGATTAAAAATCTTCTGGAATCTATTGTTTTTAATATCAAGGAAGTAAAATCAGACGAATGGGACCCTTCTGCCTATAACGTAAGTGGTTCTTTTGCAGAAATGCTGAATGGAAATTACGATTCGCTTGAAGCACGCCTGAAAAACATCAGTCTTAAAATGGATAATATTCCGGCCTATTATGAAGCGGCGAAGAAGAATATTAAGAATCCTACTCTTGAACATACGCAGTTGGCCATTGCCCAAAATCTGGGAGGTGTCTCTGTTTTTGAAACCGACCTCAAAGCTGCCGTTGCAAAAAGCAAATTAGGAAAAGAAGAAAAAGAAGCCATTCTGACAAAGGTAAAAACATCTGTAAAGGCCATTCAGGACTATGCTGCCTGGTTGCAGAAGCTGGATAATAAATCACCTCGTTCTTTCCGACTTGGAAAAGAACTCTATGCAAAAAAGTTTGATTTTGACATTCAGTCCGGTTATAATGCGGAGCAGATATATCAAAAAGCGATAGAGCAGAAAAAAGAATTGCATGACAAAATGTTTGTTTTGGCCGACAAGCTATGGAGCAAATATTTAGGTAATGCGCCAAAACCTGCCGATAAGCTGGAACTTATCAAACAGGTAATCGACAAAATATCATTACAGCACACCACACCTGAAAAATTCCAGTCTGAAATTGAGAAGCAGATTCCGGAACTGACAGCCTACGTCAAGACCAAAGACCTTATTTATATTGACCCGTCCAAGCCTTTGGTTGTTCGAAAAGAGCCGGATTATATGGCAGGTGTGGCAGGAGCTTCAATCTCAGCACCTGGTCCTTATGACAAAAACGGCAATACTTATTATAATGTTGGAAGCCTTTCCGGTTGGTCTGCGGCTGATGCGGAAAGCTACTTAAGGGAATATAATGATTACATTTTACAGATATTAAATATCCACGAGGCTATTCCGGGACATTATACTCAATTGGTCTACAGCAATCAGTCCCCAAGTATTATCAAGGCTATTTTAGGAAATGGAGCCATGATTGAAGGTTGGGCAGTTTATACGGAAAGGATGATGTTGGAAAGCGGCTATAAAAATTCAGATGAAATGTGGCTGATGTATTATAAGTGGAATCTGAGAACAATCTGCAATACTATTTTGGACAACAGCGTGCATAGCCGAAATATGTCAAAAGAAGAAGGCATTCATCTGCTCACCAAGGAAGCGTTCCAACAGGATGCGGAAGCAGAAGGGAAATGGAAACGCGTAACATTGTCACAAGTACAACTTTGTTCTTATTTTACCGGCTATACAGAAATCTATGATTTTAGAGAACAGTTGAAAAAACAGCAAGGCAAGAATTTTAACCTGAAACATTTTCATGAAAAATTCCTGAGTTATGGAAGTGCTCCTGTCAAATACATCAAGGAATTAATGAAAAATGAAAAGTAAGCGGCTTTATCTGCTCCTTATCTTTCTGGTTATTCTTTTTTCGTGTCAAAAAAACAACCAAAAAATAGTAGGCATACAACCTTATGGAGCATTTCCTAAACAACAGGTTACGCTTATGGCAGAGGTAATTGACAGTTTTTATAATGTAAGAACTGTCATTCTTCCTCATAAGGAGATATACAAACAAGCCTATGTAAATATAAAATCGCCTCGTTATAGAGCAGACAGTATTATCAGGATACAAAAGCGGAACTTGCCCGATTCTTTGGATTTTGTTGTTGGCCTGACAGTAAAAGATATTTCGACCACAAAGAGAGAAAGTAGTGGAGAAGTTATAAAACCTGCCTCAAAATATACAGATTGGGGAGTGATGGGGCTTGGATTTTGTCCGGGAAAAAGCTGTATTATTTCTACATTTAGATTGCATCATAAAAATCCGAATGTCCGACTGGAGCGATTAAAAAAAATAACCATCCATGAACTCGGACATAATTTAGGGTTGCCGCATTGCAAAAATAAAAAATGCGTAATGACAGATGCTGTTGAAAGTATTGCTACTATTGACAATGAAAGTCTTTCTTTATGTGAGGATTGCAGGCAAGAAATAGGGTTTTAAATATATTATGCTTTGCGGCCCTGCGTCTTTGCGAGCAATTATTTCACGCAAAGACACGCAGGGCCGCAAAGTTTTTAATATAGACCTATTCGGGAAATCACCTTACTCAAAACTAACGCCTTGTTTTTTAAACTCTTCATAAAGTACGATTCTTGCTTCACTAATGGCTGCTTCAGTTCTATAGATATTGCACCAGAACTGAATTTTTAGCTGGTATTTGGTATCAGAAATAAAGTTGTAAAAAAGCCGGGGCTCTTTTTCAGAATAAATTGTTGGAATCTCTTTGATAGAGCTAATAATTGTTGCTTTTATTTGTTCCTGAGAGATTTCTCCCTGTAATGTAAAACTCATGTCAACTAACTTGGAATTATTGGTATAGGTCCAATTGACGATATTTTGCGACAAAATGTTTCCATTAGGAACAATAACTTCGGCACCATTAGAAGTATCAATTTTAGTGGTTCTCAAACCTATGGTTTTTACTCTTCCGGATTGGGAGCCTACATCAATCACATCACCAATCTGGATGGGCTTGTCAAAAATCAGGATTACACCCGACACAAAATTGTTGACAATATTCTGCAATCCTAAACCAACTCCAACACCCAATGCTCCTAAAACAATAGTAATCTTATCCAAAGGAATTCCGGCGGCAGAAATGGCCAGCAGATAGCCTAAAATAAGTAGCAGAAGCCGTGTAATCAATAATTTGGAGTGCTGTTTTTTGTTGATGGTTTCTTCGTCTTCATCGTCAATCTCACCAAAAAAGTAAGCCACATATTTCTGGATGATATGGGCAATCCAGACGATTAACAGGAATAACAATATATTACCTACCGTAAAGGAGAAATTACCTATTTTGTTTTGTGTGGTGAGCAGCGATGAGATGGAGTCATAAAATATATTGGAAAGATTCAAATTGGAAGCAATGACAATTATCCATAAATAAACAATGAGAAGCATGAATGGTTTTTTGAGGTTTTTTTCAAGATTCCTGAAGTCAAAAATTTTCACAATTCCCCTGCGGATGCGTATGGCATAAATTTGAAGCGTTATCATCTCCAATATAATTTTTAGGAATACGGAAAGGGCTATAACCTGTGTCAATGCAATAACAGCGGCCAGACTTAGCGTATGTGCTAAGGAAACACGGCCAAATACATTAAAAAACACGGCCAATATGTTCAATGTCAGGAACAGGATTTTGGCATATTTTAAAAGGCCTTTGATATACATTTCTTCCTGTATGGTTTTCAGATAAGCGAGTCCGAAGCGGATGCTGGCAAGATTGACCAGAATAAAAATACAACGCTGGATTCGGCTTACTTCAACAAAGAGGTCCATAAAGCCGAACATGACAAATAGCGCAACCAGTAAAAGCCAGTTTCGGAAAGCCTTTGGTAACCATACTTTTTTGAACAGTATCGTCAATACAATCAGGAGTATCAGGTGTGTAAATTCAATAAAAAGGGCAGGAGCATACAGGTTAATGGCAATGGCTATATTAAGTATTAACACGATAACCGGTAATATGGCTCCCTGATTCAGATAGCGGAATTGGAAAATTTCCAGCGATTCCATCTGATGTACTCTTTTTAAATATTTCAGGTTAAAACTAATCCACCATAATAATAGTCCACCCAATACCAGCAACATAAAAGTACTGCCAAAGCTGTAACCGAAATAATAGGAAAATGCTTTTTGTTCGGCATTGAATTTTTCCTGGAAATAGGTTTGCATTTGCTGCTGATTGTCACCATTGCTGTCCCACAAATGTGGATGTTCATTGCCCAGAAGCGAAACCCCGGATTTGTTCAGTCGTTCGTTAACAAGGATAAGGTCTTTTGAAACCAACATTCTTTTTTCGACGATGCCTTTTTTCCAGTTGTTAAGCGAGTCAATATTGGCTCTTAAAAGACTATCTGTTGTAACCCATTTATTTTTTAATTCTTTGAGCTGTGGACGGAATTCTTTGATAAGAAGGCTGTCCTTGATAAGTTTTCTAAAAACTGTATCATTTATAATGGCCTTATTTCCTTTCCGGATTTTGACAATCCTTTCGTCACTTTCGTTTAACCTGGTCCAATAGTTTTCAAATTTTTGCTGCAGTTCTAACAGGATTTTGCCATACATCTGCTGATTGCGGACATTACCGTTATTTTTTGCTCCAAGATTTGAATCAATAAGTTTTAAGGCTTTTTCTGTCTGTTGCATTTCTCCAAGAAGAAACAAGACTCCTGCATCCAAAGCACCTTTACTTTTAGCATTGTCAAGCATTTCGCCTGCTCTTTCAATAGAAACAAGATAGTCGCTGGCAGCCAGTTCATCTTCAGCAAACACAGAAGGTTTGTTTTTACTGTCGGTTGGTTGGTTTGTTGCTGTTTTTTCTTTTTCCTGTGCTGTAACCTTTCCTGTCATAAGGAATAAAACAAACAGGAGGAGTAGGGTGGGGTTGTGTGGAAACGATTTAAACAAAGTTTTATTTCTCATGCTAAATACGAAACTAATGATTGATTTTTGTTTGTATAGAATGGATTCGTTTATTCTAAAATTTCCCGGATTTGTTCCTCTAAATCGGCAAGGTTTTCAAATTTTTTAAATTCGGGTTCTTTCCCCAATGATTCCAGTTCGGCAGTGATTTCCAACAACAATTCTAAAGCGTCTGATTCGTTGCCTTGCTTGTTTTCGTCAAAATCAGTGCCTGCCAGAAGTCCTTCGTTATACATCCCAACACACCATTCTTCAATAAATTCAGATAGTTTTATTTCAGCAGGTCTGTATTGTTTCCATTTGTCTTTAGCACAGGCAAGCGCTTTGTTTCGGTCAGACCAAAAACACATCACGGGCATAGGTTTTCCATTTTCATTCTCATAGTTTGTAGAGTCGAGTGTAGCAAACCCTACATTATTTTCAAGTCCGAATACGATTTCTGTCTGGCAGATATTTTTGATGAAATCTTCGTGGCGCTGTTGCAGCTCTAGTACATCCTGAATCATGGTGTGATATTTTGTATGTGTAAATGTAGCAATTTTACAGGATTCTAAAACCTGTTGTCTCCGTCTAAAAGATTCCCGATACCACCTAAAATGCTTCCTTCGTCTCTGTTTTTCCCGCCTCCCTGAGGTGCGGCAGCCCAGACTCTTCCTGCAAGTCTGCTAAATGGAAGTGATTGAATGTAGACAATTCCCGGTCCTGTTAGTGTGGCATAAAATAAACCTTCGCCGCCAAAAATAGTATTCTTGATACCGCCAACGAACTGAATATCATAATCAACATTTTGGGTAAATCCAACAATACAGCCGGTATCAACTTTAAGCGTTTCACCCTGAGCCAGTTCTTTTCGGGCTAATGTTCCTCCGGCATGTACAAATGCCATTCCGTCACCTTCCAGTTTCTGCATGATAAAACCTTCACCCCCAAAGAGTCCGCGTCCGAGTTTTCGTGAAAACTCAATACCAACGGTAACACCTTTAGCCGCGCAAAGGAAAGCATCTTTCTGGCAGATAAAACGCCCGCCGTATTCTGTCAGGTCAATAGGTACGATTTTTCCGGGATAAGGAGAGGCAAAACTTACCTTGCGTTTTGCATGATATTGATTGAGAAATACTGTCATAAAAAGGCTTTCTCCTGTAAGAAGTCTTTTTCCGGCAGAAAACAGCTTGCCCATAACGCCCTGGTTTTGGTTGGAACCATCACCAAAAATAGTGTCCATTGCAATGCCATTATCCATCATCATAAAGCTTCCTGCTTCGGCAACTACGGCTTCCTGTGGATCCAGTTCGATTTCCACATATTGCATTTCTTCGCCATAAATCTGATAGTCAATTTCGTGTGATGTCATTTTGTATAGTTTTTTGATTTGATTATTTAATAGGTAGGATTTGCCGTAAAAATGTTACAATTGATTCGTCAAAATTAAAGGTATAAAAAAAGGAGCAAATCAACTTGCTCCTTTTAAATTGTAACCAAAAATTATTTAATACTGATGGCAAAACCACCGCCCGGCGCTATTGGCTGCTTCAGTTTGGTCTTTGAGTTTACCTTAACGGTTCGTATGCTATAGCTTTGCGGATTTTTGTCATAGCTGGCCTCTTTTCCGTCGGCATAGATAATAGCCGTAAATGTTTTTCCTTTTGGAAGGTAGTCGAAAGTAACTTCGGCTGTTCTTGGATTTTCATCCGAAATACCGCCTACAAACCATTCATTTTTTCCTTTTGCCTTACGTGCAATTGTAATATAATCTCCAGGTTCGGCTTCTAATATATAGGTGTCATCCCAGTCTACAGCCACATCCTTGATAAACTGGAAAGCATCAAGGAATTTGTTATAGGTTTCAGGAAGGTCGGCAGCCATTTGTAACGGACTGTACATCGTAACATACAATGCCAGTTGTTTTGCCAAAGTTGTATGTACAAAAGAATTGTTTTCCGGATTATAAGCACTGATTTTAGTTTGGAAAATGCCCGGTGTATAATCCATAGGCCCGCCCATTAATCGTGTAAATGGCAGGATAGTAGTATGGTCAGGATTATTTCCTCCAAATGATTCGTATTCGGTTCCTCTTGCAGATTCATTACCGATTAAGTTTGGATAAGTTCGGCTTAATCCGGTTGGTCGTACTGCTTCGTGGGCATTTACCATAATTTTATATTCGGCAGCTTTTTTGATGGCATAAAGGTAGTGGTCAATCATGGTTTGGCTGTAATGGAATTCTCCTCTTGGGATAATGTCACCTACATAGCCGCTTTTAACAGAGTTATAGCCATTATCAACCATAAACTGGTAGGCTTTGTCCATATGGCGTTCATAATTTGTGACAGAGCCTGATGTTTCATGGTGCATCATCATTTTGACACCTTTTGATGCGGCATAACGGTGAAGTTCCTTTACGTCAAAATCAGGATAAGGCGTCACGAAATCAAAAACATAATCTTTGGATTTTCCAAACCAGTCTTCCCAGCCTTCGTTCCAGCCTTCCACAAGCACGGCATCAAAACCATGCTTGGAAGCAAAATCAATATATTCTTTTACATGGGCTGTGTTGGCAGCATGCTTCCCGTTAGGTTTGGTTTTGGAATAATCGGTTACACCTAATTGTACACTTTCCAAATCAGTATAGGCCCAGGAACTTTTTCCTGTAATCATTTCCCACCAAACGCCTACATATTTCACAGGTTTTATCCAGGAAACATCCTTATATTTTGTAGGTTCGTTCAGGTTAAGGATTAATTTTGATGCGAGTATGTCGGCTGCTTTGTCACTTACCACAATAGTTCTCCATGGCGATTGTGTTGGTGCCTGAAGATAACCTTTGTCTCCAATAGCATCGGGTGTCAGCCACGATTCCAATATCATATTGCTGTCGTCAAGATTAAGCGACATACAGGAGTAATCGACCAATGCTGCTTCGTGGATATTGATATACAATCCGTCCTTGCTTTTCATCATCAATGGCGTTTGCAATCCGGTAGGGGAGAAAGTCGTTTGTGAAGCATTTGGTGTTACAGCTGCCTTCATCTTTCCCCTCACTTCGGAAAGATTTGAAGTTACCGTGCTGTATTCCTGCGTATCATAGTCGCCCGGAAGCCAAAAAGCTTTATGGTCTCCGGCCAGAGCAAACTGTGTTTTCTCTTCTTTGATAACAAAATGGTTTAGGTTTTTCTGTTCCGGAAATTCATATCGGAATCCGAGTCCGTCATTGAACAGACGAAAGCGAATTTTGATAAAGCGTCCGTTTGCAGCTTTCTGGCTCAATGTAACCAAAAGCTCATTATAGTGGTTACGGATGTTTTTTTGTTCCCCAAGAACCGGACTCCATGTTTCATCAAAAGTGTTCTTTTCCGTTTTGTCAATCTGGAAACCATCCAGAAATGAAGTGCCGTTTTTCAGTTCAAGACCTAATTTGCTGGTCTTGATAACTGCTTTTTTCTTGTAAGTCAGTTCATAAGTAGGTTCTCCTTTAGAGGAAAGGCCAAATTTTAATTCAAGATTTTGGTCGGGCGACGCAATCTGTTGGGCATTTATGACACAACATGCCATAAGGAGAAAGGCAGACAGTAGTCTTTTCATAAGATTTTAGTTTGTTAATAATAGTAAATTCTCAAGTCTCTAAAAGCGTTCTTCAAAACTTCCTCACTAAGTATATGATAAACCGAGAGCCTATAGGATAGTATGTTCCTGCCAAAAATACTATAATTTCAAATAAATTGGGGCGTAATAGTGCTGATTAGCTTATTTTTATCAATCTTGTTCTAAAAGCCGTAAAAAAATGGGCAAAAAGCATTTTTCTAAAATTGTTTTAACAAATACTTAGTGAAGAACTCAAAATAAATCTATAATTTTGAACTTACTTTTTCTGTAGAAATGAGAAAACTGTATTTTATGCTGCTTATTATATTCGGAATCTTCATGATGCCCGAGTCTTCGTACGCCTGCAACAAATCTTCTCAGAAAAAAAACTGCAGTAAGGAAATAACTGCTCACAAAAAACAGAAAGAGAACTGTTGTGATAAAAACAGCACTTCTCATAATTGTAAAGGAAAGTGTAAACATGCTTCCTGTATATGTCCGGTTTCCTGTGTAAATGCAGCTGCTTTTTTTATACTTCCGGAATTTAACAGCAATTTATTTGCCTTAACAGAAAAAAGATTGGGATTTTACCATACAGAAGCAGGCTTTGCTTCGGGTTTTCATTCCATCTGGCAACCTCCCAAAATAAGCTAATATCCTTTTGTGACAGCCATAAGTCTGTCTAATCGATAACAATAAGCTTAGTAGTATACCTAAAAAATTAATCTAATGAAATCATTATCTAAAATAATGGCAACATTTGCCATGGTATTTGTATTTACTGCCTGTGAGGCACAAATCAAAAACGAGAAAAAAGAAAACGTAAAAATCTATGGTAATTGCAATATGTGCAAAAGCACTATTGAAAAAGCCGGAAATATCAATAAAATAGCCAAAGTCGAATGGAATAAAGATACCAAGATGGCTGCTATTGCCTATGACCAGAAGGCTACTAATCTGGATGCTGTTTTAAAACGCATTGCCCTGGCAGGATATGACAGTGACTCATTCCGAGCTCCCGATGATGTTTATGCAAAACTTCCGGAATGCTGTCAATATGAACGTGCCATAAAGACGAGTGCTAAAACAGAAATGGCACATACCGGACATTCAGGACATGATATGAAGGCAACTGAACAGAAGAACCAGAGTCTGAAAGCTGTTTTTGATAATTATTTTGATGTTAAGGATGCTTTGGTAAAAACGGATGGGAAATTAGCTTCTGAAAAAGCCAAAGGTTTGGTTAAAGCCGTAACTGCAGTAAAGATGAATGAGTTGAATACTGAGGAGCATAATGTCTGGATGAAAGTTCTGAATAACCTGAAAGAGGATGCAGAGCATATTGTAGAAACTACGGATGCAAAACACCAGAGAGACCACTTTATTACCTTGTCAAAAAGCGTGTATGAATTGCTTAAGGTTTCAAAATATGAGGTCCCGGTTTATTATCAATTTTGTCCTATGGCGAATGATGGCAAAGGTGCCAATTGGCTAAGCAAGGAAAACGCAGTTAAGAATCCTTATTATGGTTCGCAGATGCTGACTTGTGGCAAGACAGTTGAAACGATAAAGTAAAAAGTGAAATAATGGATATAAAGAACTATAATCCAGCCAAATTGCTACTGCTGTTAGTTATGCTGACAGCAGGCAGTTTGCATGCACAAAAAGTAGTCCGTTATGACCTTTATGTAAAAGATACTCTGGTAAATTACGCAGGTAAAGAAAAAAGAGCAATTGCTGTCAACGGACAGATTCCGATGCCAACACTTACGTTTACTGAAGGCGATATAGCTGAAATTGTAGTACATAATCAATTAAAAGAAAGTACATCACTGCATTGGCATGGCGTGTTTTTGCCAAACAAAGAAGATGGAGTTCCTTATCTTACGCAGGAGCCTATAGCTCCCGGTGCTGTATATACTTATCGTTTTCCAATCATTCAGAATGGTACGCACTGGTATCATTCGCATTCCGGTTTGCAGGAACAGATTGGAATGTATGGTAATTTTGTGATGAAAAAACGGGAAGACGATAAAACGTTTCGGAAAGGAATAGACGACCTGCCAACGGTTCCTATAATTTTAAGTGAATGGACCAATCTCAATCCGGATAATATTGACAGGATGCTTCATAATGCCAATGATTGGGCTGCGATAAAAAAAGGAGCAACACAATCATATGTTGAAGCCATACGGGAAGGCCATTTCAAAACCAAGCTTAAAAACGAATGGAAACGCATGCTTGCCATGGATGTAAGCGACGTTTATTATGATAAGATATTAATCAATGGAGCCAATTCTACCGATTTAAAAAGTTTTGATGGCAAAAAACTAAAAGCAGGCGATAAGGTAAGACTTCGCATTTCAAACGGCGGCGCCTCATCCTATTTCTGGCTTCGCTATGCGGGAGGTAAGATGACTGTAGTGGCCAGTGACGGTAATGATGTTGAACCAATAGAAGTGGATAGATTGATAATTGCAGTATCAGAAACGTATGATGTGGTGGTTACCATACCGGAGGAAGGACTTTCTTATGAGTTTTTAGCCACTACAGAAGACAGGACGCAGTCGGCAAGCTATTTTATTGGGAATGGCGTCAAACAGCTTATTTCTCCGCTTCCCCGGTTAAAATATTTTGAGGGAATGAAGATGATGAACGATATGATGAAAATGAACGGCGATTTGGATGATATGGGAATGAACATGAGCCTGAATCAGATGGATATGAATGTAGTGATGTATCCTGAAATTACAGGTGATGCCAAACAAAAGGATACCAAACAAAAAACCGACCACAGTCAGCATGCAATGAACATGGATAATGACCCGAATCGTTATAATGCGAATGCTTTAGCGGATATCGTGACTCTGAATTATGCTATGCTGAAATCGCCTTACAATACGGTTCTGCCAAAAGAAGCCCCGGTAAAGGAATTAAAATTTACGCTTACCGGAAATATGAACCGTTATGTGTGGAGCATGGACAATAAAATTCTTTCGGAAACCGACAAGATTCCAGTTAAAAAGGGAGAAGTATTGCGCATCACTATCTACAATAATTCCATGATGCGCCACCCAATGCACCTGCATGGCTTTGATTTCAGAATAATTAATGGAAAAGGAGAAAACGCACCGCTTAAGAATGTAATGGATATTATGCCGATGGAAACCAATACTATTGAATTTTTAGCCAATGAAGAAGGTGATTGGTTTTTTCACTGCCATATTTTGTACCATATGATGGCTGGGATGAATCGTGTTTTTGCTGTTGGCGATTATGAAAATCCGTATCTTCCAGATAAGGCAAAAGCCTATAAGATGCTGCAAAGAGAAAGTAATATGCCGCATTTTATGGCCCAGAATGATTTTGCAACAAATGGTAATGATGGGGAAGCTATGCTTCAGAACGCGAGATGGTCATTAGGAACGGAGTGGCGATTGGGTTACAACGATATGCATGGGTATGAGGTAGAAACCCATTTGGGCCGCTTTATTGGAAAAATGCAATGGTTTATGCCTTTTATCGGTTTTGACTGGCGTTACAGAAGAATGGGTGAGGATGAACACGAAAAGAACATATTCGGGCAAAAAAACAAGAAAGATAGCCGAAGTGCGGTGAGTTTAGGATTTGTATACACACTGCCAATGCTCGTGAACTTTCAGGCAGAAGTTTATCATGATGGGATTGCCCGATTGCAGTTAATGCGGGAAGATATTCCTATTTCCAAAAGATTGCGTGCCGGTTTTATGGCCAATACCGATTTGGAATATATGGTCGACCTGCGATATGTACTCAATAAAAATATGGGTGTCCGTACACATTATGACAGTGATATGGGCTTTGGAGTAGGCTTTGTACTTAATTATTAATAAATCCAAAATAAAAGGCCTCCAAAATTTTGGAGGCCTTTTTTCTTTATTGCTTATTTTTTCTTAAGCACGAATACTTCTTCAATCTTTTTGCGGTCTTTTTCACTAAGTTTTGCTGTTTTTTTAAGCTTATCAGTGAATTCTGCTACTTCTTCAACTGTGGCCGGACAGCCTAAGTTTTCGCCTTTGGCATTAAAAGAATCGGCTAACAGTTTGCCATTAGCATCATAAATCTGCCAGAAAGGAATACCGCTATTGTCTGCTTTGGATTTCTTGAGGATATCATCGGCCCCCGGATTTTCAAGATGCTTTTTGTCTTTGGATTCCTGCACTACCAAAAACGTAGTTACATAGTTTTTGTCAAAAAATGGCTTGACGGTTTCAGTTTCCATATTGTTTTCCATCTTCTTGCACCATTTGCACCAGGAAGCATGATACATTACAAAAACATTTTTCTTTTCTTTTTTTGCCTGGGTAAATGCTTTTTCAAGGATTTTATCGGCGCTTTCCTGTGCGGACGCTTGAGTTATTGCACCAATAAAAAGTAAACAGAGTAACAGTGATTTTAGTTTCATTGGGTTGAATTGTTTTTAAGAGTTAGCGAAAGTTTATACATAACAAACTTAACGATTCGCTTCCATATTTTCATGTGTGATAATAGTAAATAATTTCTAAATAAATTAGCTGAACAAAAAGTTAAAAACCTTCGGGAGATGTTAAGGATGTCTAACTTTGTGTTTATACAAATCTGAAATAAAAAGACACCGAAAATGGAACAATTACAAGGAAGAAAAGCATTAATAACCGGAGGAAGCCGCGGATTAGGAAAAGCTACGGCTTTAGCTCTTGCAGCCGAAGGTGTTGACATTGCTATTACAGGTAGAAATGAAGAAGCTTTGCTGGAAACTATAGCAGAATTGCAGGCTTATGGTGTAAAGGCAATCTATTCTGTTTTTGATGTAGCCGATTTTGAAGCTACCAAAAAAGGAATCGCCTATATCCATGAAGCATTTGGTGCTATTGATATACTTATCAATAATGCAGGAACAGCTTCTTTTGGAAGTTTTTTGGAAATGGAACCGGAAAGATGGCAGGAAATCCTAAACGTCAATGTTATGGGCATCTATAATGTTACGTATCAGGTACTTCCGGGAATGATTGCCAGAAATACGGGTGATATTATTAATGTTTCTTCTACGGCCGGGCTTCGAGGTAATGCTAATACAACCGCCTATACGGCATCAAAATTTGCTGTTGCCGGATTTTCGGAAGCATTGATGATGGAAGTAAGAAAGCACAATATCAGAGTTTCAGCCTTAATGCCGAGTACGATTGCTTCTGAAATGTCACTTTCATTGAATCTTACAGATGGTAATCCTGAAAGGGTGCTGCAACCGGAAGATTTTGCTGAATTGGTTGTTGCCCAATTAAAACTGAATAGGAGAGCACTACTCAAGTCTGCTTCGCTTTGGTCTACAAATCCTTAAAATAAAATCCCCTCAATTGAGGGGATTTGTTATTTCTATAAATAGCCTAACAGCCAATAGAGTATAAAAAATAAAATGATGGTTCCAAGGCATCCGCCTCCAAGTTTCTTCGCTCCCCATCCTGCGAGTAGTGTTTTGAAGAATCCGTTCATAGCTTTTGATTTTTATGGTTTACTTAAAGTTAGCTATTTCTTTTCGGGTTCGGTTCAATTTTAAGACAGAATTATTAATATTTTCCGCTAAGTAATTCACCACCAATTGGCACTTTTGTGTCCAATCCCAGCTTTTTCATCATTTCATAAGTTGTACAGATGGCGGCTGTTGTAACTGGAATTCCTATTTCTTTTTCAATCAGGTCTACAGCTTCCAGGGACGGCATTTGTACGCAGGCAGAAGCGACAAGTACATCAACATCTTTTAGATTGAGTCGTTTGTAGATATCTAAAAGATTCATAGGATTTTGTGCCGCTACTTCTAAATTGTCAGGTATTTCCAAAGCTATAGAATCAACAACTTCAAATCCCTGATGCTCGATATAATCTACAACCAACTGCGTTAGCGGTTTCATGTAAGGTGTAATGACGGCTACTTTTTTCGCTCCCAAAACTTTCAATCCGTTGATTAATGCACCGGCACTGGTCACGATTGGAGTAGGGAAGCCGTTCTTTACGGTTTCTTCATGCAGATTTGTCTCGGAAACGCAGTGATAGCCACGTCCCATACTCATAATGGCAACAAGGCAAGCATAACCCATCACGTCTACTTGAGCATCAGAAAGTTCCTGAGCACATTTCAAACTCATTGCGTCCATAGCTTCCAATTCTTCTTTGGTTACTTTTTTCATCCGCATCCTGCTGGAATGGAAAGTGAATCTTTCCGGTGCAATAGTTTCTCTGGAACGGAAGAGGGCCGGTATCTCGGTTTCCATCGTTGTATTGGATGAAGGAACTATCTGGCCTATTTTATATTTTTTCATTGTAAGTGAAGTCTAAAGTTATTAAGTCTAAAGTCTAAAGTCGAAAGTTGAAAGTCTGAAATCTGAAGTCTGAAATCTAATTATTGAATTTTCTTAATCGTATTCACTAACGTTCCAATTCCTTCTACAGTAGCTTCAACGACATCTCCATCCCACATCCATTCTTGCGGGTTTCTTCCGGCGCCTACACCTGCAGGTGTCCCCGTCGCAATGATATCGCCTGCTTCGAGTGTGAAAACAGTACTTAGGTCTTCAATAAGGTCAGGAATTCTGAAAAGCATGTATTTTGTGTTTGAATTTTGCTTTTCAACACCGTTAACTGTCAGCGATAAATTAAGGTTGTGTGGGTCTTCGATTTCATCTTTGGTAACCAGAACAGGTCCCATTGGTGCGAAAGTATCCTGTCCTTTTGAAACAATCCATTGTCCTGCACGACGGCAATCCCTGGCGCTGATATCATTGATAACAGTGTAGCCAAAAACATAATCCATAGCATTTTCTTTGGCAATGTATTTTCCTTTTTTGCTGATTATTACTGCCAATTCAACTTCCCAATCCAGTTGTTGCGTCAGTTTTGTGTTGTGAAGGATAGCTTCATCGGTACCAATCACTGCAGTTGGTGGTTTTGAGAAGATAACCGGCTGTTGCGGTAAATCTTTTGACGTATCTAGTGTTCTGGCTGATTCTGCTACATGTTCCGTATAATTCAGTCCAATACCGATAATATTTTTTCTTGGCTTGGTAATTGGAGCCAAAAGCTTTATTTCGTTTAAAGGAAGTGAAGCTGCAGCGATGGCACTTTCTGAAGAGGTTTTCAGAATTTCAGCAATTCTGTTAACTTCTTCCAATCCAAGGT
Organism: Flavobacterium sp. 38-13; assembly: GCF_001899155.1. Taxonomy (NCBI): domain Bacteria; kingdom Pseudomonadati; phylum Bacteroidota; class Flavobacteriia; order Flavobacteriales; family Flavobacteriaceae; genus Flavobacterium; species Flavobacterium sp. 38-13. The sequence goes on from NZ_MKVG01000015.1 coordinate 25,077, forward strand.
CAATGAGTTCCAACATGGTTTTTGGAAATTCTTCATTGTGTTTGTGTGCAAACGCTTCCAGGTCAAGAACTGTGTCATTGTTGAAAATTCCAAGCTTTGGTTCTGAATTTTTATGCGTGAAAGTAACTAATTTCATTTTTTCGTTATAAGTATGGTTTTTTTATGGTTGTATTTACTTTTCTCTTTTTTGACTTTTAGCTATTAACTATCTGGAATCCTCCGTTTTCTTCATAGGCTCTTTGCTGATATAGCCCTAAAGATTCAATAACCGGAAGGTCGTTAAAAGAGAACAGGCAGGCGTCTTCTGTTTCTGAAAGATTTACGTGTTCATGTACGGCCCACGAAGGAACACAAAAAATATCTCTTTCTTTCCAGTCATAACGTTTTCCGTTAATGACAGAATAGCCTTTGCCCTTGGCACATTGATAGACAAATGAACCGGTGTGTTGGTGTGCTTTTGTATGTTCACCAGCTCTTAGTAATTGCATAGATGCTCCCATGGTCTGCATGACATGGCCTCCGGTAACAGGATTGGAATAATGCATCAATATGCCATCATAAGGTGAGCCATCGTTTACCTGCGCAGCTTCTAATAAGGAAGGATAAACATTCTTCCAGGAATATTTGAATAAAGGAGAATAGGGTTTATCCCATACCTTGTCAGCGGGTAATAATCCTGAACCTCCATAAGTTAGAGGTGAAAAATTAACCGGATACTTTAATTCCTGTTTTCCATCATAAACAGCATAGTCATTAGCTTCCAGCGCATTTACCAAAGGAATATCCAGACCGTCCTGCCAGATACAGGTTTTTCCGCCTTCTGCAACACCATGTTCATGCCATGTGCTGTTGGGTGTAATTACAAAATCATTGACTTCAAATGTAATCTTATTGCCATCGACAACTGTATAGCCACCATCACCTTCCATAATAAAACGTAGGGCAGAAGCTTTATGACGATGTGCCGATGTGCTTTCTCCCGGACGGGTAACCTGTATTCCGGTATACAACCAGCCAACGGCAGCGCTTACATCCTTTCGCTTGTCATTTACAAGATAAACCACACGGCGCCCGGCTTGTTCCGGAGTCACCAATTCTGATGATTTAAGTACCAGTTCTCTCAGGTTTTCATATTTCCAGAGCATAGGAACTGAGGAAGTTCGCGGCTCCCAAGGTTCAATATCATTAGCGACGGTCCATAAGGCGCCGGCTCCTAGGGTTTCTAATTCTTTATAATAGGCCTCAAGTTCGGGTGTATCCTTAACCCGGGCTCTTCCAATTACGTCGTCGTTGAATTTTGATTCCATATTTTTATTTTTTTGTCTTCTTTTTTCAACCCTGCCAGAGTTCAAAACTTTGGCAGGGTTATAGAAGAAATTTTTATTCTATTATCAAACCATCAATATCAAACAAATCTTGATTTTGATTATGATACGCTATAAAATTATCTAAATTATAAAAGGCATCAATAACTTCTTTTCTTTTTATTTTGGTTGGTTTCTCAGAAATAATACTTCCGTATGAGGACCATGGATAATCGTTTATATTTTTGCAAAAACCATGATGTACAGGGTTGTTGTGAATGTAATAGATCAGTTTCTGAAAATAATTGTCTGATGTTATCAATTTCCTGTGAAACGGTTTTTCAAATAAGCTTCCCGTTCTTTTAAAACGTTTGTTTATTGCCTGTGTATATGCATTAAACAGATGCGAGAACTGTTTAGATGCGCTTATTATTCTTGGTTTTTCAACGGTTGAATATTTTAGCTTGCGATTATCAATCTCATTTTGTGGTTTTATATAAACCAAAAGATGGAAATGATTTTTTAGCAGGCACCAGGCATAGGTTTCAGCTACAGGCTCTATATATTTTTCATATAGTCTTAGGAAATGATAATAACAATCAGCATCATAAAACAGATTGATACCATTATTTCCACGATTAAAAATGTGATAGAACTTTTCATGTTCTAATGGCTGCATTTTCATGTTGTATGGCGTTTATTTTTTTTCTTCAACCCTGGCAGGGTTTTAAACCCTGCCAGGGTAAGGAGTTCGTTAGAAAATTTTACTTTTTAGAAAACTCTTCATGGTTATCTATAAAGGTAATCTTTCTTGTTGGAGCAACATTTACTCTAAGGTCAAAAATATCGAAACGGTTGTAATGTCCCAATATGTCGTGCATTTGTTTTGGCTGGATGCATTTAGACAGGTCAATATCAGCGTATACGATTCCCTCTTCATCGATTAGCGGTTCTCCAACAACAGCACCATTAGGGCCTATTATGCCAGAGAAGGCAGAGTTTTTTCTGGTAAGCAATTCCTGAACATTAGGTACATCTTCTTTCAAGGCATCCATTATTTCCTGAGAAATTGTAGAACAGGAAACAATCGTAAATAATTTTCCTTCAAAGGAGTGGGCGGCAGCACGTATCTTTATTGCTTCGGCCATATTATAATCGGGTGGAGCAACAGGAAGTGAAATGTAATTGGCTATGTGAATCAATTCGCCTTGCGAAAGTAAAGTAAATCGAGCCAAAGTATTTGTATTTTCTCCACAGGCCAATGTCCCGATTGGACCTATTTCAGTAGGATATATTTTTAAAGAAGAACCATCACCGCTTGTCCATGTAAGTTTTTCAGCCCAGGTAGGTACGAGTTTACGGTGTCTCCCAATAAGTATTCCGTTATTGTCTATAATCAGGTTGGTGTTATAAATTTCTCCGTAGCTGTTTCCTCTTTCGTTGATTCCAATTACAACATGCACGTTGTGTTCTTTGGCAGCCTGACATAGTTGTTGTACTTCGGGGCCATCTGTTGTTATGGAACATTTGTATAAAACTTCATACCACTTACTGCCTTGTACAGGAGTCATAATCCAATTCCAATACGGATAGCCGGCAATAAAAACTTCAGGAAAAGCAACAAGAGAGGCTCCCTTTCCTGCAGCTTCCTTAATGAATGCTATGGCCTTATCTGTCGTGGCCTGTGCATTTAGGAATACCGGGGCGGTTTGTACTGCAGCGGCTTTAAATTTTGGAAATTCCATTTTATTGATGAATTTATGATTTATGATTTATGATTTATGATTTATGATTTATGATTTATGATTTATGATTTTGGCTTAAATAGTCTATTACCTATTATCTATTTTCTATTATCTATTTTCT
>NZ_MKVG01000015.1:28305-71004 GCF_001899155.1 Flavobacterium sp. 38-13
TTGAATCTTAGCGTTCAGACAAAAAAGGAGTTATTTTTTGTTTCATGTCTTCAGTAAAAGGTTCAGATTTGATGTTTTCCCTATTGGTACTAATAGCTACATTCACAAGTGTAACTTCGCCTTCAAGACAGGTTTTTCCCCGTTGGTCTTCAAAACGGAATCCGCAAAGCATTGAAGCACTGCCCAGATTTTTTACCCATAGATATTTTTTCAAAATTTCTCCCAATCGGGCTGCTTTCCTGAATTGTACTTTTAAATCGACTGTTGGAATACCATTGGTTTCGTGTATGGTAGCAAACGGACGTTCCAAAGCTTCTTCAAACCAATCTTCGACTAAGGCGTTCAGCATTTCGAGAAAACGAGGATAAAAGACTATTCCTGCATAATCAACATGCTGAAAACGTATTTTTTCCTCTTTAATAAAATAATTGCTCATAATTAAAATGGCTTTAAGGTATTTTTAAAAGCTTGCTGCTGTGGCTTTTTTCCAGAAAGAACGGAAATTTTCCGGTACCGTATTTTCATTTAACAGACAGCCATTTTCCAATTCCGGATAGGTTTCTGCAAATGTCTGAATTTTGGTTCTGTCAACTCTCATGCTGACTACATGTCGATCAACTTCATCCGGATGGCAGATTCCTGCAGAAGCCATGAGTTCCATAGCGCTTTTTACCGTTTCATGCTGAAAACGAGCTACTCGAATACTCTTTTCTTCGGGTACCAATCCTTTAACGAGTCTCGGATCTTGAGTAGCAACTCCGGTAGGACAGGTATTAGCGTGGCATTCCAAAGCCTGAATACAGCCTAAGGCGAACATCATTCCTCTGGCAGAGTTGCAAAGGTCTGCACCAGTTGCTAATGTCTTGATAATGTCAAAACCTGTAATAATCTTACCGCTGCATATGATTTTAATTTGGTTTTTAATACCGAATCCAACGAGACAATCATATACAAAGGCCAATGCGTCTCTTAAAGGCATACCTACGTGGTCAGAGTATTCCTGAGGAGCTGCACCGGTACCACCTTCGCCGCCATCAACTGTAATAAAATCAAAATAAGTTTCCGTTTCTACCATGGCTTTACAGATAGCGATAAATTCTGATTTGTTTCCAATACAGATTTTCATGCCAATTGGCTTTCCGCCAGAACCTTTTCGCAGTAGTTTGATGAAATCCATCAATTCCAAAGGTGTTGAAAAAGCAGAGTGCGTAGGAGGCGAAATGATGTCTTTTCCTTTGCTTACCAAACGTATGGCCGCAATTTCATCGGTTACTTTTTCTTTTGGCAATATCCCTCCATGTCCCGGTTTGGCACCTTGAGAGAATTTAATTTCAATCATTTTTACGTTATCAAGAACGGCTCTTTTGGCATATTGTTCGTAAGAGAAATTACCATCATCGTCACGGCAACTGAAATAACCTGTCCCGATATTCCAAACTACATCGCCGCCTTCCAAATGATATGGAGAAAGGCCACCTTCACCAGTGTTATGATAAAATCCGCCTTGTTTGGCACCGGCATTAAGTGCCTGTATCGCGTTACGGCTTAGGGAACCAAAACTCATGGCGCTGATATTGTATAAACTGGCATCGTAAGGCTTTTCACATTGTGAAGACCCGATTCTGATTCTTGGATTACTATCAACCTTTGAGAAAGGAATAGCCTTGATGCTATGGTTAATCCATTGGTAACCTACTTCGTAGATATCTAATTGGGTACCAAAAGGGTTAGAGTCTGTCTCTTTTTTGCTTCGCTGGTAAACAAGACTTCTTTCCAAACGGTTGAATGGCTTTCCGTCCAGGTCCTTTTCAATAAAGTATTGGCGAACACCCGGACCCAGAGATTCCAAAAGATAGCGCATTCTTCCAACAAGTGGAAAGTTTCTGCGGATTGTTTTTTTAGACTGGAACATGTCATACAATCCCATGATAATCAAAGGGATGAATATTAGTAATAGGAAGCTGGCTTTCCAGTTGATATAGGTCATTATACCGATAATGGCCAATACCGTGATGCTTAATACTACAAATGCTTTTCTCATTAGTTTTGTTTGTTTTTAAAAGAAATTATCAAGGATAATATTAGTGAATTTTCCTCAATTTCCCTTGCCAAAAGCCTTTAATTTGTATCGTTGAATTTTTCCCGTTTCTGTCTTTGGGAGCTGTTCCAGAAAACGGATTTCTCTTGGGTATTTATAAGGTGCGGCATTTTCTTTAAACCAGTCCTGTAAGCTCCTGACATACTCATCGCAAGCCTTGGATTTATCGGCTAAAACAACATAGGCACATACCAGCATGCCGCGGTTTTCATCAGGTAGTCCTACTACTGCACATTCTGATATATCCTCATGTTTCAGCAATACACTTTCAACTTCTATAGCCGCAATGTTGTAACCGGAAGAAATAATCATGTCATCGCCGCGGGCTACAAACCAATAGTAACCATCTTCGTCTTTACGGAAAATGTCACCGGTAAGGTTCCAGCCATCCTGTACGTATTCTTTTTGCCTGTCGGTTCGGTTCAGGTATTTGCATCCGGTAATTCCTCTTACGGCTAATCTTCCCGGTTCATTGACACCCAATTCATTGCCCTTACGGTCTACGATACGGGCTTCATAACCTCGTATTGGCAATCCGGTAGCACCTTTTTTCATATTCTCTTCGTTAGAAGAAATGAAAATGTGCAGCATTTCTGTTGCTCCAATGCCGTCAATAATTTTCAGGCCGGTGGCTTCATACCAATCTTCCCAGACTTTTTCAGGCAAAGTTTCGCCTGCTGATACACATTTGCGTAGTGATGAAATATCGTAGTCTTTGACTTTAGTGGCCAATACTCTCCAGGCTGTTGGGGCCGTGAATACAATAGAAACCTTATGGTTTTGTATGGCTTCCAGTAATAGTTCCGGACTCGGTTTTTCAATCAGGAATGTGGATGCTCCGAAATAAAATGGGAAAAGAACAAGTCCTCCCAAACCAAAAGTAAACCCCAAAGGCGGACTACCGGTAAAAATATCTTCCGGAACGGGTTGTAAGGAATATTTTGGGAAAGCTTCACAGATAAGGAGTATGTCTTTGTGATAATGCGAGGTCATTTTCGGGTTTCCGGTAGTGCCGGACGTAAAACCAATTAGGGCAACTGAATCTGCTTTTGTTGGGAAATTCTCAAATTCCTTAGGTTTGTTATGCATTAGTGTTTCAAGCTTTGACAGGCTTTGTTCTGTGCCGTCAAACGTGATGACCTGTTTGAGAAAAGTAGATTTCACTGAAGCTAATGCTTCTTCCAAACGATAATCGCAAAAAGCATGTGATATTTCGGCACTGTCAATCATGACTTCAAGTTCTTTTTCACGCAGCAAAGGCATTGTTGCGACCACTATACCGCCAGCCTTGAGCACGGCAAACCAGCAAACCACAAACATTGGATTGTTGGCAGAACGTATCAGTACACGATTGCCTGAAATCAAACCCAAATCGTCAACTAATACATGTGCAATCTGGTTCGCTTTTTCATATAAATCCTGATATGTCCAGTTTTTTTCAAAAGTGCGCATGGCAATATGATGGCCACGACCTTCTCTGACATGCGAATCCAATAATCTATCTACGCAGTTAAGTGCTTCCGGAAGCTGAAAATCCGGATGATTGTAAATATAATCCGGTTGCAGTTTTTGTGATGGCAGGTGCTTTTGTGCGAAATTATCTTGAAACATTTTTAATTACAATTTTCAAATTATCAACTATAAACTATCAATTATCAACTATTTTTTATGGCTTTCCGGTTTTAACGCTTTCTTCATTCCTTCCACAGCTTTTCTTTCACTTAATTTATAAGGATAAAGATGTGAGATTCCCGCTTCATAGGCCTTGGGAATATCTCCGGCAGGATATTGTTCATAGGCCTGGGCGTTCCTTACAAAACCTGGGTCGAGTAGGAGTGGTCTTCCCAAAGCAACCAAATCAGCCCTTCTGTTGAGTATGATGGTATTAATTTGGTCGATATCCTGTATGGTTCCGGCAGTAATTACCGGAATTCCTGTAGAGTTTCTCACAGCGTCAGAAAATGGGGTCTGGTACATTCTTCCATAGGCGGGTTTTTGATTACTCACGGTATATCCCGAGGACACGTCAATACAATCGGCTCCGGCTTGTTGAAATGCTTTTGCTATTTCCAATACGTCTTCCGGAGTAATACCGCCATTAGCCCAGTCGTTAGCTGAAATCCTTACAGAAATAGGACGGTTTTTATCAAAGTTTTCTCTTACAGCTTTGAATACTTCTAATGGAAATTTTAACCTATTGGTTACGGTTCCGCCATATTCATCTTTGCGGTTATTGGTTAGCGGTGACAGAAACGAGCCTAACAGGTAGCCATGGTTGGCCTGTAATTCTATCATATCAAATCCAGCCAGTTCTGCATTTTTTGCTGCATTGCGGAACTGCGTAATGACATTCTCCATATCCTGCCTGTCCATTTCTTTTGGCACCGGCATCTTACTGTTGTAAGGTATAGCAGAAGGAGCGAGGAGTTTCCATGGAGTTTCAATTGGTTCATCATGACCTTCCCACGGGCGTTTTACAGCACCTCTTCGACCAGAGTGACCGAGTTGTATTCCTATTTTACTTTTGCTGTTCTGATGAATAAAATCAGTTATTTTTTTCCAGCTATCTATTTGTTGTTGAGAACTTATAAGCGGACAACCTAAAGTAATTTTTCCTTCTTCACTTACAGCAACGGATTCTGTTAGAATAAGTCCCACGCCACCTGTCGCACGGCTGCCATAATGCACCAGATGCCAGTCAGAAACCAATCCGTCCTGGGCAGCATATTGCTCCATAGGAGCCATGACTATTCTGTTTTGCAGTTGCATTTGGCGAAGTTGATACGGAGTAAATGCCGGTGGTGTTTTAGTTTCAGCATTACCAATAGATTTATTAAAATCTTTTAGAACGGCATCTGTAAAAGAAGCATCTCTTATAGCAAGATTTTCCAGAGTAACTTTCTTAGAACGAGTCATAACACCAAAGGCAAAAGGAAGAAAATCCTGTTGAATATGTCTGTCCATGTCTTCAAACCATTCTAACGATACCTTGGCTGCATGCTGTATCATTTCCACGCGTTTGCGGCGACTTTGTTCGTACATTTGGAAAGCTTGCGGAATATCTTTTGGATGAGTGGTAATGGCATCGGCCAGGGCAATAGCACATTCCATTGCCAATTTGGTTCCTGAACCAATGGAATAGTGGGCAGTAGCTTTGGCATCGCCAAGGAGCACGATATTGTCTTTATGCCAGACAGTATTGGTAATAATCGGAAAATTTCTCCAATGTGAACGATTTGAAATCAGCCCATGTCCGTCCAATTCTTCTTTGAAAAGTTCAGAAAGCTTTTGTATGGTGCCTTCTTCATCTTCTGTCACTAAACCTGCTTTTTCCCATGTTTCAGGCGAAGTTTCAAATATCCAGGTACTTTTTCCTTCTTCATACTGATAGGTATGGGCTACAATAGGACCATAGGGTGTATTTCGGAAAAAATAAGTAAAAGCATCTAACGGACGGGTAGAGCCCATCCATACAAATTTATTTTTTTGGAGCGAGGAAGTGGTTCCGAAATCAGTAGCCTGCTTGTCGCGAAATAGGCTGTTAATACCATCGCTGGCTACAATTATATCAGAGTCTTTAAATGCAGACAAATCTTCTACTGCATGTTCAAAATGTAAAACAACGCCTTCTTCCCGGCATCTTTGCTGCAATAGCTGCAATAATGTTTTTCTGGAACAGCCACAGAATCCATTTCCTGTAATACGTATTTTTTGGCCGTCGCGTGCAATATCCAAATCGTCCCAATAGGCAAACCGGCTTCGAATCAATTCATAGGATTTAGGGTCTCGCGACAGAAATTCACTCAGAGTTTCGTCTGAAAACACCACACCAAAACCAAAAGCATCATCTGCCTTGTTACGTTCATAGACGTCTATTTGAAATTCCGGATTGGCCTTTTGGGCTAGTATAGAAAAGTAGAGTCCTCCGGGACCGCCACCTATTACGGATATTTTCATTTTATGTATATATTTTTAATATCACCCTGCCAGGGTTTATAACCCTGGCAGGGTAGGTTTCGTTTTGTTATTGTCTTTTAATTGCGAATATTTCTCCCAGTTTTGAGTAGTTCGATCCGGCGAGCCTTGCTACAGGTTTGTAGTTTTCCATATTAATCTTATAGTCGTCAAGCAATACCTTTTCGTCAAAATGAAACATTACGACCCTGCCTATAACAACTGTAGCGCCGCCATATTTGTGTCCTTCAAGAGAATAATGGTGAACAAGCCTGCATTCAAAAGAAACAGGACTTTCCTTAACTCTGGGAGGACTTACTTTAACTGACGGAACAGGAGTAAGGCCGGCCAGTTCAAATTCATCAATATCTGCGTGTACAGTCTGTGCGGTAGTATTCATGGCCTCAACAATATCTTCAGTAACCAGATTTACAACAAATTCTCCGGTAGCTAACGTATTGGCAAGGGTATCTTTTTTCTGCTGGTTGGAGTGGGCCGTTGCAAACATGACATGTGGTGGGTCGTCTCCAACAACATTAAAAAATGAAAAGGGAGCCAGATTATTAATACCATCTTCGCTAATGGTTGAAATCCATCCGATAGGCCTCGGAATAACAGCTCCGCTGATGAGTTTGTAGATGGCTTTTTGATCGAGTTCGTCAGGATTGAATTCCATTTTATTTGTGTTTGTACAAATTAAAGGAAATTTTTAGAATTATTTTTTAGGGTATGTATTTTTAAGAGGGTAAAATTAGGAATAGTGTAAAAATTCATAATTACGAATTTAGAATTATGAATTTTTAAATAACATGCATTTTATATGGCTTTGTTTATTGTTTTATTTTTTTTTACATAAATGTAGAAATCCGTAAGGAAGTATGTTAATTTATTGCCGGTATTGATGTGATAGGACCAAAAACAACAAATGGAAAGAAACGAAACAAACAAAAAGAAAGGTTCTCAAGCTATTATCATATCAATGCTATGAATCCTTACAAGGTAATTTTTACACATTCAAATGGGTTTAACCATACTCCTTACTGCAGACGATTTGTATTGCAGCCAGTAAATTTTGATAAAGCTTTAAAATAAAAACCGTCTCATTTTTTGAGACGGTTTTTATTTTGTATATGTTATATAGCTTTTTAAAATGCCAATCTTGTCCTTAACACCTCCAATTGCTCATCCGTAAAATCAATATGGGTTACAAAGCGCACTAAATGTTTGCCAAACGATACACAATACACTTCATTTTGCTTCAATTTTTCTACAAAATCAGTAGAAGTAATATTTTGAGGCAATTGCGCCAGAATAATATTTGTGCTTACAGGATAGACTTTCTCAACCCAGGAATTTCCAGCTAACATTTTCCCTATTTCCTTTGCTCTCCGATGGTCATCTTTTAATAAGGCGATATGATTATCCAGGGCATAAATACCTGCTGCAGCCAATGCTCCGGCTTGTCTCCAGCCACCACCCATGGCTTTCCGATAACGTCTGGCCTGGTCAATAAAAGATTTTTTACCCAATAGCAATGAACCTACAGGGCAACCAAGTCCTTTTGAAAGGCATATAGAAATGCTGTCAAAAGTTTTTCCGTAGTCTAACGGAGTTTGATCAGTTTCTATCAGGGCATTGAAGAGTCTTGCCCCGTCTAAATGTAAGATAATGCCATTAGCATGACATACTTCCTTGATTTTTTTGATTTCATTAAAATCATAAATGCTTCCGCCTCCTTTATTTACAGTATTTTCAAGAGATACCATTCGTGTAATGGGTTGGTGTATGTCATTGGCATTATTGATGTTTTCTTCTACCATTTTAGCGGTTATCCTTCCCAGATCACCTTCCAAAGGTCTGACAGAAGAGAATGCGTTCATGGCTATACCGCCACCTTCATACAAATAGATGTGGGAAAGTTTATCGCAAATTACCTCATCGCCCGGGCGTGTATGCACTTTTATTGCCAGTTGGTTGGTCATGGTACCTGTTGGGCAAAACAAAGCAGCTTCCATTCCAAACATTCGGGCGGCTTTTTCTTCTAAGGCATTTACTGACGGGTCTTCTCCATAAACATCATCCCCTAAAGGGGCTTTATTCATTATTTCTTGCATTTGTGGAGTAGGTAGTGTTAGCGTATCGCTTCTTAAATCGATTTTCATTAGGCTGTTATTAATTACTATTTAAATTGTTTTTATTGGCAAGGAACTCATTGTATAACAAATGCTAAAACCAATTTATCATCTTTATAAAAATTGAGTGTCTGTTCGGCAATATCAAATCGTAATGTTGTTTCAGAAAGATAGTGTCGCATTTTTGTTTCTGTTGCTGCAGCATCTTTATCTATGCACGCCATTTTTGTTCCGGCTAAAGCAGAAAAAGTAATCTGGTCTTTCGTAGTACTAAAAGTACCAAAGAAATTGTTACAACCACTATTTCCGGTTATTTTTTTGCTTTTTGCATCAAATTGCAGATTTGCTTTTCCGTAATCTTTTCCAACATTGTCAATTTGTATCAGCTTCCATTTTTTACCGTCAATAGCTGCCCATATTTCCTCTTCAGTAGGAATCGTAAAAGCAAGGGTAACTTTTTTTGTTTTTGGGTCCTTAAAATGTACTGTGGTACCTTGCGTGTGGATTTCGAATTTTTTGTTTTCCATTACGGTTTTAAATTCCTGTTCCAGTTGCATGCTTTCCGGGTCACAGGCCATTAGAGTACCCATTAAAAGGTTGATTTGTATTTGATTGCCTTTAATTTGGTATCCGGCGTTAAAACGATTACAACCGCTTTTGCCAAAAATAGCATTTTTTACCTTGTCAATAGTTAAATATACTTTGCCATTATTAATATTTTTACCATTTATCTGGCTTAAAATCATCTTCTTGCCCAGATAGGTTTCATTTGCAGCTTTGACCTGTTTCTTATAGACCAGTTTTTTTAAGCGATAGGTATAGGCAGAAGCATCGGCAGGAATGTTGCCTTGTCTTTTGGTTTTAATTACCTTAAGCTTGTATTCATATCCGGGCTGGTAATCAAAACCTTCTATAGTACTGTAAAAATTACTCCATTCTTTGGCCTTACCTTCTTTTACCTGCATACAATCCATTGGAGCTACACCTTCACAAGGAACGGTGTTTTCTTTTATTTTCATTGTAATGGTTTTTTGTGCAAAGGATAATGCACTGATACTTAAAAAAAGTATTGTAAACTGTAATTTCATTTTTCTCATTTTTATAGGATTTGTTTTTTACCGCAATGACACAAATTATGCCAACTTTATTTTTGATACTTAAAATTTGTTTCTTTTTATTTTACTGTGTAATAGGGATAGCATAAAAATAATTTTCCCAATAGGTTGAATTATATCTGTAATACCAAACCGGTTTGTTTTCAATCATTAAATAGATGGTGGCTTTTGTACTGGCAGGTACTCTGATTACGGAACTTCCGGTAATATATCCAATTTCATAAGGACTACGACTACTGAGACCATACATTGGACCGCCATAACAGGTATTGTTGCCTGCGGGACCTAAATGGCTGAAGTTGGTTTGTGATATTGATGTACTACTATTGGTCGATGAGAGGTAGGCTTTTTGCCAAAAAGTAACATTAATGCTTCCTCCGCCTCTTCTTCCTAATTCGACAAATGTAAGACCTGCATTTACTATCCAGTCGCCTTCGGTTAAAGTAATACTAAAGCCGGTATAGAGATAAGGTGTTGCGGCATTGCCATCAGAATATACATTGGTTGTTGTAGCGCTCCCTCTGATATTTGGCCTCATCACAGGGTGGTCTACCCATTTTCCGTTGCCCGAGGCATCACTCAATAATACATGATTTCCATCATGTGTGCCATCAGCAATGGTTAGTGCGCCTGGGGCACTGCTAACTATATGCAATTTAGTAGTCGGAGAAACGGTACCAATCCCTACATTACCTGTAGTCTCGTCAACAATAAAATCGTCGGCTTGTTCTGTTGAAGTTGGTGCTGTTCCGGTGTTGTTATGAGCCGCATCAACATGTAGTGTCCCCTGGGGATTTTTAGTATTTATCCCGGTTTGTTGTGCAAAGTTATTGAGGCTAAAGCCTGTAAGCAATGCTATTAAAAAGATGTGCCGTGTACTCATTTCTTTATTTGTTTAGCTGCCTGAATATTTGGCGTAAATAATTATATTGTTTTTAATATAAACCAAGTTGATTATTTTAGTTAATAGGAATAGCATAAAAATAATTTTCCGGAGCATAAGGGTCAAATCTGTAATAACCTATTGGCTGATTTTGTAATCTCAAATTGATAATACTGACTGGTGAACCTGTAACCTGAATAATTGAACTGCCTGTGAGAAAGCTCCTTCTGTTGTCTGCAGTATCTGGTGTAAAGGTTGCAGAACCCGTCAGTACACCTATATAGGAGGTATTGGAACCGCCCGGTCCCAAATGACTAAAGTTAGTTTGTGTTATCGCACCTGATAAGGAAGAAGACAAATAGGCATTTTGTATAAATGTTGCACCGCCAAGGCTATCAAAAACCAAACCCACATTGACTATCCATTTTCCAGGTTTTAGCGCAATTCTTAATGTTGAGAAAATAGGAGAATTTGCATCTCCGGTTGGCGTTACCGGTAAACTGCTGGTAGGGAAAGTACCCAGTACAGCTGACATTGTAATGGGAGGTGTTTCCCAAGTCGCTACACCATTGGCATCGGAAGTAAGTACTTTACCGACACCCTGGGTGCCATCGGTTATAGTAATGGACGGATTAGCCGTTTCGTTGTTAATATGCAGTTTCGTTATTGGCGAAACAGTTCCGATACCTACATTTCCGGTATTATTATAAACAATAAAATCATCGGTTTGTTGCGTTGTAGGCGTTCCTGTGGCGGGAGTGTTTCTTGCCGGATCAACATGTAATGCAGCCAAAGGGTTTGTGGTATTGATGCCCGTCTGTGAAAAACTATGAAGGCTAAGACCAATGAATAGCAAGCAGAAGTAAATGTTTAATGTTTTCATGCCTTTAATGTTTAACAAATTGGTGATAAATAGTGCTGTTAAATAATGTTTTTGAGGTTAGTTAACAGGTACTGCATAAAAATAATTTTGTGATGTATTTGTCCTGTAGGTATAGCTAAATCTCTCCAGCATAAGGAAAATTCGCAAAGTGGATGTGCCGTTAACTTGTATAATTGAAGTTCCTGATATAAAAGCTGTTTTTGGCGTTGAAGGCGTATAGGTTAAAAAAGCACCTTGCAATACGCCGGCGAAAGAAGTGTTGTTACCAGCCGATCCTAAATGGGAAAAACCATTTTGAACCGGCGCACCGGTGTTATTTGTTGACAGCCACGCATGTCCCCAGCCTTGTATGGCACCTGCAGGCAAATTTTCGAGAGTAATACCTGCATTTACTAACCATCTGCCAGGTTCAAGATCTAAATAGAGACCGGAATATATCGGATTGGTTGACCCTCCATTATTTGTTCCTGTCAGGGTTATTGTTTGGGCAGGTGAGGGAAAAGTACCCATTGTCACCGTTTTTGTAACAGCTGGAGTTATCCATGTACCTGTTCCGTTGATATCACTAACGAATAGTCTGTTGGCAGCCTGTGTGCCATCCTGGATACGGAGAGCACCGGAGGTAGTACTGTTAATGTGTAATTTGGTATTGGGTGTTATTGTACCAATACCCACATTGCCACTATTGCTAATAATAAAATCATCAGTTTGTTCCACTGTTGGCAGTCCCAATGTTGGGTTGTTTATAGCAGAATCAACATGTAATACTCCTTGTGGATTTTTAGTATTTATACCTGTTTGTTGTGCAAAGCTATTTAGGCCTATAAACAATAGTGTTAAACAAGCGTTTTGGATGTTCATGTTTTTAGTTTTAACGGTTTAACCATTGAAATTAATTAACAAGTACGGCGTAAAATAAATTGATTGGCTTCGCAGGAAAATTATATTTTTCTATATAAACGTGTTGTTGTCGGCAAATTTTCAAGGCACAAACAAGAGCATTGTAATTAGCAAACAGAATTTAAATACAGGAAGGAATATGACATATTACTTTATGCTCCAAACCCTAAGGGTCTGAGAATCACTATTACATTTGATTCTGCGATATCGGAAATAACCGGAACATTATACTATTAACATTGCTTGACAGCAACCTGCCTAATTTCTTCTATGCCGTTGAATACGTTGGGCACATAGGAATAAGCTGTTAATATATACTGATATCGGGTTCTACAACTGCATTATCAGTTAATAATTAAAAAATAGTCTGTTTGTCATGCTTTTGATAGGGCCTGGTGGGAGTGTTGTTCGGCCAAATCAGCATACAAGTTTTGGTATTCTTACCTGTTTTGTTAAGCAAAGGTTATGTTACCGTTGCTAATGTGTGGAATACTATTTCTGTATTCTTTTTTATTATATATTGCAAAACTAACAAATAAATTTTATTTAGGTATAAGTTAGGAGGTAAAATCCACAATATGTTATAAAATATCGATTAACAGATATTATTAATGGTTGAAGTGCACTTTTCTTGATTTTATTTTTTAAAACAATAAGAATTCTTTTGCGTAAAAAAAATGATAAAATATTAATTTTACTTCTTTAAAGCTTTAAAATGTTAGCCACTGAACTGCAAAAATTTATCGTTATACTATTATTTGGCAGTTTGGTTCTGCAATCATTTATTGTACTTGCCAATCCAATGAATGTGAACAAAAAAGCCAATTTGTTTTTTGGACTATTTCTTTTCCTTTGGTCCAGCTTTTGGTTCTTCGATGTTATTGCCTTATGCGGTTTAAACACAGGATTCGTGTTAACTCAAATTATTTATATTCTGCAGATATTTACGCCGCTATTTCTCTATTTTAGTGTGGTTTTCTTTATCAATCCAAATTATGTTTTCAAAAAGGCTGACCTGGTTTGCCTTATTTTACCGGTTATCTATATTCCTTTGATGTTGGATCCGCCTCATAATATAGTATATAGCATGATTCCCATTTCACATAATTTACCCTATATTGCTATTGTTTATTTTAAAATACGCCGTCACCAGAAACGAATAGAAACGATTTCTTCCAATACAGAAAATAGTAGTTTGCAATGGCTGATTAAGATAACTTCTCTATTATTTGTAACCATTATCATTACAGAAGGTTATGAACTCTACAATATCTTTATTGAAAAACGGCAGGAGCATTTGGTAATGGATTTGTTGTTTTTGATAATAGTGTACTTAACATCTTATTATTCATTAAGACAAAAAGAAATCTATCCGCTGGATGAAGCACAACGTAAGGAACTATTGGAAATAGAACTAAAAGATGAGGGACAGGAAGAAAAGAAGAAATTACTTTCTGATAATGAACTGGAAAACCTAAAATTGAAATTGACAGAACTGATGGAAACAGAAAAGCCCTATCTGGATGGCGAACTAAACCTGATTAAATTGGCAGGACTTTTAGGTATTAGTGCTCATCAATTGTCCTATTTGATTAATCAGGGATTTGATGAAAATTTTTTCCAATTCGTAAACGGCTACAGAGTAAGACATGCCCAAAAGTTATTATCTGAAAAGAAAAACCAATTTTCTTTATTAGGAATTGCCTATGAATCCGGATTTAATTCCAAAACTTCTTTTAATACCATTTTTAAAAAGATGACACAGCAAACACCTTCTGAATATAGAAAAGGCTTGAAGTAGTTTTTTAGTTGATAGTCTAAAGTCTAAAGTCTATAGTTGAAAGTCTATAGTTGAAAAGCAATAATGACTTATTGTGTTCGTTATTGCCTTAAAATCTTTTCCATTGTTTTTCCTTTGGCCAATTCATCTACCAGCTTGTCCAGATAACGAATTTGTTGCATCAGTTTATCTTCGATATCTTCAACACGGTAACCACAGATGACTCCTGTGATTTTTGAAACGTTAGGGTTGATTTGTGGGGCTTTGGCAAAAAAAGTTTCAAAATCTGTCTTTTGCTCGATTACTTGTTGGAGACTTTTTTCGTCATATCCCGTCAGCCAAAAAATAATAGTGTCTAATTCTTCTTTGGTGCGTCCTTTTTTCTCAACTTTTTGAATATAGTGCGGATAAACGCTTGCAAACGACATTTTATATATTCTTGTATTGTTCATACTTTGTTGTTTTGAGTTGTATGCAAATTACAAAAATGCCAATAATATATAACTCCATCTTATTTTAAAGTGTTAATTTGTATCTTGCATAAAAGAATAGGAATACGAGATGGTAAAAAAATATGCCCTGTTTTTTATCGTTTTTTATGCCACTATTTGTCAGGCGCAAATAGGCGATACTGTTGCTGTGCAAAAGTCTGAAAAGCGTATAGAAAAATACGACAACCATATCAAACTGCGTCTTGGACTCAGTAATAGTTTTAATTCGTTTCGTGTGAAAGACAGAACAAATCATCTGGATTTTACTTTGTCACCCAATCAACGGCTGCGTTCAACACTAACGCTAATTTATAAGTTTATTGAAATAGATCTGGGCTATACGCCAGAGTTTCTTCGCTTCAATAAAGATGATGCTCTTAGAGGACATACGAAGTTTTATAATTTTGGAACACGACTCTATTTTGGTTCCTGGATGCAAGAGTTACAATATGTAAAAACTAAAGGGTTTTATATAGACAGGAAAGATATTGGAATAGAAAATAATATACTGTTTCCTCATTTTCAGATACAAAAGATAGGAGGAAGCACCTCTTATGTCTTTAATCCGGATTTTTCGTTTCGGGCAATTTTTCTACAAAGTGAATGGCAGCAAAAAAGCGCGGGCAGTTTTGTGCCCAGCATGAGCTACTATTTTACGCAAATTAAAAACAACGAACCCAGCAAGGACCATATTTTTGATATAGCTGTTGGTCCCGGATATTATTATAATTGGATTATACGCAACAAATGGCTTGTATCAGCAGGTGCCTATGCGGGGTTGGGATTTAATAGCACAAGAACGGTTTACAATGACAATAAACCCGATGAAGTTATAGATGGTCTTTCTTTTCAAACACAGTTTAGATTAACATTGGGTTATAATACGGAACGTTTTTTTGCCGGAGCCGCTACAAGCCTGAATTCATTTTCATACAACTCTGATGCCCAAATACATGTGGCAGACCAACAGCAGTTCTTGGAATTTTATGTTGGATATCGTTTTAAAGCACCTAAACGTATTAATAGTTTATTTGGAAAAGAATAAACTGCTTTGAAATTGAAATGATTGCATATTGAATGATTTAATAAGGATTCTTTAAATTAACTTTCCAAAAAGTGGGTTTTTATGATTTTTTTAAGATATATTTACGCTTTGTAAATATACCCCCATGAAAAAACTATATTACGCCCTCTTGGTGTTTTGCTTTTGGCAAAGCATGAAGGGTCAAGGGCTATATATTCCCGATGCTAATTTTAAGGCAAAACTGCTGGCTGCTGATGCCGGGAATGAGATTGCCAGAAACAGGCAGGGACAATACTTCCGTATTGATAGTAATGAAAATGGTGAGATTGAAGCATCAGAAGCTTTGGCAGTTAGTTATATCAATGTATCGTCTTCTTCAATTGCCAATTTAAAGGGGATTGAATATTTTACGGCAATCACTACCTTACTATGCAATGATAACCAATTAAGTTCTGTTCCAACCTCAGATTTACCTTCATTGACATCATTGCAATGTTCAAACAACAAAATTGTTTCATTAGACTTATCAGCCTGCTCAAAACTATACAGTCTTTCCTGTGCCAACAACAAACTCGAAAGCCTGGTACTGAATAATCCAGAGCTGAATTTTATTGACTGCCGGCATAACGCTTTGATTTCGCTAAATATAAACAATTCTCCTAACCTGGAGTATCTGTATTGTTCTTATAATTCCCTAACGGATTTGAATCTTTCAGTGAACAGTCGTCTTCGCGATTTGGAATGCTCTTTTAACCGATTGAGTATTCTTAATCTAACCGGACTGGCCAGGCTACGTGATTTGGAATGTCAGAATAATCAACTGGCAATCTTGCAATTAGCCGGAAACTTTATCAAAAAACTTTATTGCCATAACAACCGATTGGCACAATTGGACCTATCGGGCCAAACAACGTTAGAAGAACTCAATTGCTCTAATAACGTCCTGACTGCTTTAGATTTTACAGGACTTACTAAATTAAAACGGCTATTGCTGCATAATAATCGATTGGTTTCGCTCAGTAATCTGGTCGACTATCCGGAATTGGTAAGTGTAATTGCAGACAATAATAAACTGTTGTCGTTGACAGTTTCCGGTCCGGCAATAACAGAGCTAAGTCTTGCGAACAACCAGTTAGGATATCTAAAGGTTTATAATTGTCCGGAGCTGAGTATCGGGAGGTTTAACTTTAGAAGTAATCCATTGGCCACTTTAGATTTACGAGGCCTTGAAGGGCTTGATTCTTTACCATGCAGTAATTACGGACTTAGCAATGCATTAACGGTTCTTGCAGATAAAGAACTAAGGTCGGTTAGTTTTGACGTTAACAGGCTGTCATCTCTGGATATTACCCAATGTCCGGGTGTTGAAGTGTTGGAGTTTGGTTCCAACCCATTACTTACTTCGCTTTTTATAAAAAACGGAAAGGATAATACGGCTTTTTTTGAGCATTCGTTATCCACCGTGCCCCGTCTTCGCTATATCTGTGCCGATGAAGATGAGATAGATATGATAGAAGCACGGTTGGCAGCACTGCCTGGTCTTGAATGCGGAGTCAATTCTTACTGCTCTTTTACACCGGGCGGAAATTATCATGCTTTGAGAAGCAGTACAACTTTTGATGATGACATGAATGGCTGTGATGCGGAAGATACCGTTGTTTCCTTTGCCGGTTATAAATTAATTCGCGGAACAACTGAAACGGTATATTTTTCAGATAGGAGCGGGCAATATAATTTGCCATTACTGGATGGCAACACAACCATTATTCCTCTTCTCACTAACCCGGATTATTTTGATGTTTCGCCACCAAGTATGACGTATTCATTTTCTGACCAACCCTCAGGTTCTTTAGAGCAGCTTTTTTGCCTGAAATCAAAAGGAGAATATCCTGACGTTGAAATCGCCTTATTGCCTTTAAATGATGCAGTGCCTGGGAATGTAGCCAATTACGCTATTTCATATAGAAATAAAGGAACCAGAACACAATCCGGAAATATTCAATTGGAATTCGATGCTACAATAATTCACCCTGAAATAACCACATCAACAGCACAGAATCCTGGACGTTTGATATGGTCTTTTTCTGACTTAAAACCTTTTGAATCGCGTACTATTGCACTGCGTTTTATATTGAATAGGCCAACGGATAATCCTTCTCTTAATAGCGGAGACATTCTTAACTATAAAGTTACAATAATCACACCTTCATTAGACGCTGTACCAGAAGACAATACGATTGTCTTACGCCAGAAAGTAGTTAATTCTTTTGACCCTAATGACAAAACCTGTCTTCAGGGACTTTCGGTTTCTTCTTCCATAATTGGGCAATATGTGCATTATATTATACGCTTTGAGAACACCGGCAATTTTGTTGCAAAAGATATTGTAGTAAAAGACCTTATCGATACGGAACGTTTTGATATAAGTACGCTTTCAACCATAGAAAGCAGCCATAATTTTAGTACCAAGATTAGCAATACCAATAAGATTGAATTTGTTTTTAAAGACATCAACCTCCCTTTTTATGACCATATTAATGATGGTTATATCGCTTTTAAAATTAAGACTAAGCTGTCTTTGGCTCCGGGCGATAGTTTTAGCAATGCCGCCAGTATTTATTTTGATTTTAATTTGCCGGTTATGACAGAAAGAGTAACCACCAGAATCGAATCGCTTAGTGACAAGGATTATGAATTTTCAAACCGTTTTATGATTTTTCCAAATCCTTCAAGTGATTTCATAACGATTACAAATAAGGATGAAATTCTGATAAAATCTGTGACCGTATATAATATAATGGGGCAACCGGTAAGGACGTTCAGTAGTACTTTCGACACCAAAGTATTGGATATATCTAATCTGGCTTCAGGAAATTATGTTATCAGGATTTATTCTGATGAAGGAACTGCAACGGCGAAGTTTGTAAAATACTAACCAGACAAAGTAGGGGGAATGTTGTATATTTGTTCGGAAAGGATTTGTCTTTTTCCAATCAATTACCTACTGAATAATGAAAAAATATCCTGCTTTTCTTTTGGTTGCCTGCTGTGCAGTTACCTCTTGCAACATAGCCCATAATACTGCTACTGCAAAATTATCACACATCGAAGTTCAGGGCCATCGTGGAGACAGAGGGCTTTTTCCTGAAAACAGCCTGGAAGCTTTTCGCAGTGCTATTGACAAAGGCGCTGACGTAATTGAACTTGATGTTGTTATTTCCGGAGATAAAAAGGTGGTGGTTTCTCATGAACCTTTTATGTCTTCTGAATATGTATCGCTCCCTAACGGGATGCCTGTTACCCGTGAAAAGGAAAGGTCTTATAATTTATATCAGATGCCTTATGACAGTATTCGTAAGTTTGATATTGGTTCCAAAGGAAATACGCATTTTCCGGAACAGCAAAAGTTCAGGACCTATAAGCCATTATTCTCAGAACTGATTGACGATATGGAAGCTTATACGGCTAAACACAGACCTGGCAAACCCATTCGTTATAATATTGAAATCAAGTCAGGGGCAGACCAATACGACAAATCCCAACCGCAACCGGACGTATTTGTTACAATGGTGATGGAAATTGTTAAGAAAAAAGAAATACAAAACAGAAGTAATATCCAGTCTTTTGACCCGGCCATACTAAATGCTTTACATAAAAAATATCCTGATGTGACTATCGCGATTTTAGCGGGCGATAAGGGACTTGCAAAGAATTTGTCAAAATTGGATTTCAAGCCGCAGATATATAGTCCGCATTACGGACAAGTCAATCAAGCTTTGGTTGATTCAGTCAGGAAACTCAATATGAGATTAATCCCGTGGACTGTAAATGACGAAAAAGACATCGATAAAATGATTGAATTAAAGGTTGATGGCATCATAACAGATTATCCGGAAAAGGTTATTAAAAAACTTTAAATAAACTTAATCAATTGTTTTATTTTCAGAAATATAATGTAATTGTGTTTGATTTAAAAATTTCTAATAAACTTATGAAGCTAATAGATTTAATACTTTGCGATGTTGCGTCTTTGCGTGAAAATAATTCTCCTTAGCACAACAAGCATCATTATTTTTCCGCTATTTTTTGATACCAGCACAAAAGCGTTTATTTTTATAACTAAATTAGAAGCTCATAAATTAGCAAGATGTATAAAATACTATCGCTTGACGGAGGCGGAAGCTGGTCATTACTACAGTTACTCACCTTAAAAGACAGATATCCCGATAAGACTGGCCATGCAATTCTGAAAGAATTTGATATGGTGATTGCTAATTCCGGAGGAAGTATTATTCTTGCGGCTTTGGTAGAAGACTGGCCTTTAGATAAGGCTATTGCACTCTTTAAAGACCAAAAAATCAGAGAAAAAATTTTTAGCAAAAATTCATTTTGGGAACGTTTTTTTCCCGTAGACTATATCAAAAGTATAGGCCCAAAATACAGTTCCAAAAGAAAAGGAAAGGCGTTTCGCGAACTGTTTACGGAATCTGCCAAAAGACAAATGAACGAACTTCCTGATTTTATTGGCAAACCCGATTTAAAGCTAATTGTCTGTACTTATGACGCCTTAAATAATCGGGCGAAATTTTTCAGGTCATATGGCGGCGGTCCTTATTATGATTCGGTAAAGCTCACGCAGGCCATTCACGGTTCTTCAAATGCGCCAATACAGTATTTCGATTTTCCGGCCCGTTTCAAAGCAAAGAATTCCGGAGTCTTTTTTGAATTATGGGATGGCGCTTTAGGTGGATTTAATAACCCTATTGCTGCCGGAGTCATTGAAGCCATAAAATCAGGCGTGCCAAGAGATTCTATAACCCTAGTTTCTTTAGGAACTTCCAATAAATCGATGTCGAATGACGATAAAAAGACGTTTTATGACATCAAACAGACAACTATCAAACAGCGCCGAAAAAAATATAAATTCTGGCTGTGGAAGCCGCAATTGCAGTTTTTTAAAATGTCGATAGTAAATCAGGCAAAAACCATATTGTATGAACCGCCTGACTGGTCCAACTATGTAGCTTTTATGTTTTTATTTGGGGAAGATTATAAAAAAGGATTGGATGCCGCTGCATTAAAGCGGTTTATAAGACTTTCACCTATGATTCATACCGATAAAAATACGCTTCCTGAAATGGAAGAATTGCTGAATACGCTGTATCGTATGGACATGAATCTGACAAAAGACGAAGAAATCCAAAAACTGGAAGAATGTTATGCCGGCTGGAAAGAAGGTAAAATACCTAACCAGCCTATAGAATACTCAATAACCAGAGAAAATGAGCTATTGCCAACCTTTGGACACATAAGATATAATGATGGCATAAACGATTGGAAAACTTGAGTTTTATGCATAAACAAAAATAATTGCTTTGACTATCCATGATATATATTGACCGATTGATTGTAATTTTTCTGTTAGGAGGCTTTGCCATGCTAACTATGCTTGTTATTTTCAATCCTTTAAAAGTCAACAGGAAAGCGAATATATGGCTGGGATTATTTTTGTTTTTGTGGGGAACTTTCTGGATAGATGAAGCTGCCGAGATTTTGGGAATAGCATCCATTGGCAAGCCTTTTTTATTTGTTTTGAATTTTCTGCAGTTTTTTACTCCGTTGACATTTTATTATAGTGCGGTTCATTTTACAAATCCTGGATTTTCTTTTTCCTTAAAAGAATTGAGACATTTACCATTGGCCGGTCTGTTCCTGGCCTTGTTATCGTTATCGTACTTTTATGACAAAGCAGATAAAGACATCCTGAGGGCGTGGTTAACCGTAATTATGCTGGTACAAAGTTTATTCTATGCACTGTATTCCTGTGAGATAATCAACAGGCATCAAAGGAAAATCCAGCAATTTTCTTCAGATACTTACCCAATCAGTCTAAACTGGCTTAAATACATTGCCTATACCATATTGGCTTCCGGAATTATAATCACGGTATACAATATTATATTTATTGCAGAAAGGCCGGGCACTTATCTGAACTTTGCTTTCCTTATAGCAATTTATTTTATAGCCTACTATTCTTTAAAACAGCAGGAAGTGTATCCGGTAGGAACACAACAGGCTGATACTGTTTTTTCATTTCAGGAAGAAAGCAAAACTAATGAAGGCCCAAAAATCAAGCTGCTTGGCAATGAAGAAACCGAACTCATAAAACAACGTTTGTTAGGAGTTATGGAATCTGAAGCTCCCTATCTTGACGGTGATTTGAATTTGATAAAACTCGCACAATTGATGGAAGTAACACCACATCAGCTTTCGTATGTTATCAACACCGGATTTAATGAAAACTTTTTTCAGTTTATCAATAAATACAGAATTGAAAAAGCAAAGGAATTGTTAGCCGATAACAGAAATAATAACCTGTCAATTTTAGGAATTGCTTTTGAATCGGGATTTAATTCCAAGACCTCATTTAATATTACTTTTAAAAAATTTACGGACCTTACACCTTCAGAATTCAGAAAAAAGAGTTCTGATTTATAAATTGGAACTTTTTATTTTCCAACTGCTTATTTTACAGTTGATTATAGAGTGTTCAAAAAGAGTTCATTTCTATAAATCCAAACATTTTTACAAGGGCAAGAGTATACTTTTGGCATAAAAAGTGAATCATGCTACGAAAAAATGACGAGACAGTTGCATCTGGAAATGAAACCGGTTATGCTGTTGTTACCGGAGCCAGCCAAGGCTTGGGCAGGGCATTTGCCTATGAACTGGCTAAAAATAATATACCGCTGATTTTGATGAGTCTGCCGGGACAGGAACTTTCGGAATTGTCTTCAGAAATTTCTGAACGATATGGGGTAAAGGTATTTTTTTACGAAACCGACCTTTCCGTCAAAAAAAATGTATTGGATTTTGCAGCCTGGGTCAATGCAAACTTTTCAGTATTTATGCTGATAAACAATGCGGGGACCGGGGGAACCCAAAAATTTGATGAGGCCACAGCAGAATATATCAGCAAAATCATTGAGGTAAATGTAATGGCAACCTCATTGTTAACCCATCAATTACTGCCCAATCTGAAAAAAAAGGAAAAGGCTTATATCCTAAACGTATCGAGCATGGCAGCATTTTGCCCAATTGGCTACAAAACGGTTTATCCGGCTTCTAAGGCATTCGTACATTCTTTCTCCAGAGGATTGTATGAAGAATTAAAACACACCAGCGTTTTTGTCAGTGTTGTAAATCCGGGTGCTATGAAAACAAGCCCGGAAATCACACGCCGAATCGAAAAACAAGGCTTTTTAGGAAAACTAACGTTACTCAATCCGGACGCTGTAGCAAGATATTGTATCCGCCAACTCCTAAAACGGGATACGGTAATCATGGTTAACCGTATGAGTTGGCTAATGCTTGTCATGCTTCCAATCTGGATAAAACTACCCTTATTGACACGGTCTATAAAAAGAGAGCTAAATCCGCAAGTATGAAAACAGTTTTTATCACGGGAGCGAATGGACTGCTAGGAACAAATTTAGTTCATGCAATGCTGGCACTTGGCTGGAAGGTCAGGGCATTAGTTCGCAACCCTAAAAATTATAAGGGAGAATTACACTCTCATTTGAAATTGGTGAAAGGTGACTTGCAAGAAGACCTATACACACATATGGAAGCATGTGAAGTAGTTATTCATATTGCTGCCGAAACCAGACAGCATCTCTTACGTTATTCAGACTATCAGAAAATAAATTGTGATGCTACTATAAGCCTGTTCCATTCTACGCTTGAATCGGGTTCTGTTAAAAAATTTGTTTTTGTAAGTTCTGCAAATACGTTAGGACACAGTGATTTGTTTGAATTGGGTTCAGAAGATAAGGCTGTGCGTTATCCGTTTAAAGATTCGTATTATGCCAAAAGCAAACTGGAAGCCGAAAATTTTCTCTTACAAAACAAAGACAGTATGGATGTGATTATTGTAAACCCAACATTTATGCTTGGCGCTTATGATACCAAACCCAGTTCCGGTAAAATAATACTGATGGGATGGAAAAAACACATACTGTTTTATCCACCGGGTGGTAAAAACTTTGTGGACGTAAAAGACGTGGCAAGAGGTATTATAGCCGGTATTGAGAAAGGAAAAAACGGAGAAAAATATCTTTTGGCCAATAATAACCTCTCCTACAAGGCATTTTTTGAATTACTTCGACAATATTCCAACCAACGGCCAATAATGATACCGTTACCTAAATGGTTACTTTATCTGTTAGGTTATGGCGGTAACTGTGCAAGATTCTTCGGATTGGAAACAAGCATAAGCCTGACTAACATGCGTATTCTTTGCCAGAATAATTTCTATTCAAATAAAAAATCAGTTCAGAACCTTGGAATTAAATACAGACCTATAGATTATGCTGTACACGATGCTGTAACTTATTTTAAGTCAGAGAATGTTTTGAGGTAATTGCTGTTGCAAACATAGCGACTTAGCGTCTTTGAGTGATAAATAACGGACCATAACTAAATTAATATCGAATTTTATCTAAATTTCTTAGGATAGTTAGGAATATTCAATCCCAAAACAATATTATGCGTAGTAATTTGCACACCATCTTTAACCTTAATTTTTACAACACCGCTACCGCCACGCTTTTCCTGAGGATATTTTTTAAAATGAGCAGTCAATAATTTGTCATCCTCAAAATTGATTTCATCGGTATAATATTCATTAGCAACATCCGGTTCCTTTATAGACAGATGGATATGTGCCGGCAAAACATCATTTGGATAGGGAGCAGGACGTACCGTTTTGATAGTATATTTTCCGTTTTTATCGGTTTTCACCCAACCCCGAATATGGCCGTGGCGTTTTACTCTTTCATCCATTTTTTGTGTAGGCGAATAATATCCGGCATTATCAGTCTGCCAATAGTAGATAATTACATTTGGGGCTGGTGTCTTTTGGTCCAATTGAAAAACAGTTCCGCTAACAATCAGCTTTTGGCCCTTTTCATTCCAGCCGGGACTTGTATCAGTAGCATGCAATTCTTTGGGTATTCCTATATACATCAGTTCGCAACCATCACAACCACCGCCAACAATGGGATTGTTTTTAGGGAGTAATTTTTCATTTGCCTGTTGTCCGTTACAACTCATAAACACCAGTTGCAAAAAAATCAGTTTAAAGAAAATTCGTTTTTTCATAATCAAATATTTTATGCAAAATGACAATGAAAACAGTTGATTTCCAACTAAAATAGTGTAAGCGGAGTTTATTTTAAGCTAAGCTGATGTGCTGAAAAGTGAAGCCTAAAATTCTTGGCATAATTACGGCTCAATCTCAAAACAGTATCATCTGTGAGTGTAATATCGTAATCACCGTTTTGTCTTGACCGGACAGATATAATCTTATTTACGTTCACCATATACGATTTGTGTATACGTACAAACTGTTTGTTGTCTAATTGTACTTCCAAAGATTTTAAGGTTCCGCTATACAGATGTTTTTTGGAAAGCTGATAAATGTTGACATAAGGAGAATTGGCAGAAAAATAGAATATATCATTTACTGCCACTACTGTTTTTCTGTTAGTGCTGTCTGAAATTAAAATAGAATTGATATAAGCTTTTTTCTCATTTGAAGGAGATAATGGTGAAGTTTGGATTTTCTGATTCGATAAAGAGAAAGCCATTAGCATAAACCCATAAATAATAATCGTTTTTATCAAATAGGCGGATATGCCATAACTAAAAGTCTGCCAATACGAAAACGTATGGGAATAGAATATTTTTGAGACAATCCAAATCAAGGCAGGATATGATAGCAGATGCAATACAACTGCCCCGCCAATAAGTAATATTTTAATTGCGATTTTATCTTTCTTTTCGGTCAGTTTTAAAAATAATGTCAGCAAAGGAAGGAATAAAATCCAATAGGAACTGAACAGTAACGATTCTGACAGGTAGAACGCGCTGTTCTGGGATAGTGTAGACAGGTAATCTATAAGCACGTTTACAGTGATAAACAAGACTAAACAGGCCGTGAAAACAGTTCTCATTTTCAGCCTGCGGTTAGAAACAGTATGGGTTGCCTGAAGTATCAAAATAGCCCTTATTTATACTTTACAAAATAACTTAAAAGTTAGCAATGGACAATTTTAAAGAATGGATTTTTTCAATTTATCGAAGAAAGACCAACTGTTAAGGTATGCTAAAATCGGTTAAGGTCTAGCAGAAAATGGCTAACTTTAATATGCAACCTGAACGAAACACTTGAAAAAAGGATGCATAACTGATTACTTTAAACTTTAAAATCTAAATTATGAAAAAGGCAAGCCTTATAATTTGCACGATTTGTTTCGCCTTAATTGGCACAAAAAGCCAGGCACAGGAATTTTATATCCGGGGTGGCTTAGGTTTTGTTACCGAATCCGGAAAAACAGAATTTAACAATGCCGACCCGAATGGGCTGACAATGATTCAGCAGTCAACAGATATTACCGTAAATCCTGATGGAACCATGAGGATAAAATCTCTGAATGGAACTTTGGGAGGTGGATTTAAAGGAAATATTACGGCAGGATATATGTTTAATAACTATATAGGAGCCGAAATAGGTTTCAATTATTTTTCAGGATATGATAAAACTATAGGAAAATTAACCAGTCCGCAGCTCCAGTCGGAAGAAGTAGCCTATTTAAGAGGGTTGGACATTATCCCCGCCATTTATATTACCCCGGGTTTGAGCAAATTGAATCCGTACGCAAGAATTGGAGCCATTATACCCACAGCCGGAAAACTTTTTATTGAAACTACGGCCAATCAAACCAATGGTGGCGGTCAGGGAACCGACATTCACGTAGAAGCCAAATCAGAAGTAGAATCGAAATTTAGTGTTGGTTTTGTAGGCGCATTAGGTGTTACCTATCCTGTTGCACCAAGATTGCAGGTTTTTGGCGAAGTAGAGTTTAAAAATTTGAGCATCAAGAGTAAATCGGCAGAAATTACAGAATACAGAACTACGGCGGTTACTAACGGAAATGCCGTATTGGTTCCGGGACAGCAATTGGCAGATCTTCCTGTAAATGAAAAGAAATTCGTTTTTTCAGACAGTTATACACAAGGACCGGCAGACCCTGATTCTCCACGCAGATTACCAACACAGTATGTAAATGCCAGTGGAATCGGAGTAAACATAGGTATACGTTATAGTTTCGGAAAATGAAAAAGCTAGTTGCATATTGTATCGTTCTGCTTTTTGCAGGAATACAGACAGGACAGGCACAATCTGTTACCGGACGGTGGAAAACCTTTGATGATGAAACCGGGGCTGCCAAGTCTATTGTCGAAATTTATGAAAAGAACGACAAGATTTACGGCAAAGTGGTTGAAATACTTGAAAAAGGAAAAGAAGACAAGACCTGCGAAAAATGCAAAGGCAGCAAAAAAGACAAACCCATAAAAGGATTGGTGATTATTGAAGGATTGTCTAAAAATGACGATACATGGGAAGGCGGTACTATTTTGGACCCAAAAAACGGGAAAGAATACAAATGCCATATCAATCTTGAAAATAAAGACAAACTAAAAGTCCGCGGTTATATTGGCTTTTCTCTACTGGGAAGAACGCAATATTGGACCCGCGTTGAAAAATAAAAAAAAGGCTCCCAAACGGGAGCTTTTTTATGGATGCTTTTTTCTTTTCTTTTTTCTCAAAATAGGAGCAGAAGGATATTTTCGTTTTGGAGTCAGGTTGTTAAAAATTAAGGCAATAAACAACAAAATAAGAGCGCCACTTAGCACAGGGAAAATAACATAACCATATCCAAGTGCTTTTATTTGCGGACCACCTGTAACCGCAATCAATGCCGTTGCACCACCAGGCGGATGCAATGTTTTTGTGATTTGCATCAATACGATAGATAACGAAACGGCAAGGGGAGCAGCTATCCATAAAACATCCGGAACCAGTTTTTGTACCGTAACGCCAATTAGTGCCGAAACGACATGGCCTCCTATCAGATTACGGGGTTGCGCCAATGGACTTTGAATTACACCATAGACCAAAACACAGGAAGCTCCAAAGGAACCTATCAGAAATACAAAATCATTTTCATTGAACGACCCATACTGCAAATAGGCAATGAGTCCCATTCCAACAAATGAACCAATAAATGCCCAAAAATGCTCCCTGAAATCAACAAGCGTTTCTTTATAGAGAACATATCTGGTTTTGCGGTAGGTGCGATGTATCTTTTTGATTGGCATTAGGCGGTTGTTTTGGCTGCGTAAGTATATACGGTATATGGGCAAAGCCTTTCGGCTACATATTTAGAAACTAAAGAAACAACCAATATAGGCCAGAATAAAACATAACTCCCTACTAATCCGCAAACCAAAAACAGGGCAGTGAAAGGCGCACTTATACTGGCGCTAAGCATTGCGGCCATTCCTATAACCATAAAATTTAATGGAATTACTCCGGCATCAAAAAAACGATTGGACACGAAAGCCAGTAAAAGACCCAGAAGCGCTCCAATAAATATACTTGGAGCAAAAACACCGCCATCGCCACCAGACGAAAGCGTAACGGAAGTAATAATTGGCTTTAAAACAATACAGGCTGCCAGGGTTAAAAGTACCGAAATAGCAGGAGTTGAACTTGAGTTGGCTATATTTTCTTTTACGGCATTATAGCCATCACCAAACAATTGTGGGAAAAGAAACAATCCGACTCCAACTAGCAATGCTCCCAATACGACCCTGTAATAAGGAGTCTTTATTTTCGAAAACCAAGCCTTGATTTGCAATACACATTTGGTGAGATAAACGGAATTTATACCTGCAATAATTCCTAATAAGATAAAATAGGGAATAGCATGATAGTTCCATGTTGAAATGCCAACGTCAAAGAGTGGCTTTACATCCATAAAAAATAAAAACAACCAGGTCACGCTTATCGCAATAACGGTTGTAAACAGGAATGACCTTGATAATTTTTTAGAAATGACTTCATAAGCAAACAAAAGGCCGGCTATTGGACTTGCAAATAAAGCGGCAACACCTGCAGAAACTCCGGCACAGATTAATTCTGTCTTATACCTTTTCAAAAAGCTTTCTTTGGAATGTGCAATGGAACCAACTGCGGCAGAAGCCACAACGGTAGAAACTTCAATTCCTGTAGAACCGCCAAAAGCTACTGTAATCAGTCCGTTGATGAAATGGGAAGGGATTTTATAGGCGGGCAGACTTTTACCCGGTTTTGTACTTTCAAATACCTCTTTGATTCCTTTGTTTTCCTTGTTCTTAAAAAGATAAATCCGTAAAAAATAAATTACAGAAAGTCCAAAAAACGGAAGTACCAAAAGCAGGAAATTATACTTTTCGGCTTTGCCGTAAAAAACGCCTTCATAATGTTCTGTTACATGTTTTAGTGAAATAGCCAGAAATGAGGCCAAAAAACCGACCAGTACTGCTGCAAGAGCAAGCTTAAGCCATTTTAGCCAAAGCAGTTTTTTACGAGTTTGCATCTTATCTTCAGGATTTATGCAAAGATAGTTCATCAAATGTTTTCTACTTTTAATTTAACGTTTTTAAATAAGTCTCAGGTTCATAAAATTTGAGAAAAAAAATGTTTGCAGATACCCATTTAATCCAATGTTTAGTATATTTACCATCATTCAATCCATCTATAATTAATACAATTATGAGCTATTACCAAGTCAAGAGTCTGGAACAATATTTCAAACATTATAACAAATCCATAAGAGAGCCCAGAAAATTTTGGGACAAAATTGCTGATGAGAATTTCACATGGTACCAAAAATGGGATAAGGTTGTTGAATTCGATATGCAGGAGGCGGATGTCAAGTGGTTTTTAAATGCTAAAGTTAATATTACTAAAAACTGTATAGACAGGCATCTGGCTAAAAGAGGAAACAAGACGGCTATTATTTTTGAGCCCAACGACCCAAAAGAAGAAGCACAGCATATTACCTACAATGAACTATACGACAGGGTTGCAAAAATGGCCAATGTTCTTAGAGAACAGGGAATAAAGAAAGGCGACAGAGTATGCATTTATTTGCCTATGATTCCTGAATTGGCTATTGCCGTTTTAGCATGTGCCCGAATAGGAGCAGTTCACTCGGTTATTTTTGCCGGATTTTCGGCTTCGGCAGTAACTACTAGAGTAAATGATTCGCAATGCAAAATGGTTATCACATCTGATGGCGCCTATAGAGGAAACAAATCAATCGATCTTAAAGGTATTATTGATGAGGCTCTGGAAAAATGCCCTTCGGTAGAAAAAGTTCTGGTTGTTAAAAGAACAAACGCAGAAATCAACATGAAAACAGGCCGCGATTTGTGGCTACAGCCTTTGTTGGAAGCTGCAATTCCAAACAATGTGGCTGAAATTATGGATGCTGAAGACCCATTGTTTATTCTTTATACTTCGGGTTCTACAGGAAAACCTAAAGGAATGCTTCACACTACGGCAGGTTATATGGTTTTTGCAGCCTATACGTTTAAAAATATATTCAATTACGAAGAAAACGACATCTATTGGTGTACTGCCGACATAGGCTGGATTACAGGACATTCTTATATATTATATGGGCCATTGCTAAATGGTGCCACAACCGTAATTTTTGAAGGAGTTCCGTCTTATCCAGATTTTGGAAGATTCTGGGAAGTCATCGACAAACACAAGGTTACCCAATTTTATACGGCTCCAACAGCCATTCGTTCATTAGCAAAAGAAAACAGTGAGTGGGTTGAAAAGTACGACCTGTCAACATTAAAAGTCATTGGCTCTGTAGGAGAACCGATTAATGAAGAAGCATGGCACTGGTATAACAACCACGTGGGTAAAAAAAGATGCCCGATTGTAGATACCTGGTGGCAGACAGAAACCGGAGGAATCATGATTTCACCGCTACCTTTTATAACACCAACAAAACCAACTTATGCGACTTTTCCTTTACCGGGAATCCAGGCCGTTTTGATGGATGAAAAACGCAATGAAATTGAAGAAAACCAAATTGTAGGAAGCCTTTGTATTAAATTTCCCTGGCCGGGAATGGCACGAACCATTTGGGGTGACCACCAACGATTTAAAGAAACTTATTTTACGGCTTTTCCAGGCAAATATTTCACAGGCGATGGCGCCTTACGTGATGAAGTAGGCTATTACAGAATCACGGGTCGTGTAGACGATGTGGTAATTGTTTCCGGACATAATCTGGGAACAGCTCCTATTGAAGATGCTATCAACGAACACCCTGCTGTGGCTGAATCGGCAATTGTTGGTTTTCCTCATGATATTAAAGGAAATGCTTTGTATGGCTTTATTATTCTTAAAGAATATGGCGAATCCAGAGACAGGGCAAATTTAGCAAATGAAATCAACCAGCACATTTCCGGTCATATCGGACCAATTGCTAAGCTGGACAAAATTCAGTTCGTTTCCGGATTGCCAAAAACACGTTCCGGTAAAATTATGAGAAGAATCCTAAGAAAAATTGCAGAAGGCGATTTCTCTAATTTTGGAGATACAACAACGTTATTGAATCCTGAAATTGTGGAAGAAATCAAAAACGGAAGAGTATAAAATGTATTGAGTTGAATTATAAAAACAGCTTCAAGACAAGTGCTTGAAGCTGTTTCTTTTTTAGTTCTTAAGATCTAATGTTCTTACATCTCCGTTAGGTGTTATAACATGGTATAATTTTTTGGTTTCTTCTTTTGTTTTTTTCTTTGTCTTGTAAGAAATACTGAATTCCATTACATATTGAATGCCTACAGCCGGAGAATCAGAATTCATAATCTTGTCAAAAGAATCCGGGTCTATACCGTCATAATAAAAAGTCTTATTTTTCCTTTGTTCTTTTCGTACCAACACCTTATTGGAATTGTAATAATCATTATAAACGGCATCTGAACTTTCAAAGGCAGTAAAGTTTTTATACTGTTTACCCGGTTGGATACTGTAGAAATTTATTAATAGCTGTGGCTCCGATTCAAAATCTCTTTTTCCGTATTTATCATAAATTTTACTTCTGGATTTTAAAACCTCATTAGCTTCTGCCAACATTTCATCATAGATTTTTTCGGTATCAGCTTTTTTATAATCGACTTTGATGATGTTGTAGATTTCATATTCCGAAGCCATATCAATCAGTTTGTCGAACAAGCTGACATCTTTTAGTTTGACAATAATATTCTTTTTTATCTCAAATCCCTTATCTTCCTGGGTTATATTGACCTGATTGGAGGTAGAAGTTGATTTATAGTCATAAATTTTAGTCTGCGAAATAAAATCAACAAAAATCTCTTCTTCCCGGATTCCCGTTTTTTTCAACGCATTTTTGAAACCATCCAAACGCTTATTGATTTTGGCATTGCAGTCTTTTACAGACAATCCTTCTTCGTTTAGCCCCAAAGTGACCACATAGGAATCCGGTTTTACATTGTTTAAAATTGCAATCCTGAAATTAATACCATCTTCTGTATAGTTAACCTTTTCTGCGTTTTGAAATAAGCCCGCATTTTTATAGTTATACGGATTATTCTGATTGTTATACACTTGGTTGGCGCCATGTTGGGCGTAAGCCATACCAAAGAATAAAATACCTGCAATTGTGAATTTTAATTTCATCTTGATTTTTGTTATTGATTAATGATGCAAGATTACGTTGCCATTCAAAACGGAGTCCGGTAAAACTGCTTTCCTTTGGCTGTAACCTTTTTACAGTAGTTTTACAGCAGATTTACAACAGTTTTTTATACCTTTCGGGCTACTTTTGAACTCATTTTTGTTGATGACCGAATTAGACTTTTTCCAACTTTTAAAACAGGAAGTGCTTTTGACTTACCAGAAGCAGTATCCTTATTTTCAAGGAAACTGGAAAAGTTTTTCTTCACAGGATATTCAGAATCTTATCGAATTGGTTGAAGAGAAAACCAGACAGGGAATTAGTGAAAAATGGATTTACACACATCTTAAAGCCGAAACCAATTCCAAACTGCCAAGAAAAGACATGCTTGATATTTTAAGCCAATTTTCCGGATTTTCAGGTTGGGATGAATTTGTTTTTAAAAACAGGGAAGTAGCCGTTGAGCAAAAAGAAAACCATTCCCAAAAGAATAAAAGACATTTTGTTGTTATTGGTTTTTTAGCTGTTATAATGGTTGCTATTCTCTTTTTTGCTTACTCAGGTAAGAAACAGACACAGAAATTGCAACTGAAGAATGAATTTACAAATGATACCATACAGGCAAAAGAAGTAAAAGCCTATACTATTGAGGATGATAAAAAAATTGAAATACCCATTCGTAATTCTGAAATAGAAGTGGCGCTGAAAGATGAAAATGCAAAAGTTGTCATTCAGAGCCCTTACTACAAAAAACAGGAGATAAAAGTAAACAAGACTTCAGAAAAGACGGAAATCTTATTGCAGCCCGACGATTATGCCA
The DNA here is from genome assembly GCF_001899155.1 of Flavobacterium sp. 38-13. Classification (NCBI taxonomy): domain Bacteria; kingdom Pseudomonadati; phylum Bacteroidota; class Flavobacteriia; order Flavobacteriales; family Flavobacteriaceae; genus Flavobacterium; species Flavobacterium sp. 38-13. The sequence goes on from NZ_MKVG01000015.1 coordinate 61,002, forward strand.
TGATGCTCAAAGCCTTTATGAAATCGGATATTAAAGATTGGGAAACCCGAAAAATACAACTCAATAAAATCTTATCGGATAATCTGGAAGTCATTGTGATGCTTAAAAATGATTTGGGAGCCGAATATTTCAATAAAAATGAGTTTTCGGAAAAACTTGTCATTCCTACCGAATCTGTAAAGCGAATGCAGATTCTGGAAATTAAAAACAACGATGAAGGAAAAATTGAATTTATAAGAATCAAACAATGATAAAGTATTTTACAGTCATACTATTCCTTTTTTACAACTGCACTTTTGCGCAAGAAGCCAACCATGCTATTGCAGCAAACAGTATAAAAACCAACTTTTCTGTAAAAGCACTTGAAGCTTATGAAGAAAATTCTTTTTCAAAGCTGGAAGATTTTTATGAGCTTTTAGAAATATATTCTGCTAAAAACACTCCCAATACTTTAAAAAAACAATTAGAAGAAAGAATTAATGCTTTGTATAAGGAAAACACTTTGGTTTCCGACTTTTTTACTTCAGACAAAATAAGTGTAGACAGATTACTGGAGAAAGTAGCTTCCAAGGAACTTAAATTTGAGATAAAAAATATCCAGAAAGTAAAAACGTTTGGCAATTACTGGACAGCATCCTATATACTAACCATTCAAAGAGATACAGAAACTTTACAAAAAAATATATCCCAAAGAATTTATTTCTACCCGGAAGCAAAAACGTTTGGAAATAAAAAGAAAGAAGTCTGGAGTCTGTTTTTAGGAGAGATGGAATAGGAATCAGTTTCCCGAAATTACTTTCTGTCTATGCAGGTTTCCCCATTTTTCCATTGCAATTAATACTTCTTCCAAAGTTTTGCTATACTCTGTCAGTGCGTATTGCACTGTGACAGGTTTCGTATTACAGACTTCTCTGCTCACAAGACCATTCATTTCCAGTTCTTGAAGCTCTTTTGACAAAATCCGGGGCGAAATTCCGGCTTCTCGGGATAATTCATTAAACCCTCTTTTTCCATTTCTTAAAACAGAAAGAAGGACCAGTTTCCATTTCCCGCCTACCACATCTAATGTATCTCGGATGGCTAATTTAGCCTTAGCACATCTATCTTCTATATGTATTTCCATATACTATTCTTTTTGTAACTACTATCCTTTTTGTAACAGATAACAAATGTATAGTAATTCTTTTAAAATTTGTGATAACAATTTAAAAATAAAAAAAGATGAAATTATTAAGAGTAATAACCAGCTTCAAAGGAAAGGAATCCATGAGTTTTCAATTGGGAAATGCAATTGTAGAAAAAATTAAAACTCAACACCCGGAAATAGATACTGTTATACGAAATCTAACAAAAGATGAAATCCCACATCTTAACGAACTCCATTTCAATTCATTTATGACACCTGCACAGAACCTTTCTGCTGAACTGAAGGATGCGATATCTTATTCAAATGATGCTTTAGAAGAACTGTTACCGGCAGATATATTGGTCATAGATGTGCCTATGTATAATTTGAGTATTCCTTCATCACTTAAAGCATGGATAGACCATATCGTTAGGGTTGGTATAACTTTTCGTTATTCAGAAAATGGAGTGGAGGGATTACTGAAGGATAAAAAGGTATACCTGGCAATAGCAAGCGGAGGAATTTTTTCTGAAGGACCATTAAAGGAATTTGACCTTACTGAAAAATATATGCGGAATGTATTAGGTTTTCTGGGTATTACAGACATAACTGTTTTTAGGGTTGAAGGCTCTGCAATTCCTCAATTTAAGGATGAAGCTTTACCAAAAGCACTGCAGTCTGTAGCAGCCTATAGTTTATAAAGACAGAAACAATTGGGATATAGGTTAGCAGCCTGTCAATTTTCCGACAGAAAATCTTTATCTTTACAATAGACAAAATTAAGACCAAATAATGAAGAAAATAGGATTTTTATCGTTTGGGCATTGGGCCAATCATCCGGCTTATAAAACGCGTACGGCTAGCGATACGTTACTCCAATCTATTGACCTTGCTGTTGCAGCCGAAGATATTGGTATAGATGGCGCTTATTTTCGCGTACATCATTTTGCAGCGCAGTTAGCCTCACCATTTCCTTTACTTTCGGCTATTGGTGCCAAAACAAGTAAGATAGAAATAGGTACGGGAGTGATTGACATGCGTTATGAAAATCCGCTCTATATGGTGGAAGATGCCGGAGCTGCCGACCTGATTTCGGAAGGACGATTGCAATTAGGAATAAGCAGAGGTTCACCAGAGCAGGTTATTGAAGGCTGGCGCTATTTTGGATATGAACCGAAAGAAGGAGAAAACGATGCCGATATGGGCCGCCGTAAAGCCATGGAATTTTTAGAAAGATTGGATGGCGTAGGTTTTGCCCAACCTAATCCAACTCCGATGTTTCCTAATCCGCCGGGTTTACTGCGTTTGGAACCTTACTCAAAAGGATTGCGTGAACGTATCTGGTGGGGAGCTGCTTCCAATGCAACAGCAGTTTGGGCAGCAGAAAACAGAATGCACCTCCAAAGTTCAACCCTGAAATTTGATGAAAGCGGCAAGCCTTTTCATGTACAGCAAGCCGAACAAATCCGGTTGTATAAGGAAGCCTGGAAAAAAGCAGGACATCCGGGAGAACCAAGAGTGTCTGTGAGTCGTTCTATCTTTGCTTTGGTAAATGACCAGGACCGACTTTATTTTGGTCAGGAAGCCAATAGAGTAGACCAGATTGGAATGATTGAACCCGGCAGAAATGCCATCTTTGGACGGAGCTATGCCGCAGAACCGGATAAACTGATAAAAGAATTGGCCGAAGACGAAGCAATTCAGGAAGCCGACACCTTGCTTTTGACTATTCCTAATACATTAGGTGTTGATTACAATGTGCATGTATTGTCATCTATTTTGGAGCATGTGGCACCGGGATTGGGATGGCGTTAGGCTTACCAGTTAAATCTTATATCATTAATACAAAAATAAAATCCCGGCTTTTTTAGGCTGGGATTTTTGTTTGGTACAGATTTAAATCTGATAAAACAATATTAATTGCACCTGAATTATTAAATCTGAGGCATTCCCACACTGCTTTATATTGATTGTTACCCCGGATGAAAAAGTAAATTTTTAACTACACGTGCCTACTTAAAAATACTTTTTATTTTCAAATAGTATTTGATTTATATAGTTTTTACTATCATATGATTTTATTTAAATAAATCATTATCAGTTTTTTATGAAAAAATAACTATACACGTGTATATATACGTTGGTTGTTTTTGCTTTTTATTCACCTTGTTTTTTTTCTTTGTAATGACAGCTATTGTCTATTGCCAAAGCATATTTATCCTATGTTATTTGTATAAAGTGGGCAAGGGCTAATAGAGGTTTCTTGCTTAATTAGAACTGTATGGAACTAATAGATTAATGAATGATTTTGAATATGGGACATAATTTAGCAGTTGAAGAGCACCGGATATTAAAGAGCTTTATAAAACAATTCCTGATTGAAAAAAATGACAGTTTGATTCAAAACCATGCCATTGAACTGACTTATATCACCAAATTGCTCAACAGTGTATTTGATACCTGTTTTGATTTTAAGGTCAGTGTTACTGATGTATACAGAATTTTCGAAGAATATGGCTATGTACATTCCATAACTGGCCCCAAACTGTCCATATGGACGGAAACATCTCACATTCAAGCTAACTCCTGTGCCATATATATTACTATTTCGCCTATAACAATATTGGAACTTAAAGCTGTTGCTGCCAGCCGTAAAATGGGGTATACAACTGCAGAAATGTTTCAGATAGAGGAAGCACTAGTTAAACTTAGGGCTTTTTGGGCAACTGCTATTTAAAGTACTGTCCCCCACAGTTTTTATTTTTTAGTTCGCCTTTTTTTATACTTACCCCATCAGTCTTATCATCTTGTTGTTTTGAATGTTTTTCTAAACAACCTTATTGTTAATTGTTGTTAGAGATCTATAAATAGAACAAACTTAACCTTAAAATGCCAGTGATGAACTACAAATTTCTAACCTTATTATTTGCTATGGGAGCCTGTGGGGCTTATGGAGAGGTTGGAATTAGAACCGGAATGTCTGATAATTCTATCCGGTTAGAGGCCGTTGCTAATAACAAAGGTATTTTGCTTTCTCAGGCAACCCATACCGGCACAACAGCTATTACAAAAAAAGATAATATCAACAGCCTGTCTGTTTCTGACAAAGTAACTACTTCCGATAATGCAGGAGGTTATGGGATAGATTATAATCAATTATTGGAAAGCACTGGAAATCTCCAACTATCGCAAAAAGCATTGCGACAGACCGTCATGATATTGATTTTCTTTTTAATAACCTGCACTATTCTGTTATTGCTGCTGTTACGTGCGTATAAAAAAATCAGAAACGATTATAAAAAGAAGGTTGTGTTATGTGAGCTTCTTAAAAATAAAAACAGTTCTTTATCTGAAGCAGATACAATTAAATCTAACCTGGTTTCCATATTGGCTCATGATTTCCGTTCACCTCTTATTTCAATGCTTTATATGATGCGATTGTTAGAAAGAAATTCGGAATTACTTACCAAATCAGAAAAGGAATCTTTTTATCTGGCTATGAGCAACGATATTTCAGTAACGCTGGAAAATTTTGATGCTACCCTGCAATGGATTAAACACCAGCTTGGAGAATTTAAAATCAATTTTGAAACCGTAAATATCCGTTCGTTGCTTAATGAAGCCATTAGCGGTTACAAGGCACAGCTGAATGAAAAAAGTATAACCGTTATTAATAATGTGCCTGAAGGCATTTTAACTACATCTGATCGGGAAATGCTGCAATTCGTAAACAGAAACCTGTTATCGAATGCATTAAAATTTTCTCCTAAAGGCAAAACTATTGCTATAGATGCCCTCAAAACAGGGAAAGAAATTATAATTTCTGTAAAAGATGAAGGACCAGGACTATCCGATAATCAAATGAAAAAACTATTTTCCATAAGCAGTAAAGGAGGTTCAACCCGTGATGGCGCAGGTATTGCACTTTCGTTTAGTAAAGATTTTATAGTAAAACTTGGCGGAAGAATTTGGGCTGAAAACCGCAATACAGGTGGTACCATTTTCAGCTATGGCGTTCCATCCGGCTCAATTAATAGGGAAAGAACCACCGCCAAGATTGTGGCTTAATCATTACAGAAAGAACAAATAAAAACACTATTCTTTATTTTCTGTTCCTGATGAAATATCCTTATTTTTTAAATTATCAATAAAATAGGAGGGAGAGATGCCTGTTTCCTTTTTAAATATTGTTGTAAATACCTCTCTTGACGAAAAGCCGCATAATTCAGCAAGATAACTTATTTTATATTCTCTGTGTTTGGGTTCTTCATAAAGTAATTCTACAATATAGTTTATCCTTAAGCCATTGATGTAATTATTAAATGATTTGCCCTTATATTTTTTTATAACTTCAGAAAGATATCGCGTGTTGGTATTCAGATGATTAGCCAACCAAGTAAGGCTAACTTCCTTTTTAATCACATTTTTAGATTTTTCAAATTTTTCCAGTTTCAAGAGTAGGGCATCAGTAGTTTCTTCTGTAATAGTAAACGATTTATCTGACGATATCTTACCATAATTTTCTTCTTCAGTAAGTCTGCCTGGTTTTTTTTCTGACTTTAGTTTTTCAATTAAGCTTTCATAGTTTTCATGTAAAATCCTGTTTTTTCTTTTCCAGAATAGCCTTACAACAAAAGCCATAATGACAAGAATACAACCCGAAATAATAACGATTATAGTTGTATGCTTCTTTTTTTCCTGTGAAACGATTTGGTTTACAGGTGCTTCAATACTTGCATTTTGCGCTGCCGTAATACTGTCGTTTATACTTGTATACAATTGCATATACTTTTTTGACAGAGCTTTGTTGTCTAATTCAAGATAAGAGTCTGCCAGCATTTCATAAGACTCTTTTCGCATATAAGGCGAATTCGCTTTTCTTTCTAATTCTAAAGCATTAGTAGCATATTTTATAGTGTTATTATAGTCTTTTTTTGCCTGGAAGAAACGGCCAAAAGAGTTTGATAGTAACACTCTGTTTATGGCCATAAGCTTGTATTTTTTATTATCGTATATGGCTATTGCATCCATAAAATACTTTTCGGCGAGATCTACTCTTTGTGGTTTATGCTGATTTATATAGAACATGCCAATATTGGAGTTAGTACCGGCAAGTATATCATATTTGTCATTAAGCTTAGTATCGGGGCTATTGTCATCAATTTGTTTTATTTCGTCCAAACTTTTTTTCAGGTAATGTAAAATGCTATCCTGGGAATAATTGTCGTCCATACGATCAAAATAGGTTATCATATTCCCATAAATGAGTGACGTTTTATAATGGCGCGTATTTTTCTGCTGAATTTTTTTGGAAGCTTTTAAGGCAGCCTGGTATTTTTCATAGCTTGGTTTGCTCAATCCCAATTGACCGTGCGCAAGTGCCATCATCCTGTATAAATCTGTGAGTGCTATATAATTTTTGAGTTCCAGTGCAAGGGGTTCCATTTCCCGACTGGTTTCAATCACTTTTTTATAATTATCTTCACGCATATAAAAAACGGTTAACATGCTTCCGCTTTTTAGTAATCCTTCCTTATATCCGATTCGTTTGGAGGCTTCTCTTGCCTTTAGTATAATTTTTAAGCCCTTCTGATTGTCAACAAAATCTAAAGTGTATCCCGCATCTTTTAATAATTTGTCGATATCCTCTTTATTTGATTGGGCATTGAGTAGCGAAGAAAACAAGCAGAGAAGAAGTAAGGCCGAAAATATTCTGTTCATAAATTTTTATTTTGTGGGTACTGCAAATTTAATTATTTGTAATAGACGTCTTACTATTAAGATTATTTTAATTACTGTATTTAAAAGACACATATGAAAACTTCAATATCATATTTTGTCATCTAATTTATTGAAAATCATTTGTTTGTTTATTGTCTTTAATGTGATATATTCCGAAATGATTACACACATGCATGTACTTGCGTAGTTTTTTGGCTTAAAATTGCATTGAATTTCAGGCATTATTTTTAATTACAAACTACTATGGTTTTAGAAAGCATTTCAGGTTTTTATTGCAAATTAATTGAAGTTGGAACCGAAAAGTATACGCAAAAAATGGAAGTGGAACATATTAAATTATGGAATAAAAGTTTCCTTTCGCTCTCGCTTTTATTTTTTGCTATTTCTGTATATGATTTTATTTATATATCATCTTTAATCTCGTATTGCTTCTTTCTTCTGTCTATTCTCTTCTTTTATACGATATTCACAGATTTAAAATTTAATGCCCTTGCCCAAACCTTTACATATCTGTTATTGAGTTTTATTTTTTTTTATATATCTTCTCACATAGGGCTTGGGTCGGGAATTTATTTCTATTACATTCCGTTGATTCTATCATTGCCTGTTTTTTTTAAAATCAGTAGAAATAAAAAGGCAATAGTATTAATATGCTTTTTCCTTTTTTTCATGATGTTTTTAGATATAAAGACAAATTCAGTTAAACATCCGGTAAACGATATGATTTTTTTCGAATCATTGCTGGGTTCAATTGGACTTGTGTTTTGGCTTGTCTGTTTTATCATAAGAAAACAAGCCATATCCATAAAATATTATAAAAAGAGGGTTGGAATATGGAAAAGAGAAGCAGAAATTGATATAGACAAATTAAAGGAAGTTATAGATATGGCTGTACAGAACAGTAGTCATTTCTTTCCAAAATTTAAGGAACTGTATCCTTACTTCTGCGAAAGGCTGATTGAAATTCAACCTAATGTCGTGGCAAGCGAACAGGAATTCTGTGCCTATATAAAACTGGGTTTTACCACAAAAGAAATAGCTAAGTTTACCAATTCCAGCATTAGAAGCATAGAGGGGAAAAAGTACAGAATCAGGAGAAAGTATAACATTAGCGAAAAGGTCGATATTTATGTATGGGCTGCTAATCTTTAGAGTTTTGATATTTAAATAATTTGGTTCATTAAATAAATATAAAATCTGCATAATCATCCTAATCCGTGGCTAAAATACAATTGCACTCGAAGTCAGCCAATCATCTTTATCAAAATAATTAAAAAAAAACACCGGCGTAAACCGGTGTTTTAAAAGTAACTGTCTCAAACGAATCTACTTAATAATCATGGTATATTCTCAATTACTTTTTGGGTACAATTAATTATTTATTATTGATTACAGAAAAAACATTCTTCTTGAAATTTCGGTACTGGTAAAAATGTACTTCAATCTTTTCCTTGAAATCGTTATGAGAATTCAGGAAAAAGGTTTCACATTGAAGGTCTTCACATTCTTTCAATACCTCTAATTTTCGGTCATAATTGATTAATTCTTCTTGAATTTCAGAATTCTGAACCTTGAAAACCTTCATCTTTTCCAAGATATTTGAATAAGACTTGTCATTTTTAGCTCCCAATAAATTGGAAAACAAAATGATTTCTTCTTCAATGATTGCCACTTCATCTTTCCAGCGGTCAACATCCCTGTTGATGAAAAACTTTTGCAAGTCATCCTGGTCCTGATGTATCTTGATTAGCTCTTTTTTCATGGTCATTATTTTTGTAAAGCGTCCGGTTGTTCTACATTCAGAATTTTTATGGCATTCATTCCGGATGGGAATTGCCACATAATTTCATCTGAAACAGCATAGCCAAATAACGCCAGCCCCATAGGAGCCAGAATTGACAATCTGTTTTGTGAAATATCGCTTTTTTCCGGCGTAACAATCTGGAAGCTTTTCGGGTCACCAAAAGGCATCTGTACTGTTACTATAGAATTAAACCTTACAATCTCTTCAGGCATGCTTTCCTTGTCCATAATCGTTGCCGATTTAAGCTCATTAGCCAGCTTTTCAATAGAAGCCTTGTAAGTTTTGTCTACATTATGACCTGCATTAGAGATAATCTGTCGCAGCATTTCATATTCTCTTTTCTCGATGATTATTTCTTTCATGATTCACTACAATTAATTAAGGGAAAATACCACGTTGTATATAAGCAGTTTCAATTCTGGAAATAGCCAGAATGTAGGCAGCAGTTCTCCAGTCTACCTGCTTTTCGTTTACGATATTTTGCACTTTTTTGTAGTTTTCAGTAAGTTTCTTTTCGATTTTAGCCATAACTTCATCCAATGGCCATAATTCACCATTACGGTTTTGCAACCACTCAAAGTAGCTACCAATAACACCACCTGAGTTACATAAGATATCCGGGATAATAGTTATTCCTCTTTCCAAAAGAATTCTTTCTCCTTCGTTATCTGTTGGTCCGTTAGCACCTTCTGCTACTACTTTAGCTTTAATATCATAAGCATTGGCAGCAGTAATTTGGTTACCTAAAGCAGCCGGAATTACAAAATCACAGTCTAAAGCGAAGAAATCTTTTGGTTCCATTTCTTTAGCACCTGTAAATCCCTGAATTGAACCTTTTCTTGGTTTTGAATGCTCGTACAAATCATTAACAGAAATTCCATTCTCATTGATAATTGTAGCGTGAGCATCCTGAACAGCTAATAATTTAGCCCCATCTTTTTCCATGAAGTAAGAAACCCAGTAACCCACGTTTCCAAATCCTTGAACAATGTATTTTTTACCGGCTAATGTTTCATTCTTGTTTTCGAAGAAAAGCTTTAGAGTCAGGTAAACACCAAATCCTGTAGCACGGTCACGACCTTCTAATCCACCGGAACCAACAGGCTTTCCTGTTACTACGTGTTTGTTGTTTGACCTTTCAGATGGAGATTTTGTTGACATATAAGTGTCAGCAATCCAAGCCATTGTTTGCTCGTTTGTATTTACGTCCGGAGCAGGAATATCCAACTCTGGGCCAATATTATCGCCCAAAGCGAAAGTAAATCTTCTTGTGATTCGCTCTAATTCAGAAAGCGAATAATCTCTTGGATTAATCTGGATACCACCTTTAG
>NZ_MKVG01000015.1:71040-86043 GCF_001899155.1 Flavobacterium sp. 38-13
TTGGCATCATCTCCGTCCATAGTAGGGTGGAATCTTAAACCACCTTTGTATGGTCCAAGAGCGTTGTTATGCTGAACTCTGTAGCCAGTAAATACTTCTACTTGTCCGTTATCCATCTTCACAGGAAAATGAACAAGGATTTCATTATTTGTAATTGATAAAATCTTCCTGATATCAGGATTCAAATTCATAATGTCAGCAGTTTTATTAAACTGTTCCATTACATTTTCATACATGCTTTTTTTAGCAGGTTCTTTTGCAGTAATCATAATTTTATTGATAGTGTTCGCAGTATATTTTTTTGTTCTCTTTCCAGGCGCAATAATTGTTCCTTTCACAATTAATGCATAATCCTATTTTTACCTGATGTTGCAATATCTCTAAACCGCATGATTTGATACCATTAAAAATATTTTCGGTACAGGCAATAATCGGAATCTGGGTTTGAGGAGATTTCTTAAAGGAAAGCTCCTGTAAATTTTGTGACATAATAACTCTATTCAATTATGGTGACGTGCCATAAAACAAACTGTGTGCCATAGTGTGATACATTTTTAAAAATATTTGATAATCAGTTAATTACTTTTTGAACAATTTTATAATCTAAATAAATACCGGAGAGAAAAGTACCAATCGGGTAAAAACTCCCCGGATATCTTAAAGCAGTTTTTGCCTTAATGTTTTTCTGTCTATCTGTAGAATTTCTGCTGCTTTGGTTTTATTGTCGCCAACAGCATGCAGTACTTTTAGTATGTGGTCTTTTTCAATATCTTTTAAGGGCTTTAGGGTTTCTCCTTCGGTAGGTTGTTGGTATTTCAAATAATCAGGAATGTCAACTATATCGATTGCGTAATCACACATAATTATCATTCTCTGTATAATGTTTTCTAATTCTCTCACATTTCCCGGCCACGAATGTCTTAGCAGGATTTCTATTGCCTTGTCAGAAATCGTACAATTCGGTTTTCCGTATTCAATGCCGTATTTTTTTATAAAGGTAGTAATTAAAGGACGGATGTCGTTCTTTCTTTCTCTCAAAGGTTTCGTTTCAATGCTTACTACATTTAACCTGTAATACAAATCTTCGCGAAAGCTTCCTTTTTGTACCATTTCGTATAAGTCATTATTGGTGGCAGAAATGACCCTGACATCTATTTTGTGGGCTTTTTGTGAGCCTATTCTTGTGACTTCCTTTTCCTGTAAAACCCTCAACAGTCTGGTTTGTACAGCTAATGGTGCCGTGCCAATCTCGTCCAAAAAGATTGTTCCGCCGTTTGCTGCCTGGAATAAACCAATCTTGCTTTCATTGGCACCTGTAAAGGCGCCCTTTTCATAACCAAATAATTCCGATTCCATCAGGTTTTCAGGAATTCCGCCACAATTCACAGCTACAAAAGGGTTTGATGCAAATGAGCCTTTAAAATGAATGGCTCTGGCAATCAGTTCTTTTCCGGTACCGCTTTCGCCCTGAATTAAAACGGTAGCTTTATTGTTTTTGACGCGTTCAATAACGTCAACTAAATTTTCAAATTGTTCGGAATCACCAACAATTCCGGCATAGTTTGTTATCTTTTTGTCAGAATCGGGAAGAGTAGGAGAGCTTTTTTTCTTTGAACCTATTTTTCCTTCAAACGAATTCTGTACCGCCTTTTTTAATTCTTCACTGGTAAATGGTTTTACGAGATAATCCAAAGCACCGGATTTTACAGCATTAACAGCCGTATCAACCGAAGGAAATCCGGTAATAACCAGTTTAGGAATTTCAGGAAAATGTTCTTCGGCAAATTTGATTAGCTCAATTCCGTTCAGGCCGGGCATTTGCAAATCTGTAATCAATAAATCGATAGCTACAACTTTAAGAATATCAATAGCTTCCATTACCGAAGAAGCCTTATAGGTATGGAAATTCTGCGCCTTTAAATTACGCTGTAACAATTCCAGCATATCATAATTGTCATCAACAATCAATATGTTTTCTTTTTTCAGCATTTTTTAGGAGTTTAAAGGGAGCCTTACTTGAAAAATTGTACCTTTTGGTTGGTTGTCCAATGCTATAATGTCGCCTTTATGACTTTTTACTATACCATGTACAACGCTCAATCCTAAGCCGGAACCTTCACCAATAGGCTTTGTAGTAAAGAATGGTTCAAATATGCGCGACTTGATTTCTTCGGGAATACCGCTTCCTTCGTCGGCAATCTCAATGTAAAAATTATTGGAATCGTCAGTAACTTTAACAGTAATGCTACTGTTTTGTGGAGCTACATAAATCGAATTTATAAGAATATTAAACAGGACCTGGGTCAATTGGATATTGTCTATCTGGGCTTTTAGTTCCGGATTGTCAAAGATAAGTTCATAAGAAACCTGTGCCTTCTTAAAATTAGGACCCAGGAGTGATAAGGCCTCAACTACAATAGGTTTAATAGGAACAATTTCCATGTTTTGTGGCATTTCACAAGAAAAGAACATTAGTTTTTTGACAATTTCTCTGGAATAAATGGCCGCATTGATGATTTTTGAAACATCCTGAGCTACCTGCCTATCGATATTCTGTTCGTTTATCAATTCGGCAAAACCAAGTATATTTCCGAGTGGTGTATTGAGTTCATGGGCAATTCCGGCTGTTATTTCACCAAGAATTGACAACCTGTCAATGCGTTCCACACTTCTCTGCAACTGCTTTTCTCTTTCCCGGATATGATTTTTCTCAATATAATTGCCAATTTCAAGGGCAACTTTATCCAACAGTTGCTGTTCTTCCTCAACCAGAAAAAAAGCCCCGCTGCTTATTGGATAATGTACCTTGATAAAACCGGCTTCTTTATCAAAAATAGAAATAGGACTAACCTGAAAACGGGTATCTTCCGGAAGTTTTGACGTTGTGAAATAAAAGTCATTGCATTGGAGCTCCACTATACTAACATCGCTAAACCGCCAGGCAATTTTTACAATAGTACAGATTTCCCTTAAGGCAGATTCAGAGCAGTTTGCATTCATGCTCGTGGTCTTTGAAATATCATAAAGACAGCTCAATTCCTTGATGCGTTCCTTAAGTTTTTCTTCTGTTGATATTTCAAGCATTTTTGCCTAATTTATAAAATAGTGGACCGCAAAGTTACTTATTAAATAGAATTGCAAAAAAATATTTGCTTCTTTTTAAGAAAAGTGAAAAAAAACTGGGTTTGGGTTATAAACCAAGGCGTTGTTTTAACCTTTGGAATAGGAGTGAAATTGTAAAAGCGTCATTAGAAGCCGTGTGCCTGTCACTCTTCGATATCTTAAAGTAAGCACCTAATTCATCTAATCTAAACTGCTTTTCTTCAGGGAGTTGTTTCCATTTCTTAAACATTACTTCAATGTCCAAAGCCTCATTTTTAAGTTTGCCACAATGTAATTTTTCTAAGGCAGTATTAATCATGGCAATATCAAAATGAATCCGGTGTCCTATCAAAACGGCATTGCCTAAATAGTTAATAAAAGCTTCTATGGCCTCACTTTCGGAATGTTTTTCCTCAGGAACTCCTTTTATGATACCTGTTTTTAAGGCTGTTTCAGGAGTAAATTTCTCCTGAAAAATAAGTGCTTCAAAACTATCTTTTACAACAATAGTATTGTTTTCTATAGCTACGGCACCAATAGACAGGATGACATCTTTTTCGGCATCCAGGCCTGTAGTTTCAGTACTAAATGCCACAAATCTTCTGGATTTGTTCTCAAACTTTCCGAGATAATCTTTCCAAAATTGTGGGTAATCTTTATTTATTTTTAGCCAATCCAGCATGATTTATGAAAAATAGGTGAGCTTAAACCTGCTCTTGATTAGTTCCTGAACTTCTTTTATGGGAATAAAGCAATTTTTTAGCTTGACTTTATCAGTTTTTGAAAGCTCCTCCAGATTAATAAATTGTCCGGAGCTGTCATTTTTTAAGCCTTCTACAGTCCTAAATTCAGATAGTGTAAGGAAAGCTTCGGCACAGTTTAGAAACAATTCTGAATTTCTAGGGTCGGCAATTGCCAACTGTTTGAAACGCATATAAGTATTGTTGATTCCTTTTATATTCTGATGCAAAACTAACAAACGCCCGGCATCAATAAGCGGGGTAAGGGCTCTTGTTTTGATGTCAAACATATCTTTATTTTCGCCTTCTTCTTCGACCAGGAATTGGCGAAAGAATCCTAATGGCGGTGGTTTTCTCAAGGCGTCATTGCCCAGATAGTCAAAAAACAATTTGTTTCCTTTCGCATTTTTGAAAATAATTTCCGTAAGGGCTTCTTCGATAGAAGTTTCACCAAAAGCAATTTCATAGTCAAAGAAAATAGTGTTTATCACTTCACTGTTTTCACCTGGAGTATTAATCCAATTTCCGTATTGTTTAATCCAGTCTGTCAGTGATTTACACCACATCATATTGCTTGAAACAAAACCATCCGGACTTAAGAAATAGCCCACCTTTTCAAGGGTAGAAGTTGTTCTTCGGGCCAAACGCAGGAAATAATCTTTTACATCGCGGTATTTGTCCTGAGGCACATCTTCAAAAACCAAAAAACTATCCTGGTCAGTTAGCAATAACTGTTCTTTTCTGCCCTGGCTGCCAATACTCAACCATGCAAATCGGGCAGGAGGAGAGCCCATTTCAAGAATAGCCAAATCAATAGCACGTCTTGTAATGGCGGTGTTGATTTCTCCTGAAATATTCATGATATGCGAAACCGGTATATCTTTTGTGATTGAAGTCTGTATCAATTCTGATAATTTTTCACGAATACGTTTCAAATCTTTAGCTGATTGTGCACGTTTAACTTCCTTAATCAATACACCAGGGTTATTGGCCTGTGCAACCACCAAATCATTTTCAGAAATAATTCCCCTTACAGGAGATTTGTCTGAACCGTCTTCCGTAACGCAGAGATAATCTACATTGTATTTAAGCATATATACCTGAGCTTCGGCAAGAGAAAGGTCTTCAGGTACCGTAACCACAGGTGAAGTCATTATTTTAGCTGCGGTAGTCGAGATTTGGAAGTGACCGGTAGCAATCTTAGAACGCAAATCTTTATCAGTTACGATTCCAATCGGGAAATCATCTTTTGTGATAATGACACTCCCAATCAGCTTGTCGGTCATCATCTGGGCAATATCTCTAACAATAGCTTCAGGAGAAGCTGTTATTGGCTCTTTTGAATACTGGATGGATTGGAAATATTGTATATCGGCCTGTTGTTCCTTATAGATAATATTTTCAGAAATCAGCTTTCCTCTATGTTCCTTGTCATAGGGATTTCGTGTATTAGAGGCAAAGCTCTCCAACATAAAACTCATTACATCATGATTGGCAAACACATAGGGTTGGAAAATCTGTATCGGAATTGCATAAACAATACTCTCTTCACGGGCTTTTGCCGTCATCAGATAATTGTTTTTGGCAAAAAACGGACGAAGCCCTAAAATATCGCCTTCATCACATTTGTCAATTAAAGTTTCTTCGGCATCAGAAGTTACGGATAACCCAATAGCCCCGGAAGCCACAATGTAAAAGCTATCATGACAGGCATCGCCAATCTGGAAAAGAATCTTACCTTTTTCGAGATAAAGTACCTTAACTTCAGAAGCAATATGCAGTAATTCCTGGTAATTTAAGCTGTTGAAAGGCGGATAGTTCTTGAGAAAATCAACAACCTTCTCCGCAATCGGGTTTTTCATAAAATCTTGTTAGCTAGATGATAAGTAAAAATAAAATTTATTCTGATTCTTTGCAAAAGAAGTTTAAAAATACTTCCACGCTATTTTCCCTGAATTTGTGAAAGAGTAATCAGTACAATAGAACCAAGGGCAAGAACAATTCCGATATAGTTTTTTAAAGTGACTTTCTCTTTAAAAGCGACAATTCCAACCAAACTGCCCAAAACAATTACACCCAGGTTCATAGCCGCGAAAACGGTGGAAGGATTCTCTGAAAAAGCCTTATGTGCTTTTAAATAAAACAGGATATTTCCAAAGTTTAAAATTCCTAAAAAGGCACCTATAATAATGTTTTTCCATTGTATGAGATTCTTCTTTACAAAAACAGAGTATATCGTAAAACACAATGCCAATACTAAAGCGCCACAGAATACTATAAATAGGGAAGTGGTGTAAGGAATACTTTTTTCCAGAGCAATCTGCTTAAATAAGATATCAATGATTCCAAACCCTAATAGTACCAACACGGGAAAAATCCATCTGTTTTCCTGGGTGTCTGATTGTTTTTTGGATAGCGTAAGAAAAATAGCCGGAAAACCAACAATCAGCCCCATTAATTTTAAAGTTGTAAAGTTTTCCTTAAAAATAAAATAAGCTGCCAGAATAGGAATAAACAGGGATAGGCGTTGGGCAATATCAGTCTTAACTATACCAATGTGTTTTATAGAAGAAGCCAGTAATAAGAACACAGAAGGCAATAAAATGGCAAGTCCTATATATATTTTCCAGGGCGAACTGCTATTCACTACAGAAGCATCAGGCCGGAAGGTAATATAACACAATCCCAACGCCAAAATATAGTTTACAGCTATGACCTGGATAATATCAAATGAATATCTTTTTGAAAATTTAAGAAGCGCTCCTACCGAAACACTGCAAATTATGCTTAAGACTATATAGAACATTTTAAAATCTTTTAACTACAAAAGTAACTGAAAATAGCATTCATTTTTGGTGTTAAAATTCTTAAAAGAATTATAAATAAAAAATCAACAGACATTCACTTGATTATCTTTACTAGCCAAAACATAACAAATTAACAATCAACACAAATCACATGAAACTACAAAAAAGAATTGGAATATTTCTGATGACATTAGTAATGACTGCTTTCGCGAATGCCCAGGATAAAAAGGCAAGTCCGGCAGAAACAGTTACCGGAAAAATTAATGGTGCAACAATTACTATCAACTATGGTAGCCCATCCGTAAAAGGAAGGGCTATTTGGGGAGAACTTGTTCCTTTTGGAGAAGTATGGCGAGCCGGAGCTAATGAGGCTACAACTTTTGAAACTGATAAAGAAATTACCGTTGAAGGTAAAAAATTGCCTGCCGGAAAATATGCTTTCTTTGTAATTCCGGAAAAAGATGCCGCAACTATTATTTTCAACAAAGAGTGGAAACAATGGGGGGCTTATAAAATGGATGCCAAACAGGACCAGTTAAGAGTAAAAGTAACTCCTAAAAAATCAGCTTCAATGACTGAAAAGCTGGTTTATAAAATCAACAAGGACAATATTACCCTAAGTTGGGAAAACTGGGATATCCCTGTAAAAATTAAATAGATTTTCTTCAATACTTAATTTAGATGAAGCACTGTCTGTAAAGGGCAGTGTTTTTTATTTTATGTCAGTTGTGTAGTACTGATTATTTTTTTTAAATTTATAGTGTAACAACAATCATAATCATGGCATTTATAGACTATTACAGCGTTTTAGAAGTTGACAAAAAGGCTAGTACTGACGAAATAAAAAAAGCATACCGGAAATTGGCCCGGAAATACCATCCGGATTTAAATCCGAATGATACTGAGGCCAATAAAAAATTCCAGCAGATTAATGAAGCCAATGAAGTCTTAAGCGACCCTGAAAAAAGAAAAAAGTATGATGCTTATGGTGAAAACTGGCAGCATGCAGAAGAATATGAAAAGGCAAGGCAATCTCAATCACAATCGCAATCGCAATATTCAGGCAGTTCCTATTCCAATTTTGGCGATGATGCTTCATTTGGTAATGCTGATTTTTCGGATTTTTTTGAATCCATGTTTGGAGGCAGACGAAGTAGTGGCAGGCAAGCCGGTTTCAAAGGACAGGATTATAATGCCGAACTGCATTTGAAACTCCGCGATATTGCCCAAACCCATAAGCAGACCATTACCGTAAACGGGAAAAATTTAAGGATTACGGTTCCGGCAGGTGTAGCAGACGGACAAGTTATAAAACTAAAAGGACACGGAGGTCCGGGAGCCAATAACGGACCGGCAGGGGATTTGTATATTACGTTTAGGATTGAAGAAGATGCGGAATACAAACGACTTAATAACGATTTATATAAAACAGTAAGTTTGGATTTGTTTACGGCAATTTTAGGAGGAGAAATCACTGTTGAAACCTTAGATGGAAAGGTTAAGCTGAAAGTTCCGCCAGAAACCCAGAACGGAACAAAAGTCAGGCTTAAAAACAAAGGAATGGCCGTTTATAAAAAAGAAGGCTCATTTGGTGACCTGATTATAACGTATGACATTAAGATTCCAACCAACTTGACTGAAAAACAAAAAGAAGCTTTTAGGGAATTATCTAAACTTTAAAAAATTAGGAGATGAAAATCGAAAGAATCATTATATCAGATTACTGCAACCATTATAAAATTGAAAGGACATTCATAGATATTCTGGACGAAATGGGAATCATTCCGTTTGAAAACAAGAATAACGAAAAATTTATGGATTCTGAAAAATTAGAAGATTTAGACCGTTGTCGGCAATTGTATTATGAACTGCACATCAATCCGGAAGGAATCGATGCGATTTTAAATCTGCTTCAAAAACAAAAAAAACTCCAGCAAGAAATCCAGGATTTAAAAAACCGATTACGATTGCACGAATAATTATTTACGCTTTTTAAAATATTTTGGTACGTAGAATAATAAGAAGATAACAAGCAGTATAAATAAATATTCCATTGATATGATTTTGTATGCAAATATAGTTGTGATAAAGGAGAATATTGGTTTAGTTTGGAAAAAGTTTATTTTACATAATATAAATTATAGGTCAAAATAGTCCTCGCAGGCTCGGTTGCCCTATAATAATATTATGTAAAATAATTGGTGTGTCTTTCATAAGGAAGTTTAGTTTTCGGAAGTATTTAGACCTATAATTAGTCATTATGTTCGGAGCCTCCGGAAATAGCCGCTCGGCCAACGCGCTTGTTTGCTAAAAATTAAATGTGTTTGGAAATAAATTTACACATTGAATTTTTGCTGCACAATTTGCCGACGCTCGTCCTGTCGATTTAATTTTTTTTGCCAACGCTCGGGAAAGCGAAATTTTATTTTCGTGGAGTTCGCTGGCATACAAAAAATGCCAATGTGCCTGACGGCTTTTTTTTGGCATTTTTCTATGCTGGCGCTCACACGTTAATTATCTGTTCTTTTGCCTTGATGCAAAAGAACCAAAAAATCAAGGCTATGATGCCCTCGCTAAAAACCGACTGCGCTACGCTAAAATGTAAAAACTCGCTTCGCTCAAACAGTTTACATTTTTTAACGCTTCGCTACGTCCGTTTTTTAAACGCTCATTCATCAATGCCGGAGAGTGTGCTTCAATCATGTTTCTATTTAACATAATGTGGAGAAATTCTGCTTCAAGAGAAGCTTGTTTTAATTTTATAAATCAGCGTTTTATAAAATAATAGTACTACTCCACTGCTCTATTTAATGGTTGATATACCACAGCTTTTTGCCACATATTGTGATTATGGGATGGTAATTAAAGATACTAAATACTTTACGGCAAACCGTAATTTTGCGTATTTCCAATAGCTTATCTTTGTTACTCTCGGCGTTTTTCATATCATTGTGCTTTTATGCCGTGAAGTAAGACAAGACTTACGGGATAATCAATTCCTTTTCAGGATGTTTTATCTTGAAAAAAGCATAATTTAGAAACTTCATTTGCCAATAGTTGTTAATTATTTTAACTAAAAACAGTATATTTGAGATTTATGATACATACCGATATGCCAAACAAGAAAATACACCAAGGTCGAAATATAAAGCGTTTCCGTGAAATGCTCGGCATCAAGCAAGACGCCCTAGCCTACGAATTGGGCGAAGACTGGAACCAAAAGAAAATCTCTCTCCTGGAACAAAAAGAATCCGTAGAAAAGGATATTTTAGAACAAGTAGCTAAGATCCTAAAGTTACCTATTGAAGCTATTGAAAACTTTGACGAAGAACAGGCAGTAAACGTCATTGCAAATACTTATTCTTTCCAAGATTTTAAGGATAATGCTGTTGCATCAGGATTTAGTTATCAGCCATCTTTTAACCCAATAGATAAAATGGTTGACCTTTATGAACGTATGCTTCAACAACAAAAGGAAATGATTGAAAAGTTGGAGAAATTGATTGAAGGGAAATAATGAAACTATTAAAGAGATAATATAATGCTAAAGATTAATAATCTAAAAATTGAAGGAATTGGCCCTATCAAGAATTTAGAGCTAAATTTTAATAATCAATTTAATATTATTTGTGGTCAAAATGGAATTGGTAAGACTACTATTTTAGATTGTTTGGCACAATCATTTGGTAATTTTAATACTTCACTAAAAAAAATGGCTAATGTTACTGCTGGTAGATGGGATATTAATATTTCAATAAATGGCACACCAACCAGTAAAACGTTTAGTCTCAATAATTTTCGCCCAGATCAAAATAGTAGATCAACGAGTGGTTTTTTAAGCAATTCAAATGAAGTTATTGTTTTCAAAACACATAGGGATATTCAGTATCAGCAGTTAGCTTCATTGACGACTGAACCATTAAAAGATAACTTTGCTTTCGCAGGTGAAACATTATATGGCTCTCATCCAAGTAATATCAAAAATTGGTTTGTAAGAAAACATTTATGGTCTGCGCACCCAGATAGTTTGAATGATGAACAAATAAAAAACATTAATCTAGCAAAAGAGTGTTTTAGCTTACTTAATAATAATATTTCATTTAGTAGAGTTGATCCAGATACTCATGATATTATGCTAAATACTCCCAATGGAGAAATTTTCTTTGAATATTTATCGTCAGGATATAAATCTTGTATGGCAGTATTACTTGGGCTAATAAAAGAAGTAGAATTTCGATATAAAGAGCCAAGTATATTTATAAAAGATTTTGATGGAATTGTATTTATTGATGAAATAGATCTTCATTTACATCCTGAATGGCAAGCAAAAATATATGAGGCTATAAAGGAAATTCTACCAAATGCACAAGTATTTACATCTACCCATAGCCCTCATCTTATACAAGTTGCTGAAGCAAAAGAAATAATACCGTTAATACTTGATGAAGACAATAATGTTATACCAAACACTATTGTTAATGATATTTATGGTTGCCAAGGTTGGTCAGTAGAAGAAATATTGACTGATATTATGGGAATGACCGAAACTCGAACTTCTACATACTTAAATGCTATTGAAAATTTTAATAAAGCTATTGATATTGAAAATTTAGAAAAAGCAACTGCAAGTTTTGAAATACTTGACGCTATGTTACATCCAGAAAATTCATTAAAAAAAATACTAAAAATACAATTAGCAGGTATTTCATAGCATGATTAAATTAACAAGAACTCCCAAACCTTTAGAGCTTACAGCAGTATTTCAAGCCCAACTGACAAAGGAATATAAAACAACTGGAAAATCAGTATGGAATCGTGATTCTATAAAAAAAGGATTATTAGCTCTTTCAAATAATAAGTGCTGCTATTGTGAAGCAAACATTAGTGAAGAAAGTAAATATTTAGAAGTAGAACATTTTCATCATAAAGATAAATATGAAGACGAAGTTGTTGAATGGGAAAATCTACTTCCATCATGTAAAAAATGTAATGGTACTAAAGGAGATCATGATACTGTTTTAGAGCCTATAATAAATCCATGTTTAATAGATCCTAAAAACCATTTGAAATATTGGCTTTATAGAATCAATGGCTGTGATGCATTAGGAGAGTTAACAGTTTCTGTATTGAATTTGAATGATCCAGATAGGCTTGTTAAAAAAAGATTTGAAATTGGGAATGCAATTCAAGATCAATTTAAAATTATAAAAGAGTTATTTGATGATTATATAGGAGGTATTCAAACAAGTACAAATAGAAAGAATAGAATAATCAATAGGACTAAAGAGCTAATGAAAGAAGGTCTTCCCGATTCAATTTACTCTGCAACTTCCGCCACAATAATTCTAATAGATGCAAATTTTACATTTATTAAGGACAATCTTATAAAGCTAGGTTTTTGGGATCAAGAGTTAATTGATCTCGAAGAAGACATAAAAAAAACAGCCTTTAATCATGAAAAATGATGAAAGCATTATAATGAGCTTATAGGTTAAAGAACTAATAGAAAATCTGAGAATTTATATTACATGGAGTCTAAAGCATTAAATCAACTATTTTCAAAAGGATGGGCTGAATTTAGTTCTTCAACGGATGATGATACATTAGTTGACCTTTCAAAAAAAACAGGAGAAATCATAGTACATCCAAATGGTAATTATATAGATTATCTAAAACCTAAAAACAAAGAAGAAGCAACAAAAAATACGTTTAGCTATAATTTTGAGTTAGACAAATTTCCATTCCATACGGATACAGCTTTTTGGGAACTACCGGCAAGATTTGTTTTATTAAGCTGTGAAAATAAAAGTGATACAGGAACTACTTTTGTAACATTCAATGATATTTATAAGGATCTAACTTCTCTTGAAATCTCAGAATTAAAAAAGTCTATCTTTTTAATAAAAACCACAACTAAAAACTTTTATACATCATTTCTAAACAAGCACTTAAACCAAGAATTTATCAGATTTGATAGCAATTGTATGAAACCAGTAAATAAAAGTGCAAAAACAACTTTAGAAATTATAGACGAAAAATTAAATAAACTTGCTATAAATAAAATTACTTGGGATAAGCCAAAAGTATTTGTATTTGATAATTGGAAGATTCTTCATGGTAGAGAATCTGTGAAGAATAACGAAAATAGAATTTTAAAAAGAATATATATTAAATAATTATGAGTTGGGAAAGAGAACCATTATTTGTAAAATCAAAGCTTTTCTTTGAAAAAGGATTTGATGAAGATAAAGAAAGTCCATTTTTTGGTCTATGGTGTGCTATGGGATTAGAATTACTTATTCGTTCAGCCGTAGCAAATGTTAGCCCTACTCTTTTGGCTGAACCAGACCCATTACATCAAAATTTATTGCATGCATTAAATCTGGGATCTGCAAAAAGTAAAAGAAAATCTTTAGGGACTGTACAGGTATTATCGCTTTGTCAAACTTTAATTACTGATTTCACAGAAGAACACTTTAAAATTTCTTCTGCAATAATTAATCAACGTAATGAAGAATTACATACAGGAGGTGCAGCATTCGAAGATTATCCAACCTCACAATGGATTGCAGGTTTTTACAAGTGTTGTAAAATTTTAAGTGAATTTCAAGGCGAATCTTTAAATTCACTGCTAGGGAGCGAAATTGAAGAAGAAGCTAATATTATTCTATCGGAGGTTAAGGAAGAAGAATTTGGAAAAACAAAATCGGCGATTGCTGCTCATAAAAAGGTTTTTGAAAATAAAACTGAAGAAGATCAAGAAAATCTGAAAACTGAGTCTGAAAAGAATAGTAATAAATTGGCATACAGAGGACATCATAGAGTTAAATGTCCTTCTTGTTCTAGTTTAGCTACTGTTATTGGAGAGCCTTATGGTAAGGAAAATATAGAAACAAGTGATGGCGAAATTATTGTAAGACAATCAATACTTCCTACAAAATTCCATTGCACAGCATGTGAACTTAAACTCAATGGATATAACGCTTTAACAGCAGCAAATTTATCGAATCATTATACTCGCAGAACCATATACAGCCCCGAAGATTATTTTGATATGATTAATCCTGATGATTTTGATAGAATATCTGAAAAATTTCATGAATTTGGAGGATATGAAGAATATAATAACGAATAATTACTTCATAAATATACGCCATGACAAAAACACAAATTGAAGAATACTTAATAAAACTTGAAAATGAGTTATTAAACAATTCAGAAAAGAAAAAAATTGAGCTTAGCAGAAATTGGGCTAATTCTTTTCCGAATGCATCTGCTGTATATATATTTCGTGAGGATGGCGAGATTTGTTATGTTGGAGAAACAGGAAGTATTCAAGGCAGAATGAATGATATTCTGAATACTAAAAATCATACTCTACGAAGAAATTTAGGGAATCATCATTTTTCTGAACTCCCAAACTATGAAAAACCTAGTTCAAGAAAAGGCTTCTGCGAAGAAATTGAGAACCTACTTAATGAAAAAATAATAACAGATCTAACTGTTTCATACATCTTGGTAGATTTAGGCAGAAAAGAACTGGAAGAAAGGCTGTATGATAAATTCGCCCCTAAATACTCCATAAAAGGAAAACGTGGAACTAAAAAGAGTTACACTTTAGATGATAAGCGGCTTGAAAACAAAAACGCTTATCAACCTTGGAAACAGGAAGACGATGATAGATTGGAACTTCTTTTTTGTGAGGGAAAAACAATCGGAGAATTATCGGTTATATTCGGAAGAAACAACGGAGCAATAAGGTCACGAATTGATAAGCTGGAGCTTCGGGAAAAATATGGGCGCTAAGCAACATGTTTCACTTTTTTTCAAAATAAAATAATAGCTAATTAAACGGCTCCGCCGTTAATATTGCTATTCATATCTACAGGCTTTCTCTACATTATTTTGTGAGGCACATTTTGTTTATTTATCACATTCGGGATTACAGGCACATTAGGGATTGTTTGGGCGTGCCCCCTGCCCTTTTTTCAGTTGTTTATTGGTTGGTCAGGGGTCGGGCTATGCGCTTTATCTTTTGTTCGTAAACTCTCAAAAGGATGCCGCTGCTATCCCTCACGCGGAGTGGTGTTTAACGAGGAAGTGAGTCGGTTTTATGGAGGTTTATCGGTTAAAGAGTGAAAATAAAATTCCCCTTTTCCCCCGCTCTAAAAAATTAAATACCAAAGCTATTTAACATAATGCTCCGTACATTATAGGTCAAAATAGTCCTCGCAGGCTCGGTTGCCCTATAATAATATTATGTAAAATAATTGGTGTGTCTATCACAAGGATGTTTGGCTTTCAGAAGTATTTAGACCTATAATTAGTCATTATGTTCGGAGCCTCCGGAAATA